>VGFL01000034.1 GCA_016868915.1 Bacteroidota bacterium | reverse complement strand
GCAGAACCGATTTAATTCGTTTTGGAAAATTTTCAGGAGGTGATTACTTATGGGCATTTAAAGGCGGCGAAGTTGCTGGAATCTCATTGGCTGCATACAAAGAACTCTATCCGATTCCGAATGCAGATGTCATTTTAAATCCTAATCTAGTACAAAACAGTGGTTATTGATAAAATTGGCATTGATTATAAAAAGTAAATGTGAAGATGTTCTCTTTCCTCTTTTTTAAAACCCAAAATTATTGAATCCTTCCTCCACCAGTTTGTTGTAATTTTCGAGGTTGAAGCAATAATAATTCGAGGGTTTGTGTGGAACTCCTCTTTGCTTATCATTTAAGCGTTCAACGATTTTAAGTTTCGCCATTTTTCTCCGAAAATTCCTCTTATCAATCTCTTTTCCTTGGATTGCCTCATACAGCTTATGGAGTTGAGTTAACGTAAATTTTTCCGGTAATAAATTAAAACCTATTGGTCTTAAATCCAAATTAGTTTTCAGCCTCTTTTTTGCGGAATTTAAAATCTCTAGGTGGTCGAAAGCTAATTCTCTAATCTCATTTAAGGGTTTCCAAACAACGTTTCGAGCAAAGTGAGAGGGTCTTGGATTGAAAGAACGTAAGTTTACTAATGCAAAATATGCAACTGTTATTACTCTAACATCTGGGTTGGATCGAACTGTTTTAAGCCATTTTTGGTCTGCATCTTTATCAAGGCGGTTCGGATCACCAAAAGCACCTAATTGTTCCAAAAAAATATCTGTTAAACCAGTTAATTCTTTCAAAACTCGACCAGCAGCATGATCTAAATTCTCATCATCATAAATCAAATCACCAGGTAAGGCATATTCAGGTTTTTGAGAATGAACTGGATTTCTTTCAATCAATAGAACTTGAATTTTCTCGAAGTCAAAACCAAAAATTACACAGTCGGCCGAGATCCCTTTGTTTAAATTTCTTCCACTTTGTTCAATCATGTCCAAAATTAAAAAAAAAATGAAAATTACATAGTGTAAATTTGACACATTCATAAATATTTAATTAATTTTACTTATCAAGAAAATTAAACCAAAAGAAAATTTAATACATTCATGTATTTGCCCTTATTTCTTAATGTTTCATTAATTGAATATGTTTAACAAGAAAAACACAAGTATTTTGCCTCTTAAAATATTTCTTTGCTTGGTATTATATTTTATTCTAGTCCATTTGCCTGCCTTTGGACAAAAGAAAACGCCTGAGTGGAGTAAAAACGCAGTTATGTACGAATTAAATGTGCGTCAATTTTCAGAAGAAGGCACTTTTAACGCGATCATTTCTCACCTGCCACGATTAAAAACAATGGGAATTGATATTATTTGGCTAATGCCTATTCATCCTATTGGTGTGAAAAATAGAAAAGGTTCATTGGGAAGTTATTATGCTGTGAAAAATTACAAGGAAGTAAATCCTGAGTTTGGGTCTATGGATGATTTTAAAAAATTGGTAAAATCTGTCCACGATTTGGACATGAAAATCATCATTGACTGGGTTGCGAACCATTCTTCACCCGACAATATTTGGGTAGATGAAGGTCATAAAGATTGGTATACTCTCGACTCTGCGGGTAATCTACAACCGACTATTGGAACAGATTGGTGGGATGTTGCTGATTTGAATTACGACAGTAAAGAAATGCGCAATGCCATGATTGATGCCATGAAATTTTGGGTCTCAGAAACAAATATCGACGGATATCGATGTGATGTTGCCGGATGGGTACCTATTGATTTCTGGAATGATGTACGCAGAGAGTTGGACAAGATTAAACCTGTATTTATGCTTGCAGAAGACGAGGGGGAAAAATTGCATAAAGATGCTTTTGATGTAACCTATGCATGGGAATTACATCACGTCATGAATAAAATTGCAAAAGGCACAATGAATGCAGATTCCGTAATTGCGTACTTTGAACGTGAAAAAAAACGTTTTCCGATCGATGCCTATCGTCTAAATTTCACTTCTAATCACGATGAAAATTCGTGGAATGGAACTGAATTTGAGCGTCTTGGTGATGGTGTTGAAGCATTTGCAGTTTTCGCAGCTACCATTTATGGAATGCCTTTAATTTATAATGGCCAAGAGTCATCATTTAATCGCCGACTAAAATTTTTTGAAAAAGATAAGATCGATTGGAATAATTACAATAAAAATAAATTCTACACGTCACTCTTTAATTTTAAAAAACAAAATCCTGCAATTTGGAATGGCGCTTTTGGTGGCTTTCCGTCTTTTATAAAAACAAGTAACCCAAATGTATTGGTTTACGAACGAAATCATGAGTCAAATTCGGTACTCGTAATTTTAAATTTATCTCCCAAAAAACAGACTTTTCTTGTAGATTTATCTGCTCTTTCCGATAATTACAAAAAATACATTTCAGGGAGTAAGGTAAAAATTAAAAAAGGTATGACAAGAGTAAAAATGAAATCGTGGGAGTATCAAATTTTATACAGATAAAATTGTAAAGTATGCAAAACACGAAACCAACCCTTTCCTTTTGGCAAATCTGGAACATGAGCTTTGGATTCATGGGAATCCAATTTGGATGGGGATTACAAATGGCCAATATGAGTTCTATCTATGAGAACTTGGGGGCAAAACCGGAAGAAATTCCTGCCTTGTGGTTGGCAGCCCCATTAACAGGTCTACTTGTTCAACCGATAATAGGTTATTTGAGTGATCGAACTTGGCATAAAACCTTAGGAAGGCGAAGACCATATTTTTTAATCGGTGCTATTCTCAGTTCCATTTGTCTCATACTAATGCCTAATTCTTCTACCCTATGGATGGCAGCTGGATTGCTCTGGATACTAGATTCTTCAATCAATATCTCGATGGAGCCTTTTCGTGCGTTCGTTGCTGATAATTTGACTGAAAACCAACGCGCCAAAGGTTTTGCGATGCAAAGTTTCTTTATTGGTCTTGGTGCAACAATTGCCTCTGCCCTTCCCTGGATTTTTACCAATTGGTTGAATGTTTCGTCTATATCTGGTAAAGGTCAAATTGCAGATAATGTAAAATGGAGTTTTTACATCGGAGCTGTGGCATTTTTAGGTGCTGTGATTTATACTGTTTTTACATCGAAGGAATATCCACCTTCGGATTTAGAAATTGAAGACAGAAAAAAAGAGCAATCAAAAGGATTTGGAGCTGGATTCAAAGAAATAGTACGAGCAATTTTTTCAATGCCAAAACGTATGAAACAATTAGCATTAATTCAGTTCCTTACTTGGCCGGGCCTATTTCTTATGTGGTTCTTCTACACCCCAACTGTTGCCGTTGAGATTTTTGGGGGAGCCCCAGGAACTCAAGAGTACACAGACGGTCAAAATCTGGCTGGTTTGACGTATTCCTTTGAAAATATTATCACCTTCGTATTTGCTCTTGCCCTTCCTATACTCGCACAAAAATTCTCAATGAAATGGACACATTTTATTTGTTTAATTCTTGGTGGTTTTGGATTATTAATGATTAATCTCGTCAATAGCAAAAGTGACGTTTGGATGCTTTTTCTTATTATGGGGTTGGTCGGGATTGCGTGGAGTAGCATCCTTTCTATGCCTTATGCTATGCTCACAGGCTGTTTACCTCAAAATAAAATTGGCATTTATATGGGGATTTTCAATTTCTTTATCGTACTACCTGAAATTTTAGCCTCCTTGTTTTTCGGCAAAATAATGGAACATTGGTTGGATGGATCAAGAATGGCTGCGGTAACCATTGGCGGAGTGCTTATTATATTAGCTGCTTTTCTCACCCTGAGAATTAAAGAAAATGAGTAAGAAAATTAAAGCCCTTATTTTTGATTTAGATGGCATTTTAGTATCTACGGAACATAATCATTTTATAGCTTGGAAAAATACGGCCAAGGTATTGGGTATTTCGTTTGATAAATACGATAATGAACAGTTGAAAGGGATAAGTAGGGCAGATTCCTTAACGAAAATTCTTAAATTGGGAAATAAAACAATTTCTGAACAATACTTTAATGAATTACTTACCAAAAAAAATGATTTTTACCTGAATTCCATTCAAGCCCTCAATCAAGAAAACGTGTTACCCGGAGTTCTGAATCTCTTGAAAAAAGCACAGGAATTTGGGTTGAAATGCGCTGTGGGTTCATCAAGTAAAAACGCCCGTTTAATTTTAACAAAACTAGATATTGACAGGTATTTTAATGTAATTGTAGACGGTAATGATGTTTCTCATCCCAAACCTCATCCAGAAGTTTTTCTTAAAGGCGCAGAACTGATGGGGGTTGATCCAGCGGAGTGCATTGTATTTGAGGATGCGCAAAGTGGTATTCAAGCAGCAAAAGCTGGAGGGTTTTTAGCGTTTGGAGTGGGAAACCCCGCACTAATTGATCAGGCAGCTTATTATTTGACAACTTTAAACGAATTTAGCTTAGAGGAATATGCATAATTTGTTCGAAATAGACGACTGGAAAATTATTGAGAATGGATTTGATTCATCCAAGCAAAAACAAGCGGAGAGTATCTTTAGTATTGGGAATGGTGGTTTTGGTCAACGAGCAAATTTTGAAGAAAATTATTCAGGTCCAAGCCTACAAGGAAGTTATGTGGGTGGGGTATATTATCCCGATAAAACACGTGTTGGTTGGTGGAAAAATGGTTATCCGGAATCTTTTGCAAAAGTCTTAAACGCTTGTAATTGGATTGGAATAAACATTGAAGTAAACGGTAAAGTTTTAGATTTAAATAAACAAACAATTCTTTCTTTCTACCGCGAATTAGACATGAAGCAAGGATTGTTAATTCGAAAGTTTAGAGTCCGTTTTGAATCGGGAAAAGAGCTTGAAATAGAGTCGACACGTCTCTGTTCAATGGCCGATGATGAGTTAGCTGCTATTCGTTACTCAGTAACTCCAATTAATTTTAGTGGAAACGTAAAGTTCACGCCTTATTTAGATGGAAAAGTCATGAATCACGATTCGAACTACGATGAGTTTTTCTGGGAAGAAGACAGTCACAAAGTGGATTTGAAAAAAGGCTACGTTTGCACACGTACTAAGAAAACGAATTTCACTGTTTCGACAGCCATGAGATTTTCATTTTGGAGAAAAGACGAACTTTTGGATATCCACCCGAACACCTTTTCCAAAGATTTCTATGTGGAGAATAACTTTGAACATTTCTTGGAAAAAGGAACCAAATATACCTTGAAGAAATACATTTCAATTTCATCAACTCTAAATCATTCTGAATTTTCGGTCATCCCTCGATCCATAAATAAGGTGCGGGATGCGTACGTTAATGGTTTCGATAAATTACTGGATGATCATATTTCAGCCTGGAAAAATATTTGGGATAAAGCAGATATTATCATTGAAGGTGATTCTACAGCACAACAGGCAATTCGATTTAATATTTTTCAATTATACCAAACCTACACCGGTAAAAATGAAAAATTGAACATTGGACCCAAGGGATTTACAGGTGAAAAGTATGGTGGTGCCACTTATTGGGATACAGAAGCTTATTGCTTGCCATTCTATCTCAAAACTGCTGATCCTAAAGTTGCACGTCAGTTATTAATTTACCGCTTCAACCAATTGGACAAAGCCATTGAGAATGCCCAAAAATTGGGATTTAAGAACGGTGCTGCACTCTATCCGATGGTCACAATGAACGGAGAAGAATGCCATAACGAGTGGGAAATTACTTTCGAGGAAATTCACCGCAACGGTGCAATAGCCTTTGCCATTTACAACTACATTAGACATACCAATGATGAATCTTATTTAATGCAATACGGGAGACCTGTGTTGTTTGCTATTGCGCGTTTTTGGGCACAACGGTTCAATTGGTCAGAAGATAAAAAAGCTTATGTAATGTTGGGAGTTACCGGTCCAAATGAATATGAAAATAATGTCAATAACAACTGGTATACAAATTACTTGGCGAAATGGTGCCTTGAATACGCATTAACAGTAAATGAAAAAATTACCGATTCCTCTTTTGAAAGATTGTCCTTAGCTGAAATAACATCTTGGAAAAAACTTACGGCATCTATTTATTTGCCAAAAATCGAAGGATCTAACATTTACTTGCAACAAGATGGATTTCTGGATAAAGAACAGCTAACAGTAAATGACATTCCTGAAAACCAACGTCCAATCAATCAACATTGGTCTTGGGATAGAATACTGCGTTCTGTTTTTATCAAGCAGGCCGACGTATTGCAAGGAATTTATTTATTTGAGGATCATTTTGATCTGAATACGATTGAAGACAACTTTGATTTCTACGAACCAAAAACCGTTCACGAATCTTCTCTTTCGCCATGCGTTCACAGCATTCTTGCCGCTAAAATCGGTCGTTTAGATAAGGCTTATGAACTTTATCTGCTAACTTCTCGTCTTGATCTTGATGATTACAACTGCGAAGCAGATGAAGGTTTACACATTACAAGTATGGCGGGAACTTGGATGGCAATTGTAGAAGGTATGGCAGGCATTCGCGTATTTTCAGACCGTGTTGTTTTTAGACCTGTAATTCCAAAAAATTGGAAAAGTTACCAATTTCAAATCCTCGTAAAAAATAAACCAATTAAAATTAGCGTTAGTCATCATGAGTTTGAAATAGAGAATAAAGGAGCTGAAGACCTTGAGCTATTCATTTTCGGGGAAAGTATAAGTATTCAATCCGGTAACTGCTATACCGCTCACACCCCTAAAATTAAAACAGTATGAAAAAGATTTTTGCCATTTTTATTTTTTCAAATTTAGCTCTTTCAATTTTTGGGCAGAATGTAAGTATTATCGGAACCTTCACCAATTGGGCCAGTGACGTCAATATGAATTCTACGAACGATACAAACTGGACATTAACATATACTTTTAATAATTCCGTAGAATTAAAATTTAGGAAAAATGCTTCTTGGTCAGTAAATTGGGGGAATTCAAGCTTTCCGACAGGTATTGGCGTTCAGAACGGGCCAAATATCCTCGTTCCAGCCGGTGAATATAACATTACATTCAATAGTTCAACGGGAGCCTATAATTTCATGTCAACTAATCCCAATGCCCCAAATGTAAATCCAACAAATCGTCAATTGGTCCTTCAGGGCTTTTGGTGGGACTACTGGAATAACAATTACCAAAATGGATGGGCAAATTACCTCACAGAATTAGCACCCAGACTGAAATCTTTGGGTATTGACGCAGTTTGGATTCCCCCAACCATTAAAAATACAAGTTCGAACAGTGTGGGCTATGCGCCCTTTGACCATTACGATTTAGGAGATAAGTGGCAAAAAGGCTCTATGAAAACAAGAATGGGCGACAAGGACGAGGTATTACGCATGATGGCCGTTTTCAAGGCCAACGGAATTGATGTTATTCAAGACATTGTACTCAACCATCTGGTTGGTGCTGGAAGTCAGACAGGCAGCGGAGGCCAAGATCCTCAAGCGATGGACGATGGAGAAACAAATAAGTATAAAAATTTTAGATACACTTGTTTTTCAACACCCGGAAACAATGAAACCTCTCTAAATTATTTCGCGCGCGCAGGAAGATTCCCAAAAAATTGGCAGAACTTTTATCCGAATCCCGACAATCCTTGTTGCTCCAACGAGATTAATACGCCTTATTGGGGTCCTGATATTTCTTTCGAAAGCACTGCCTTTGGTCAAAGCAGCAATGCGCTTACTTACAATCCAAATCAAACAAGTAATTACATGCGCAATGGAATGAGAAATTGGATGATATGGTACAAAAAACAAATGGGCTGGGATGGTATTCGATTGGATGCAGTTAAGCACTTTCCCCCATACGTAGCAGAAGATATATTGTGGAATTTACAAAACAATGCAGGATGGGCAAGCGGAGGAAGTGCATTTTTCTCAGTTGGAGAATGGGTTGGAGGAATCACTGAAATGGATAACTGGTGTAATCAAGTACAAAACAGGTCAGGGACATTTGATTTTTCTTTACGTGGCAATCTAAGAAATATTGTCGCAGGGAATGGAAATTACGATTTGGCAACCTTGCCAGGTACTCAACAATTGAATAGACAACGAACCGTTCCATTTGTCAACAATCACGACACTTTTAGACCAGAATTGAATACACAGGGCAATTACATCGGTTGGAATACGGCTCTCGGTACCGAGGTGGAACCAAATGACGGTCGCAACAGCATGGTTCACGCGCTAGCATTAGCTGTTGATGGTGCCCCACAGATTTTCTTTGAGGATTTGTTTAACATCGGTTACAATGGAAATCGTTTTACTCACGATCCAAAAATAGATTCAACATTGCCAACCCGAAGTGATATCGAAAACTTACTTTGGTGTCATCAGAATCTTCGTTTCAAGGAAGGTGCTTACTTGGTCAGATGGCAAGCTGCGGATGCTTTAGTCATTGAAAGACAAGCGAAGGCTTTGGTCGCTGTAACAGATAGTTGGACGCAATGGCAGAATTTAACAGGAGTACAAACCTCTTGGACTGATGGGACAATTCTAATTGATTATTCAGGAGCGAACGGAACCACACAACGAATAGTTTATGGAGGAGGAAAGGTCGATATCTCGATACCCCCATGTGATGGTAGTGCAGCTCAAGGAAGAAGAGGATATTCAGTTTGGGCGCCTCAAGGAATTTTAGAAAATTATGTTCGTCCAGCTGAAAATATCATACAAGAGTGGGAAATGGCCGACGATTTAGGTGACTCACATATTTCCTCTCTGCAACAAGGTGGTGCGCTTCCGTCTAATTCGCTCGATTGCAGAACTGTCGGTAGAATTTATGCCAAAGCAGGCACAGAAATGCTCTTTTCAGTATTCCCGTCAGATACGTTAAGTGGAATTGAATTGATTGTTTTAGATAAAGATTGTCAATCAATGGATTCTATTTCTCAAACAGGTCCCTATGACTTTACACTTTCTGCAACTTACGATGGTTGGTATACCATGAGAATAAGAAATGCCTCAGGAACTCAGCCTGGACAGAAATGTTGGGTAAAAGCAAATTATCGGGCACCCGAGGTGGTTCTTACGAATGAGGTAAAAAATAAATGTGCTTGCACGGCCTCACCAACAAGTGGAGTTGAAGACTTTTCGAACCTTAAAGTATCTATTTATCCAAATCCTGCCTTTAATGAACTCACCATTGAAACAAGTGAAATGGATGAAAATGCAGATGTTTTAGTAACAGATTTGTCAGGAAAAGAAGTATTGAAATCAAAAATTAACAAAGGAAGTGTACTAAACAAATTGAATATATCTGAAATTCAAAACGGAAGTTATTTCATAACTATTTTAATGGAGGACCATAAAATTACACGGTCTTTCGTGAAATTCTAAGTTATTTCAATTCCAAGATTAATGACTTTTTAGAATCAATAGCCAATGGTTCCTCTAATTGAATCATATTCCCTGATATTACATCAAGCCCCCTCTTATAATTTTTAAGTGAGTTGCGAAATCGTGATAAGTCGATTAATTGAGCTTCTTTAGAATTGTTAATTACTACCATTACAGTTTCACTTTCGTTGTATCTGAAATACACATAGACATTATTTTGAGGAAGAAATTGTGTAAATGATCCGGTGTGTATTACTGATTTTCCTTTTCGCCAATTCCATATCTTTTTAGAAAAATCAAAATACGCTTTTTGCTCTGTTGTTCTTCCTTTTTCTGTAAAGACATTGTTGGTATCTCCTGGCCATCCTCCCGGAAAATCTCTTCTAATATCTGCATCACCTTTTCCTTTGTCTCCTTTCATTCCTATCTCTGATCCGTAATAAATCTGGGGAATTCCACGCGTTGTAGCCAGAAGTGTAGTTGCGAGCTTATAATCCTCTATATCCGGGCAATATTCATTGAATCGTTGCGTATCATGGTTTTCAAAAAAAATCAGAAGGTTAGCTGGATCCTTGTATAGAAAATCATTCACGAAATTCTCGTAAAAACGAACCATTCCTTTGTCCCATCCTTGCTCTGATTCCTTGAAAGCCTCTAAAAATGCATCGTGTAATGTAAAATCCATTACAGCAGGTAAATTTGAATTATAACTTTGAAGCGACCCTATTGGACTATCTTTTTGCCAGTATGAAATTTGCGCTTGGTCGTGCATCCAAACCTCGCCAACCATGTTGAAATTTGGATATTCTTCCATTATCACTTTTGTCCATTTGGCGATTGCCTCCTTATCGTTATATGAATATGTATCAACACGCAGTCCATCCAACTCAGCAAACTCAACCCACCAAATTGTATTTTGGATGAGGTAATTTAAGACCAACGGATTTGCTTGATTCAAATCAGGCATACTCGTATCAAACCACCCATCTTCAGAAGAACGTTTGTCTTTTTCACTTCGATATGGATCCATTTGTGTGCTTGTACGATAATTGGAGCGCGTGAAGGATGGAAATTGATGAATCCAAGTTTGAGAAGGTAAATCTTTCAACATCCAATGCTTGCTCGACCAATGATTCGGAACCTCATCTTTTATAACTTTTAAGCCATTGCGGTGCGCTTCTTGAACTAAAAATTGAAAATCGTATATACTTCCGTAACGTGGATCGCACTTGTAAAGGTTTGATTGTGCGTAACCGTGGTAAGAGTAGGTTTCTTCGTTATCTTCTAACAAAGGCGTTGTCCAAATGGTTGTTGCGCCAAGTTCTTTGATGTAGTCAAGGTGCTGAATGATTCCATGAATATCACCACCATGTCTTCCGTTAGGATTTGATCGATCTGCTTTTTCAGCAGTCTCAGGATGCGTATCTCCTCCGGGATAAAGGTTGGCAAACCTATCGGGCATCAATAAATAAACGACATCTTCTGATGTAAAACCTTTTCGATTCGCAGAACCGTATTGTCTTTCTTTTAATTCATAATCAATGGTGGCAACTACTTTCTTTTTATCTACTAATCGAATCTGATATTTTCCCGAATTTCGGTCTTTTGTTTCGATGGTGACAAACAGGTAATTGGGGTTTTCGGTTTTTGTTATGTCTGAAATTGGGAAGCTGGGAGATTCAACGGAAAAACGCGAGATATTGTCTCCGTGCAATAAAAGTTGAATTTGAGAATGCTTCATTCCGACCCACCAATTCATGGGTTCAATATGTTCAATTTTAAAATTCTTTTGCGCAATACATTCTAAACCCAGACATAGGATAAGATTAATCTGCAAAAAAAGTTTTCCTACTTTTTCCATTTGATAAAATTTCAATTATCATTTGATTTGACTTCGATTCTGGCGTAATCAACCGACCCAATAAATCGTACCTTGCAATCACGTGAACGGGCATGTCGTTTTCTTCAATTGCTGACTGACAAGGATTCTCTATGCCTTGAAATGGTTGAACTTGAGCAAGTGCACTTTGCAATCGGGCATTCAAATAATCAGAAATACTCATGGTCACGTGAGCACCAAAAGCATCAGTAAGTGCCGAAGAGAAATCAACATTTGTAAATCCATAATCCAACTGTTTGTATGTATCTTCAAAAGCCGCTTGCGAAATCAAATTTTGCTTGGATTGTAATTGCTGAAGCCAATTTTGGTTTGAAATTAGATCTAATGCCTGACTCATATAGAAATTAAATTGATCCTTAAAATAAGGAACCGCAAATAACTTTTGAATAAGCGGTCTGTTACCAAAATACCATGAATCGATATTTCTTGTTGACCAATCGATTGAAAACCAATCAATACCAAACGTATTATCCATATCGTATTCCATGAAAATAAATTTTCCATCCGATGGACGCTGGTACAAATAGAAGTTGTTTTTATTTGCCGCATAACCATCCCAATGACCAATTAAAATTTCATAAACCAAGGTTTTTAAGTACAAATCCACATCAAAAACTTCTTGAATAGCGCAAGGAAATGCACTGTTGGGAGTTGTATTTAATACTTCTAAGAAATGGATTAAACCGCTGTAATCGTTTTGGGTTTTATTCGTTTTTAATTCATAGGTGGCCGCGTAGGAAAAATTCGGGCCCTGATATGTTAGATCTGACCCCCAAATGCACTTATACAAATTACCGCCATCATCATCGATGAAACGAGATTGTAAAAATTCATCATCTATCGCCTCATTATTTAAATAAAGTCCTTTGTACTGGTTATTGATAAAAAGTTTTATGAAACTACTTCTTGAAGCAGGAAGTGAAGCATCTCTTAAAATCTTTCCTGAAAACCATGCGCGTAATTGGGAAGGATCGTTGTGATTCCCCAACAAATTCATATTATCAATATCTAAAAACTTTTGGCCGGGAACGTACTCGTTAAAATCAATATTGAATGATTTTTTACCTGCATTTCTTGAGGTATTTCCGCGAACACGAAATCCCACTTGGGCAAGATTCAGGTTAAAGTTGGCGCTTTGATAAGAAAACTGAGCCAAAAATTCATGGTCCGAATAAAGGCTGTCTCCTAACAATACATCAAGTTGATTTGGAGGTAATTGAATATAAATGGAGGCAACTTCATTTTGTAAAAATCCCTGATTCGTTGCAGGATGAATAATTTGACCCATTCCATACTTGAAAACAGAAAAAATAATTAAAAGTAAAAAGTACCTCATGGAGCTATATTCAATTGAGCGGTCTGAATTCGATTCCCTTGAATAACAATAACTGAGTAAATCCCCGAAGAGATCCCGTGAAGATTTATCTTTTCCAAATGCTGACCCTCAAAAACAGGGATTTTTTTCTGTAAAATTGTTTTCCCTTGTCTGTCCACTAAAATAAGTTGAACGGCACTTGTAACATTGGTCGTAAAACGTACAGAGACTTCTTCATTACTTGGATTTGGATACAAGGTTAACACATCTTCCTCAATAACTAAGTCATCCAAAGAGGCAGGCGCATCTGTTATTTCGGGCTGTTCAAGTCTCACGTCTGTATAAACACGATACTCCCCGAAAGCCATATTCAAGGGGGCATTTACATCCGTTACGACAATGCTGTCTCCAGTGAAATATTCATACCAGGTTCCGGTGTGGTGAAAAGATGGGGTTGCATCCTGATAAAACACACTAAAATTGGCTAGAACTACAGCATTCATTGACGGATCATTGAGCTTCATTCTTTTTACAGCCCCAGATAACATGTAGTTGAAATTCAATGTAGTAAATGTACTGTATGTATTTCTCAAGTGCATCATTGCTGCATAGACATCATACAATTGCCTTCTGCGTGCCTCTGTAAAATAATTCCATAGAATGGGTTTATTACAAACCCTGCAAGGATATTCAATTGAGATGTCGTAACCCAGTTCACCAAATTGCCAAATCATTCGAGGACCCGGTTGAGAAAGGAAAATGACTGCTGCCGTTTGCATCCTTCCCAATGCAGTATATTCATCTTTTGTATTATGATTTAAATTTGCCGTGCTTCCGTACGTAATATTTTTATACATCAAACGCTCTTCGTCATGGCTTTCCATATAGGTGACTAAATGCGGCACAGCCCATGTTCTCGCAGTATAAATACCATTGCTAATATTTGAGGTAGAAGTATATCCCATTGTAGCTTCATTGTATGCATGATTTAAATTCCCCCATAGCATCATACCATATTCAGCCAATTGCTTTTCTTCTGAATTATCGCACCAATGTTCCAAGATGACATAGGCATTCGGTTTAACAGACCAAATGGTGTCCGCCATTCGCTTTAAAATATTGATGCGGTCGTTGCTAAATCCATTTCCATTGTTTATGAAACCTTTTGTATAATCAAATCTAAAACCGTCGATATTATATTCCTCGAGCCAAAAGCTGTTCACACGGTCAATATAGTCTTTAGTGGCTTGACGCGTATGGTTGAAATCATAACCCCAACAATACGGTTCGTGTGGACAAATGGCATTAAACCACGGGCTATTTGCTGCAGGCCGACTGTTGATCGCATCCCAATACATATTCACCATAGGATTTTGTCCAAATGCATGATTTAGGACCATATCTACGATAACTGCGATACCACGTCCGTGGCACGAATCAACAAACTCTTTAAATTTTTGGGGAGTGCCGTAATATTTATCTAAAGCCATATGGAATGAAGGATTGTATCCCCAACTTTCATTGTTTTCAAATTCTCCGGGCGGCATTAATTCAATTGCATTAATACCGAGTTTATCCAAATAATCGAGCGTATCGATTAAGGTTTGGTAATTTCGTTTCTGAACGAAATCTCGGACGAGTATCTCATATATCAAAAGGTCTTTTTGTTCAGGAGCGTTGAAATTTGTGTTTTGCCACGAGTAGGAAGTTGCACCTGGATGAATCACAGTTACAAATCCTGTCGTTAATCCTGTGGGATAGGGATGAGGATTGGGATTGGTTAGCGCTCCAATGGCTGCATCATTGTTTTTATCCAAGATCAGGGTGCTCAGTGGATCTGCCAATTTTAAATGCCCGTCAATTAAATATTGATAAGCGTAGCGCTGTCCTGGAGTAAGGCCATCTATCGTAAGCCACCATATTGTTGAATCGAGCGATAAATTCATGAAATAGGGTTCAGAAGGAACCCATTGGTTAAAATCACCAATGACATATACATGTTGTTTTTCAGGAGCAAATAAACGCAGAGTGACTGTGGAATCATTGATGTAATTAATCCCATTTATTGTCCCCAATGGAGGATCTTGAAAATTGATTGACGGATTTACTGTATAATTCACGCTATCTTCAACTGTTTGTGAACCGTTATCTGCAGTTAATTTCAATAAATGTGTTCCCTGCGTGGTTGCTGTCAAATTGTAATTAAGGATGGTAGAATTTGCGAGAGAGGTTAGGAGTTGTCCGTCTTCAAATAATGATAATGAGCAAGGCTCACTTGATTGTCCACTGATTGAAAGTGTTTCCCCTAAATTTAAAATAGTTGAATTATTCGTTGGACTAAATAATTGCGAATACAGCCCTGAGTTGGGCTGAACGACGTTATAAAAAATATCAGAGCCATCAGCCTCCCTTCCAACGATGGATCCATTTCCTGTTCTAAAAACAAATGCTAATTTCAACACGGTAACATTTGCGGGAAATCCGTAAAATTGGTCGATATCAATGGTAATTTGATGTTTATTGTTTCCAATATTTGTCATCATGACCTGAGGATCTGCAGCAGCCCATGTTCCCTGAACATACATCCAATTGGTCGGCGAAGTACTTGTGGTTGTTATTAGTCCTGTGTGACAATAAATCTGACTTTGATTTATAAGAGCGGCATTACCCAAAGTCGCATCATAGGTAATGGTCACAACATCATTTACAGTCGGAAAAGCAGGATTCACTGTTAAAATTTGAGCCCTTCCTGTAATTGTAAAACTAATGAATAGAATAAAATAAAAGTACTTCATCGTATTAAATTTAAAAAAAAAAACCCGAGTCTTAAACTCAGGCTCTTACTTTTATTAAAAACTAAATTACTTTTTAATTAATTTACCAGAACCCACTTTGTTGCCTGATCTCACCTGATACAGGTAAGTTCCGGTTGCGAAAGAACTGATATTTACTGTACAGCTTGTTGTTTGCATCATCACTTTACCCGTTAAGTCCGTAATAATCACCTCAAAATCTTTCGCATTCGAAACAAATGTGATGATATCATCAGCTGGAACTGGATAAGCAGAAGCATTTAATTTCTCCAAATCTTTTATTCCCAAACCTGGCTCTACAGAACCACCAAAATTAAATTGCCCTGTATAACGGTTAAATGAAATTGTATCGTAAGTTCCTGCCGCAACAGCGATATCTGGCCCATTTAGGAAGGCAGTATCAGCAGGGAAATCAGCTGGACCACCCCAGTTAATAGCCCAACCTGCGTTTGCGCGGAATTTTGCTAAACCATCGCCAATCGTGAAGTTGTATAAATAATGTGTAATACCACCATCTGTAGATTCCATTGGAACATCAACAGACCAATCAAATGGAGGAACAGCTGATCCAATCAAACCAACTGGTACTTGCGCGAAATCGTATGCTCCTGTATTTTTATTAAAGGAAACATTGTAATATCCTACAGTTAACGGAATATCCGGACCATTCTCCGATGCAGTACCGGAAGGGAAATCTGTCCCCCCCCAGGTGGTTGAAGTGGGAGCCGTTCTCTGGAATTTCACATTTGGAGCCTCAAAAAACTTATCGGTGAAGACGTAATCAATTCCATCAAGGGTAGCCATTTCTACCACAGATGCATATGCATTAAACCCTCCTGTGAATCCTATTACATCATAACCGGTTGAAACTGCAGTAAAGCTATATTCTCCCGATGTAATGTTGAACGAGATGTCATAAGTTCCTGCTGGTACCGGAATATTTGCCCCGCCTTGTGTGCCAATTCCAGATGGAAAAGCAGCATCACCCCAGTTTATATCCCATGCTCCGTCTTGTCTGAATTTTACACCTCCAGTGACAGTCAGTGTGTAACCCGTTAATGTGAACGTTTCGCTATCGTCTGTATTCATTACTTCGTCCGTAGACCAGTTTGAAAAATCGCCAATCATACCGATTGACTGAGCATAAGAAAGCGTTCCAAAAGCAAACGCAAAAAATAGAGTAAATAGTTTTTTCATAATTTTTAATTTTAATTAGACTAACTTAGTGTCATTTTGACAAGCTTAAAATTAAATATAAAAATTATTTTCACAAAATTTTATAAAAATATTTTAATTAAAAATCTGTCCTTGTAAGAGTTTTACTTAGTAAGCTTTTGCTGATGATAACTGACGAGAGCCTCAATAGGTCTTCTAATTATCTGTCCTACTCTAATTCCCTTTTTCGTACACGCATGTGTTAATTCTTCGCTCAACAAGGCAGAGATTGACCCAACAAATGAAACTTCAGCCTCCTTGTGATTTGGAAAGCATAAAACATGGTTGTCTAAAAATAAATCAAATCCTCTTTGAATCAATTGTTGAGAATAGTCCAACTCTTTATTATTTATTAAAATTGGACTCAGTGACGCTAAGAAGACATTGGCATTAGGCTCCATATATACATTTTTGAAAATTATATCCTTTGTTAAGCCAAGCTCCATTATCTCTTTTGTCATAGGTTTTGGCAATTTATTGTATAAAAAATCAATTAAAATCTGCTTCCCAAAAAAACTACCACTCCCTTCATCACCCAAAATATAGCCGAGAGCGGGTACAACCTCAATAAAATTCGTTCCGTCAAAAAAAACAGAGTTGGAACCAGTTCCTAAAATACAAGCAATTACATCACACCCTCTGTATACAGACAAGCCTGCTGCAGATAAATCATGATCAACATGAACTTCTGTCTGCTTAAAAACAGATTTTAATCCCAATTTTATTATTTCTTGAAGTTCGTCGGAAGAACAACCTGCACCGTAAAAATAAATTTCTCCACTTTTTGAAAACCACTTATTTAAATAAGTATCAGATTCTAAACTTTTTATTACCAGTTCAGATGAATGAAAAAATGGGTTAAAACCAATTGTATGATGCTGATAACGAATTCCTTCATCAATTATCAGCCAATCTGCCTTGGTTGACCCGCTCTCTACAATTATTAACATTTCTTAAATTTAATGCAAGTTACAAAAAAAGATAGTGTCATTTAAACAATAAGTATTAAATTTGTAAAATTTATGGAAAAATTGAACATCAAATCTTTCAATCTTGTAATTTTTGGGGGTGACGGTGACCTTTGTAAACGCAAAATTCTACCTGCGTTGTACCAGCGTTATATTGACGGACAATTAAATGCAAAATTTAAAATTCTATGTGTTAGTAGAAGGGCCTCCGGTAAAAGGTTTTTTGATGATTTAAACTCCTTCATCATCGATGATGAAAACAAGAAGAAAGAAAACTTTTCAAAATTTATTAATTCGATCAGTCTAGTTCAAATTCCAGAGCCGACGAAAGAATCGTATTCAGCTCTTCGATCGATAATTAATGAAAATCCTGATTGGCAAAAAGTGTTTTATTTTTCCGTCCCTTCATCAGCTTACGGTGAAATTTGTAACGCTTTGAAAGCTTCAGAATTGATTGATAAGAAAAGTAAAATCGTACTAGAAAAACCTTTGGGTTTTGATTTGAATTCGAGTAAACAGATAAATGACATCATTTCCACCTGTTTCAATGAAGACCAAATTTTTAGAATTGATCATTATTTAGGAAAAGAGACTGTTCAAAATTTAATGGTTCTTCGTTTCGCTAATCATTTATTTGAAAAAGCTTGGAACAAAGAGAACATTGAAAATATTCAAATAACTGTTTCTGAAAGCCTCGGTGTTGAATCACGAGGCGGATATTACGACAAAACAGGCGCCCTTTTGGATATGGTACAAAATCATTTGCTCCAATTACTATGTTTAGTTTGCATGGAACCACCGGCCAGTTTAAACGCAAATGCCGTTCGAAATGAAAAACTAAAAGTGCTTCAAGCTTTGCGTTTATTTTCGAAAAGTACAATATCCGAACACGTAGTTAGAGGTCAATACACACGCGGTACAGTTGGTGAAACAAAAGTGAATTCTTACCTCGAAGATATAGAGAAATACAATTCAGAAACAGAAACCTATGTTGCAATCAAAGCATTTATAGATAATTGGCGATGGAAAGGAACACCGATTTATTTGAGAACAGGTAAACGAATGAAAAAAAGATATTCTGATATCGTGATTAATTTTAAAGAAATTGCTCATAATATTTTTCCTGATTCCCAATACCCACTTCAAAATAAGTTAGTAATTCGTTTACAGCCGGAAGAGCGTATTGAATTGGTTCAACTTAGTAAGATCCCCGGACCCGGAGGATATCGTTTTAAACCAATATCCTTAAAGCTAGATTTTGTTGACTCGTTTGATGAACGCATGCCTGATGCCTACGAACGTCTTTTAATTGACGTTCTTCGTGGAAATCAAACATTATTTATGCGTTACGATGAACTTGAGGCCGCTTGGAATTGGATTGAATCAATAACAGATAATTGGAAGGAAAATATTCCATTATCTTTATATGAATCAGGAACTTGGGGACCTGGAGATCAAATTTTAGACGAAGGGGTACAATGGCAAACGAAATATATATAAAAGAATTTTTATCAACAGAAGAGCTCTTTATAAGTTGTTTAGAGTCAATTTTAACTGCTATTCAAAAATCGATATCTCATACGAATCAATGCAATGTTCTTTTATCTGGGGGAAGTACGCCTGAACCTCTTTATAAATTACTTGCAGAAAAAAAGGAGTTAGTTTCACAAGTAAAATGGGGCTTAGTGGACGAGCGGTTTATTGATTCTTCAGGTGAGTTTTCAAACGAAAAAATGATTCGTAATGCTCTCGGGAGTACAGCGAAATTGGAAGGAATGGTCTACGATAGTTCTGATTATTCAGCTAATTTGATTGAAGTAAACGAAAGCTATGTTTCATTTATAAAACGCACAGACATTGCTATTTTAGGAATGGGTTCGGATGGTCATTTTGCCTCTTTATTTCCAGGAGATGAGAGTAGTGAAAAAATACTAAACTCAAATGAAAAAGCAATTTTTAATACCAGTGCGCCCTCATTTCCAGAACAACGAATTACATGCAGCCTTCAGATGTTACTTGATTGTCAAGCTATGTATTTAATTATTACGGGACCAACTAAAAAGGGCATTTTATTGAATACCGAACTGAATTTACCTATTCATAAATTGCTAGCAAGACGAAACGATATAAAAATTTACTATGCAGATTAATTCAAAAATCCAAGAAGTAACGGATCGAATAATAAAGAGATCGGAAAAAGCACGTGTAGCATATCTTAATAAAGTAGAGGCTAATTTCAAACCACTTGCATACCGAGAAGGACTATCATGCGGAAATCTAGCCCACGGTTTTGCAGCCTGTGACTCACACGATAAGAAAACTATCTCTTCATCTGCATCACCAAACATTGGATTAATCTCGGCATACAATGATATGCTTTCTGCCCACAAAACCTACGAAAATTATCCTACGTTTTTAAGAAAATTTGCTAATGAATTTGGCGGAACGCTTCAGATGGCCGGAGCTACTCCTGCCATGTGCGACGGAGTTACCCAAGGAAAAGAAGGGATGGATTTATCACTATTGAGTAGAGACATTATTGCTTTTTCTACCGCAATTGCATTATCCCATGATATGTTCGATGGAGCAATGAATCTGGGAATTTGTGATAAAATCGTACCAGGACTTATTATCGGTAATCTGAGCTTTGGGCATTTACCAAGTATTTTTGTACCAGGTGGGCCAATGGAAACCGGAATTTCCAACGAAGAAAAATCACATATCCGTCAGTTATTTGCTGAAGGAAAAATTGGTCGCCAAGAATTATTAAAAGGAGAGGCAGACTCTTACCATTCACCAGGTACTTGTACTTTTTATGGCACAGCGAATTCCAACCAAATGTTGATGGAAATCATGGGTTTGCAACTCCCAGGTAGTAGTTTCGTGAATCCAGGAACGCCGCTGCGTGAAGCGCTAAATAAAGAAGCTGTTCGCGTTTTAATTGATAATATAAATGCAAGAGACATTAATAGAACAATAGGATTTTCATTCGACGAAAAAACCGTTGTTAATGGAATAATTGGTCTCTTGGCCTCTGGAGGTTCTACAAATCATACACTCCATCTGCCCGCGATGGCCAAAGCAGCTGGAATTCACATTACATGGGATGATTTTTCAGAATTGTCATCTGTAGTTCCTCTACTTTGTCGAATTTATCCGAACGGAGCCGCTGATGTAAATCATTTTCATGCCGCCGGGGGTATGGGTTTTTTAATCAGAACTTTACTTGAAAATGGCCTTCTCCACGAAGATGTAAATACGATACTTGGAAAAGGGCTTTCAAAATATACAAAAGAACCAAAAATTAATGCCGGAACAATTCATTATGTTGAGGGCGCAGTTAAATCGCTAAATGAAGAAATAATTCGAGATGTAAAAAATCCATTTTCACCTCAAGGAGGAATTAAAGTATTGAAAGGAAATTTGGGGACCTGTGTAATAAAGACTTCTGCAGTAGAAGACAAACATTTGGTAATTGAGGCTGAAGCAATTGTTTTTGATGACCAGGATGACTTTTTGAATTCCTTTAAAAAAGACGAATTAAATAAAGATTTTATTGCCGTAATACCATTCCAAGGACCAAAGTTTAAAGGAATGCCTGAACTCCATAAATTAACTCCTTCATTAACTATTTTATTGAAGCGAGGATTCAAAGTTGCATTGGTAACTGACGGTAGAATGTCGGGAGCATCAGGTAAAGTACTTTCAGCAATTCATTTATACCCTGAAGCCGCAGAAGGAGGCTTGATTTCAAAAATTAAAACTGGCGACAGAATTCGTCTTGATGCGATTTCGGGCGAATTGATTTGCTACGCAAATGAATTTGAACAACGAGAAGCAAGGTCGATTCCTTATCAAAATCAAAGTCATGGAAGGGAACTATTCGAAAAAATAAGGGGTTTGATTAATAACGGAGAAGAAGGCGCTGGAATTATTTAAAGTAAGTATATGCAAAATAACATTGAAGCAATTTTACAGGAAAATAAAATTATACCTGTTGTAACAATACAAAACGAATCTGAAATTGATACTATTTATCAAAAATTAAGTTCAAAAGGAATTCACTGCATTGAGATTACCCTAAGAACCCCCTATGCTTTTGAAGCCATTGCTGAGTTTAAAAAAAGATATGGTTTCGAATTTAAAGTGGGAGTTGGAACCGTAATTAAAAGGGAACAAGTAGAAAAATGTAAAGCCTTAAAGGTCGATTTTATGGTAAGCCCAGGGTTAACAGCTGACTTAGCTAGGGAGTTACATGAGAGTAAAATTCCTTTTCTACCGGGAGGGGTAACACCAAGTGAGATAATTACAGGACAAGAATTAGACGTTCAATTTTTTAAGTTTTTTCCTGCTAATCTTTTTGGCGGATTACAAACTCTCGAGGCTTATGAAACTGTTTTCAAAGGAGTTAAGTTTTGTCCAACAGGTGGAATAAACGAGTCAAATTACAAGGATTTTTTAAGATTAGAAAATGTAGTTTCAGTAGGTGGAACATGGGTTTTAAGATAGGAAATTATGGATAAAATTAAACTTGGAATTAATGGGTTTGGAAGAATCGGTCGCATGGTTTTTAGAGCGGCATTGAAAAATCCAAAAATTGAGGTTGTCGCAATTAATGATTTAGTTGATCCGGAGTATTTAGGGTACATGCTAAAATACGATTCAACACATGGTAAATTGGTAAATGAAATTCAAGTTTCTAATGGTCATTTGGTCGTGGATGGCAAAAGGATTCGGATTACAGACAAAAAAAATCCTGCTGAAATTGGATGGAGTGAATTGGGAAATCTAACCGTTGTTGAATCAACAGGATTATTCCTTGATCATGAGAAAGCAAGTAGTCATTTAGCAGCAGGTGCAAACAACGTAATCCTTTCTGCACCACCCAAAGATGATACACCAATTTTTGTAATGGGTGTAAATCATGATACCTATCAATCTGATATGAAAATTATTTCAAATGCTTCGTGTACAACAAATTGTTTAGCGCCAATTGCTAAAGTCCTTCATGATAATTTTGGTATTCGATCTGGTTTAATGTCAACGGTACATGCCGTTACTGCAACTCAAAAAACAGTAGATAGTCCTTCAAGTAAAGATTGGAGGGGAGGACGTGGAGCGATGCAAAATATCATTCCTTCCTCGACGGGTGCAGCTTCTGCGGTTGGAAAAGTAATTCCTGAACTTAAAGGAAAATTAACCGGAGTTTCTTATCGTGTTCCAACTGCAAATGTTTCTGTGGTTGATCTTTGCGTCAATTTAGAGAAAAAAACAAGCTATGAGGAAATAAAATCGGTTATGAAATATGCCTCTGAGAATTCAATGCAAGGAATTTTGGGTTATACAGAGGATGCCGTTGTATCTACCGATTTTTTGGGTGACTCCCGCATTTCAATTTTTGACGCAAGTGCAGGTTTGATTGTAGGTGATGATTTTGCCAAAGTTGTTTCTTGGTACGACAATGAATTTGGTTATGCAACGAAATTGAGCGATCTTGCAATTCATATCAATAAGCATTAAAATCGATTTCTATTAGCCATATTTGATTAATTAATCCAAAGTTATTAATTTGCTGCAAGTCAGGAATTAGATTTATAAAAAAATTACACTTATTGTACTTTGTAAAATAATATACTATTTTTACCAAAAAATATTTTTATGCGGCAGTACATTTTACTAATTTTTATTTTGCTCACGACTACTGTTTTTAGCCAGCGAAAAATTACGGGAGTTGTGAAAGACGAGAAGGGAGATGGACTACCATTTGTATCTATTGTTATAAAAGGAACAAATAAAGGAACTAAATCGAATGATCTTGGTGAGTACTTGATTTCTGTGCCAGACTCAAACAATATTGTTTTAAAATTTTCATTCATTGGATTTGAATCCCAAGAAATTACAATTGAAAACAAAACGAACATCAATGTCACTTTAATATCATCGGTTTCATTAGATGAAGTCGTGGTTGTTGGCTATGGTTCCGCCACTAAGAAAGAACTCACCGGTGCTACATCCAAAGTGGGTGGTGAAGACGTAGAAAAAATGAATTTATCTCGAATGGATCAAGCACTTCAGGGACAAGTTTCTGGTGTCAATATTTCAACAAATTCGGGCTCACCAGGTGGTGCTTCCAATATTAGAATTCGTGGATTATCCACTTTTGGAGATAA
>VGFL01000033.1 GCA_016868915.1 Bacteroidota bacterium | reverse complement strand
GTTGCTGTTTGAATTTTCAGTTAAATTTTGTTCGTTTTCTTGGTTTGAGGCAGAGGAGGAGCTCGCTTGGTTTTCCTTCTCATTTTGCGAACGAGAGGATTGATTTTCTGTTGGGTTGATAGTTGAATTTTCTGTTAAATTTTGTTCGTTTTCTTGGTTTGATGTAGAAGAGGAGCTCGCTTGGTTTTCCTTCACATTTTGCGAACGAGAGGATTGATTTTCTGTTGAGTTGCTGTTTGAATTTTCAGTTAAATTTTGTTCGTTTTCTTGGTTTGAAGCAGAGGAGGAACTTGCTTGGTTTTCCTTCTCATTTTGCGAACGAGAGGATTGATTTTCTGTTGAGTTGCTGTTTGAATTTTCAGTTAAATTTTCTTCGTTTGAGGCAGAGGAGGATGTTATGATTTCGGATTCGTATAACGAATTAATTCTTGCTTTGCTTTCTTGTATTTTTTCTTGTAAATAATTCTCAAAGACCTCTGAAACTGATTCAGAATTTTCCTCGGATAATAATTTTTCAATATTGGTGAGTAACTCTTGCTCAATTTGGATTAATTGTTCGTCACTTGAGTTTTCATCAAGCTTATCTTTTTCTTTAAGATATGACTCATTTGCAGATAAATATCTAATTTCAGACAAACTTAATTTATCGTATGACTTTTTAATAAGGTCCTCAATAGAATCAATTTTTGTTTGATTGGTAATAGACTCAGAAAGATATTTTTTCTTAGCATCATCGTAACCAATAATTTCATCAGAAGCTTCTTTTGTCAGTATTGAAATAAGATTTCTTTTGGATTCAAGTTCAATTATTTTTTCTCTTAACTCTTGTAAATCTTTTTGATAAGCGTTAGTTTTTTTTTGGTTGGAATTAATTTTTTGTTGGATCGCTTCTTTTTTGATTTCTAATTGATTTTTTTCTTTTAATGAGCTGTTATTAATTTCCAAATCAACATTTTTTAATTCTTCAATTAATATTTCATGTTCTCCAGATAATGAAAGTAATTTTTTTTCGATTCTTGCCTGCTCTAATTCATTCTCGTATACATTGGAATAAATTTTTTCATATACTGAATTAACTACAAGAGATTGTATTTGCTCATTTTTTTGAATGATTTTAATGTATGCTTCGTCATTTTTATTTTGCAATGATAAATCGCGAATAAGGTCGCCCAATTCAATAATTTGGTCAAATTTTCTTTTTTCAGGATTTGATTCTAAATTGAGAGCATGAAGTGAGTCATTTAAATTTTGCATCCATAGGTTTTGGTTGAGGACATCTTGTTGTTCAGCGATTAAATTTTTTAAATAGTTTAGTTTCTCAAATTTCTCAATTTCTGGCAGTTCACTTAACTTATTTTCAATGGATTCTATCTCTTTTTGAAGCTCATCGAAATAAGTGCTTTTATTTGCAATGACAACATTTAGATTTGACATAAGTTGGTCATTATCCTTTTGAGCGACTTCTATCTCAATTATTCGATCTGAAATCTTTTCGACCACTTCATTTTTAGTTAAACCAGTTAAATTTAAATTTGTAAGTGCCTCATTTTCAGTATAATTTTCAATTACGTTATCAGATGTATCCTGTATTTTCGATGATTTTGAAAATAGTTCATTTCGATTATCTTCTTTTGTAAGGATTCTGGCAATAAACTCATAAGTTGCTGTGTCAATTTGTGTGATTGAAATTTTTTCATTATTTTTTTCATCCAATTGATATGTTATTTCTTGAGTAATCGGAATGTTTCCATTTGGGATTGAAATACTCGTCGTAAAATCATCCACAGTTCCATAAATACTTAACATATAGGTGTATTTTCCGGGAGGAAGACTAAATTGGGTTTTTCCGTTGTCATCCACCTTAAATTTTCCGACTATTTTTTCTGAATTTTGATCAATTACCTCTATTTCGGTTAATTTAATAGAAGAATTAAAGTCATTTTTAAATGTGATGAATACTTCTTGATTATCTTTGCCTTGTTTGTTAGGGATATCGATATTACCCCGAAAAATAGCATAGGTATTCGTTTTTCCAAGATATCCTGTCGTTAATAATGCCTTATTAACTTTTGAATTATATATAAATAGATAATCATCAAATGGAGTGGAAATACCAAGGCCAAGGTTTTCAACATCTCCAAAGGTTTTGAAAATTGTATCATAACTGACTCGAAAAATATCAAAACCCCCAATGCTGTTGTGTCCTTTCGAGGAAAAATATAAAAAGTTTGTCTCTGCGTCGTAGTGGGGAAAATCTTCGTCTTCGGTTGAATTTATGAAATCAGGTAATCGCACAATTTTTTTCCCGCCATATGATCGCTCAATCATATAAATATCTTTATCTCCCTCATCTTTATCTCCATAGCTCGCAAAATATTTAGTTTGAAAATCAGAAACATATCTCACTGGTTTATTTCCTTTTTTAATATCAATTTTAGTTAGTTCAGTATTGTAATTGATAAACTCACCATTGAGCATAATTTGCGGTAAATTATATGCAATTCCAATTTGATCGATACTAATTTCTTTATTTTGCCGTTCTAGGCTTCCAATAGCTATTTTAGGTAAAGTTTGTCCATTTAAACAATATTTAATGTATTGCTCGACGGGCAATTCAATGGTTTTTCTATCTCTTTTCGACTTGTATAATTCAAATTGTACCAATGCAGAATCAAAAACGCTTCTCGCGTGGTAGGCTCGCCCACAAAAAAAATGATATTCGGCTTTTGATGTTTTCTGAGAAGCTGAAAAAAGAAGTAAATTGTTTGCTTTAATTAAATTTTGAAGACTGTCAGCTTCAAACAAAAGAGATGTGCCGTATTTGAAACAAATTTCCGGGTCATTAAAATTTTGTAAATATAAAATGTAGTAATCCTGTTCTATCTCCTTATACTTCCCTTTCCAAAAAAGTTTATCGAGGGATTTACTATCAATTATATTCTGTCCAAACAAAATAAATTGAGAGGAAAAAAGTAAAAAAATTGTATCGAATAAAATCTTTCTCAAGGGGCTAAGAAAAATTATCTTTTAAAAAGGTTCATTTTATTTTCATTACCTTTTATTAGTCTCAAGATATTCTTACGATGAGTGAAAATAACGGCAATACTCATTAATACGGTAAAAATCATTTCAAAAAATAAAACTTTTGAGTCAACCATATAAACAATAAACGGATAAAATGAAGCAGAGGCTATAGCTCCAAGTGATACGTATTTTGAAACAATAAAAATAAATAGAAATAAGGAAAAGCATATGAGGGCTGCCAATGGTTGAAGCCCAATAAGTACCCCGAGAGAAGTTGCAACACCCTTTCCACCTCTAAATTGAGCAAATATTGGAAGAACATGACCAATCATTGAAAATATAGAGGAAATTAGACGTAAACAAATCAAAAATGCATAACTAATTTCAAAAAAATCATTAAACAGAATTGGAAATATCGAAGCTAAAATTCCTTTAACTACATCAACAATAAGCACGACGATACCTGCTTTTTTTCCTAAAACTCTAAATGTATTTGTTGCTCCTGCATTTTTACTTCCATATTCTCTAATATCTATTTTCTGAAATCTTCTTCCAATCCAGACTGCAGTTGGAATTGATCCTAATAAATAGCCAATTAATATAGAAAAAATAACCAATGTAAATTCGATCATCACCTAATATTTAGTTTAAAATTATTGAATTCAGTGGAATCTTTTGTAAAATCATACTCAAAATCTTTTACTTTTCTCGATTTTGGTTTTATATCTGTTATTGTTTTTGCAAATGTCGCATCATCGGATAGGATAGTCATTTTTCCTTTATTTTTATCAGTTTTATAATCAAAAAAATAGAAGTTTTCTTTTAGAAGGAGATTGAAAGCAAATTGGTCTGTACTTTTTGGCTCTAAATTTTGTTCGAAGAGTAATTCAAAAGGTATACTTTTTAGAACTGGCTTATTGTATATAGAAAATAAGAGTGCATGCGTTGAATTTGTTTTTAACTTCGACATGTTTTCTGATCCGAAGTTGATTAGATTGATGTCCGAAAAAATAATTGTCTGTTCAACTTCTTTTGGAATTTTTTTCAAAGATTCATCAATTATCTCCTCTTTCATTTTTTGAAAAGACTTTTCTGTTGACCAATGTTTTAAGGCCCTATAAAGATTTGTATTATTGATTTCTGATTGTCTTACAAAGTTTATTGATTCATTTGAAATAATTTTTTTTGCCAGTCCCTCCATGACGCCTTGATCGATAGGAAAAGATAGTCGAGAACTTATATTAATTGTTGTTTTTTTATTATTCAAAGGGTCATATTCAATTGTTCCGAATGACTGAATTTTAACGTCATTTAAATCCATTTTAAAATCTATTTCACCCTCACCGGACATTTTACATGAATTGTTATCAAGATGTAACGCGAGGTAATTGTCTGTATTCCAAACCTGAGAAGATAGTCCTTGATTTCTTTGTTGCAATAATTGTTTCGATGAAATTTGGTATTCGTTTGAAGCTTTATTGAATTGGAGATAACCTGTGGCTGTGTAGAGCAATTGATCTTCTAATAAGTTTGGTTCCGATAAAAATGTCGTGTAAATGCGCCCTTTTTCTGCACCGTAGTAAAATCCGATTCCCAATGGTTGATCATCGATATTTTTCAAATTAGTTCCAATTTTAATCTGAATATTCCTCGGATTAATTTTATCCTTAAAAACAAGCCAGTTTCTTTTGTATTTACATTCATGTGCCAATCGAGTGCTGCCATCACATTTTAGACTGTCCTCCTTGGAAAGAACCTCAATATTTCCATAGTATTCAAATTGTTTGGAGAGTTTAAAACCTCTTTTTTCATCTACAATCCCTTTGGCCGTTGTATTACCTTTAGAACACAGTATACTATCCATTTGAATTAATGATATAGAATCATCAACATCAATATATCTGTATTTCCCCGCAGCACTCAAGTTTTGCTTATCAAATACTTCGATGTAACATTGTTCAAAATAATGTTTTTTGTTGTCTGTTTCTAGGATAGCGTTTGAAAGGGGCTTAATAACTCCTCCCTTTTTAATTACCAACCTGGCACTATCTGGCAAGATGCTGACATCACCTACCCTAAAATTCGAAACTTGATTACAATTAATTTGTTGTTCTTTTAAATCAAATTTTGCATTCATCGATTTGAAATCTATAAACTTTGTTGAGTCAATATTTGATTTATAATAATGAAAATTGGATGCCTCTCCTGTTGAATTGGTCTGAAATGATGTCTCTCTATCTTTATTTTTTTCCATATCAACACTGGCCTCATCCATGTACCAAAAAAATCGATCCATTTGACAATAAAATGAGTTCGCTGGGAAATTAATTCGTTCAGTTTTTCCTGTATTAAAAATTCCCTTTCTATCTTCAAAGCTGATATTTGAAATAACACCTGAAACTTCAAGTGCAAAGGGATCGTCTCCTTGTACTCTGTAAATATTTTTCATGGAAAAACTCGAGGTATCAGCAAATATGTTCCAACGTGTAAAACGATAGTTTTTGGAATTCATGGAAGCATTTTTGAAACCAATTTCACCAAAACCCATCATTCCTTGCTCATTCAAAATAAGCGAGCCATTAAGATGTGCTTCATTATTGAATAATCTCATGGGATTATCAGCTGTAGCTGATGCCTTTAAAATTTTTTTCTTGGGCATATAGCAGATAAAGGTACGTTCATTAAATACGTCAGGAAATTTAATTTTTTCGTCTGAGGGATTATTTATAAAATTAGCTAAACCAATAGTTGAATCCGGAAAAAAGGTAAGTCCTTTTGATTCGGATATTGAATTTAAAAAGGTAATATTTCCCGATCCTTGAAGACCATTAGAGGATAAAATTATTTTATTTTTATAATTTGTTGAACCGCCATAAAATGAATATCCTGCTTCAGGCGCTTTGGTTGAAAATCCAAATGAGTAATCATTCATAATTTTAATATTTTCCTTTATTCTAGGAAAAATTCCAGCAGAAGTCAATTCACCCTCCAATGATAGAGATTTTTCTTTAAAATTATCTAGGCTATCCAATTCAAAGGGCTCGAGGGTAACATAAAATCGAGTAGAGTCATATGCCCCTTTTAATATTTTATCGTAAAATATGGAACAAGGCTTTGTGACAGTTAATTTTGGAAAAACAGTAAATTCCTTTTTTCTTCCCGCTCGATTTGATGTGTCATCAACAACTAGGGATCCCGTTACATTCGAAAAATAGGATTTCATTTTAATTTGACCAAAATCTTTTTCTTTATCTGTAAATGGTTCTACTGTTAGTAATACTTTTGGAGATTTTTTTATTTCAAATTCATTAACTAAGTAGTTATATTTTCCAATGTCCGTTTCAATTTCTATTTTCCCTGAATAGATTGTTCCATCAAAGTGTACCTCTCTATTTTTTTTAACTAGAATTGTTAAATAGTTGGGTGTAACATATGTTTGTTGCGAATTCGAAATAGTTACAAAATCAACACCCTCGATATTGAGATCATTTGTCTTCAAATCAATAATACCATATATTGGTATAGATTTACGTCTCGCTTCATTTTTCAATAGCTGATTGTATTTTTCACGTAGTTCAGCGTCTGAATTTATTTGTTCGATTTCTTCACGGCTGAAATTTTTTAACTCAGGCTTTAAATTACTCATGAATGAAAAGTTATCGAAATCTCTAATACCCTTTTTACAATCGACATATCTGAATAACTTATCATTTAAACGAATTGATTTTTCATCAGTGTCGTAGTTTATGAATCCATGAACGGCCATCTCTAAAATTAAGGATTTAGATTGAGTAAGGTATTTATTAATTGCATTTGCAAATTCACCGTCACTCATTTCGATTATTTGTTTACTTCGACTATATTCGGCAGCAAGTGAAAGAGGATTGGATAAATCTTGTCCCTTAAAAGCATCAAATAATTTTTCATCAAAAAGATTTAAAGATTCAAATTTTGCATTTCTTGAATCAATTGACGCACCAAATTCATATGTCAACCGTATTTCGTCTGCCTCCATTTTATAGAGAAGTCGTTGAACATGGATATCAAGACCATGGTAAGAATCTGTAAATGGAGATAAACCCCTTCCTTTTGTCGGTCTTGTTATTTCTAAATCTTTAGACTGATTACTAAAAGAAAAGTTTATATAATCGTGATATATTGAATCTTTATCCAAGTATATTTTAAGTTTTGATTGATTAGACTGGATTGAATTATTTGAAAATTCAAATACCTCTCCAGAAATTATCAAAAAGGGGCTTTTATTCTTTTTTACTTTAACTTTTGCCGGATTTTCTTTAGATCCAAATCCTGTTAATTTGGGTCCCTCAATTAAAAATCCACCATCAAAGTCAATTCCATCCATAATGTCAATTATTATTTCTCGTTTATTATGCGAGATAAATTTTGGATATGTTCGATCAATTTCCCTTAAGTATGTATTGTTTTGCTCTTGAATTGTACCGTATATCGGGTTCTTAAAATACGGAGCAGTTAGTAAAACAGAATCCAATTGTACATCTGCCAATTTTAAATTTAACTCGTAGTTTTTGATGATTTCTACGTACATTTTCTGAGAGGGGACTTTTGTTTTTGCCCAATTTAAAGAGCCAGCTGTGCCCTGCCATTTCTTGGTATGAATATTTAGAATCCCGCTGGTATTGTGAATCACAATGCTGTCGGTTGCATCAGCACCTGATGTTTTATCAGTTAGCAAGCAATGCAAATTTCCATCTTTTAAAGAAATAACGGGGTCTTTATCCATTGTAAAGTTAAATTCTCCCAAAAGGTAGTACCATTTTGAATTTCCTGCATCTGATATTTTTCCGTATTGAAAAAAGTGTATTGAAAACTTCAAAAACTCACTGGTGACTTTATTTTTATCTGCTAATAATTGATCCAGAACGTCGTGCCAGCTTGAAATAACTTCGGTGTCTAATTTATTCTCGTAAACGGTATTAATTGAGTATAAGTAGTTAAATATATCAGGATAGGATTTCAATCCATTTGATTCCATTGTATTGCATGTGGAAACCATTTGATCAAAAGTCTCAGTGTCAACAATCCCATTTTTGAGTAGATTATCTCGTAAGTTAGTGCTTGCAAAAGTCCTAACTTTTTCGTTATTACTTTCAGAAAAAATTTGATCAATGTACTTGATAAACTTTTGTTTGTCGCTTGGATATGATTGAGCGGAAATTTGAATTAAATAAGATTCAAAAAGACACAGAACAATAATTAACGAACGCATATAAACTTTTAAAAATTGAAATTAATGTTTTATTTTGAATATAGCTCTTATCATAATACAATCGAACGATTTTAAGCAGTTAGCAGTTCTTTTAAAACATGGCCCGAAAAAAGTAAAAAATTCTTTGTAAGTATTGTGGGTAAAAAAAAAAGTAGTACATTTGCAATCCGAAATTTGGGATATGTTCTTTAACATCATGTTTTAAACACAAGCCGATGTAGCTCAGTTGGCCAGAGCAGCTGATTTGTAATCAGCTGGTCGGGGGTTCGAATCCCTCCATCGGCTCGGAGTGTTGGGGGTGTCGCATAGTGGCTATTGCAGCAGACTGTAAATCTGTCACCGTTTGGTATCGTTGGTTCGAGTCCATCCACCCCCACAAGGTAGTAATTAGATGCGGGAGTAGCTCAGTTGGTAGAGCGTCAGCCTTCCAAGCTGAATGTCGCGAGTTCGAATCTCGTCTCCCGCTCACAAATTTCTGCCGGTGTAGCTCAGGGGTAGAGCGCTTCCTTGGTAAGGAAGAGGTCACGAGTTCAATTCTCGTCATTGGCTCTACATTATTGTAAATGAAACAACGACATAATGATGTCTTGTAATATAAAATGGGTTTAACTTAAATTATTAATCGTAACAATTATTAAAAAATGGCAAAAGAGAATTTTGATCGTTCCAAGCCGCACGTAAACATCGGAACAATTGGTCACGTTGACCACGGTAAAACAACTTTGACAGCTGCAATCTCTAGCGTTTTGGCTAGTAAAGGTCTTGCCGCTGCTCGTGATTTTTCTTCAATTGATAACGCCCCAGAAGAAAAAGAAAGAGGTATTACAATTAATACTTCTCACATTGAATATGCAACTGAAAACCGTCACTATGCGCACGTTGACTGTCCAGGTCACGCGGATTATGTAAAAAATATGGTGACAGGAGCAGCTCAAATGGACGGAGCAATACTTGTAGTTGCCGCTACAGATGGTCCTATGCCACAAACTCGTGAACACATCCTTTTAGGTCGCCAGGTTGGAGTTCCAAGAATGGTTGTTTTTATGAACAAAGTGGACATGGTTGATGATCCAGAATTACTTGAATTGGTTGAGATGGAGGTTCGTGAACTTCTCTCCTTTTATCAGTATGACGGTGACAATGCTCCGGTTATTCAAGGTTCTGCACTTGGTGCGTTAAATGGTGAAGATAAGTGGGTTAAAACGGTTGAAGAACTTATGAATGCAGTTGATACTTACATCGAATTACCACCACGCGACGTGGACAAAGCATTCTTAATGCCTGTTGAAGACGTATTTACAATAACAGGTCGTGGAACTGTAGCAACAGGAAGAATCGAGACAGGTGTTATCAATTCAGGTGATCCAGTTGAGATTTTAGGTATGGGTGATGATAAACTTACCTCAACAGTTACTGGTGTTGAGATGTTTCGTAAAATTTTGGATAGAGGCGAGGCAGGAGATAATGTTGGTTTATTGTTAAGAGGTATTGAAAAGACTCAAATTAAGCGTGGAATGGTAATTTGTAAGCCAGGATCTACAACTCCGCATCATGAATTCAAAGCAGAGATTTATGTATTGAAAAAAGAAGAAGGTGGTCGTCACACTCCTTTTCATAATAAATATCGTCCACAGTTCTATTTTAGAACAACTGATGTGACTGGTGAAATTCACCTAACAGACGGTCGTGAGATGGTAATGCCGGGTGATAATGTAACAATTAATGTAAAATTGATTGTTCCGATTGCCATGGATAAGGGTTTGAGATTTGCGATTCGTGAAGGAGGTAGAACAGTAGGTGCAGGTCAGGTAACTGAAATAGTCGCATAATATATATCATTTGAGCTAGAAAGGTGGGTTTATTTCCCACCTTTTTTAACCAAACGGGTGTAGCTCAGCTGGTAGAGTAGTGGTCTCCAAAACCATTGGTCGTGGGTTCGAATCCTACCACCCGTGCAACATTATTCAAATAAAATTGAGATGAAATTGAAACAATATTTTACTGAAACCTACACAGAAATGAGATTTAATGTAACTTGGCCAAGTTGGAAAGATCTACAAAATAATACCATTCTCGTTGTTGTTTCATCCATTCTTTTGGCGGCAGTCATATTTGGAATGGATTATGTTTTTGGAATAACTGGTGACTCGAACTCATTTTGGAGAGGATTAATTGGTATGATTTATAACATGTTCTAGTTTGCAAAAGATGGAAGATACACAAAAACGTTGGTACGTTGTTCGTTCTGTTAGTGGGAAAGAAAAAAAAGTTAAGGAATACCTTGAACTGGAAATAAGTCGTCACAAATTAAATGATTACATATCTCAAGTTCTTATTCCGACAGAAAAAGTTTTTCAAATAAGAAACGGAAAAAAAATTTCGAAAGAAAAAGCATACTTACCAGGTTATGTGCTAATTGAAGCTGCTTTGATTGGTGAAGTGACTCACGTTATTAAGAATATTACCAATGTAATTGGCTTCCTTGGTGCGGAAAAAGGTGGAAAACCTGTTCCGATGAGGTTGTCTGAAGTAAACAGAATTCTTGGAAAAGTAGACGAACTTACAGAAAATGAGGAAGAAATGAAAATTCCATTCACTGTAGGAGAGTCGGTGAAAGTTATCGATGGTCCATTTAATAATTTTAGTGGTATCATTGACGAAATTAATGAAGATAAGAAAAAGCTTAAGGTAATGGTAAAAATATTTGGTAGAAAGAATTTACTTGAATTAAGCTACATGCAAGTAGAAAAAGAAGTTTAGTTTGTATTAACCGTAGGAGTGAAACAGTCGATCAAAGCTTCCCGACAAATTTCACGTTTGACTACATAATTTATAGTATAATGGCAAAAGAAGTAGCGGCTTTAATAAAGTTGCAAATTAAAGGAGGAGCTGCCAACCCTGCGCCCCCTATTGGACCTGCACTAGGTGCTAAAGGGGTTAATATCATGGAGTTCTGTAAGCAATTCAATGCTAGAACACAAGATAAACAAGGAAAAGTAGTTCCAGTTGTTATTACAGTTTACGGTGACAAATCGTTTGATTTTATTCTCAAAACACCGCCTGCAGCAGTTCAAATTGTAGAGCAAACCAGAATTAAAAAGGGTTCATCAGAACCTAATCGCGTGAAGGTTGGTTCTATGACATGGGATCAAGTTCGGGTAATTGCGGAGGATAAAATGCCTGATTTAAATTGCTTTACGGTAGACTCAGCCATGAAAATGGTTGCGGGTACTGCGAGAAGTATGGGTGTCACTGTTAAAGGGGGTGGAGCTCCCAAATCTAAATAATTCGAATCATGAAAAGGATAGCAAAGAAAAGAAAAGAGATTTTGGCAAAATATGATTTTTCCAAATCCTACACCTTACTTGATGCGTGTAATTTAGTGAAAGAAGTTTCATCCACCCGATTTGATGCTTCAGTTGATATTGCCGTTCGGTTGGGAGTAGATCCTAGAAAGGCAAATCAGATGGTTAGAGGTACTGTCGCTCTCCCTCATGGCACCGGAAAGGATGTTCGAGTTCTTGTAATTTGTACACCTGATAAAGAAGCTGAGGCGAAAGCTGCAGGCGCTGATCATGTTGGTCTTGACGATTACATCGAAAAGATCAAAGGAGGCTGGACCGACATCGATGTAATAATTACTATGCCATCTGTTATGGGAAAAGTTGGTGCATTAGGACGTGTTTTAGGTCCTAGAGGACTAATGCCGAACCCAAAAACAGGTACTGTAACCATGGAGATTGGTAAAGCAGTTGGAGAGGTTAAAGCAGGTAAAATAGATTTTCGTGTTGATAAATTTGGTATCGTTCACGCCGGGATTGGTAAAATCAGTTTTGGTGGAGATCAAATTCGTGATAATGCAAATGAAATTATACAGACTTTAATTAAAATGAAGCCTTCTGCAGCTAAGGGGACTTATATTAAAAGTATTTACCTCTCGGCAACCATGAGTCCAGGGATTCAAATTGATTCAAAATCTGTCACTGCATAAAATTTAAGAAAAAATGACAAGAGAAGAAAAATCAAAATATATAGACGACTTAGCAGCTGAAATTAATGGCTCGAGCGTGTTCTATATAGCAGATACGGCAGAGTTAACTGTAGAGACAATTAATACCATTCGACGAAAGTGTTTTCAGAGCAACATCCGTTTAAGAGTTGTGAAGAATGCCCTTCTTGAAAAAGCAATGGATCGTGTTGAAGGAAAAAATTTAAATGAGTTGAAACAAACATTGAAAGGAGGTACTTCAATCATGTTTAGTGAAATCGGAAATGCTCCAGCACGGTTAATTCAAGAATTTCGAAAGAAAAGTGATAAACCAATCCTAAAAGGTGCCTATATCGATGAGGCAATCTTTATTGGTGATAGTCAATTAGCTACCCTCGAATCTCTGAAAAGTAAGGAGGAGCTTGTTGGTGAAATTATTGGTCTGTTACAGAGCCCTGCTAAAAATGTTATTTCCGGCCTCAAAGGCGCTAGCTCTAAATTAGCCGGAATATTAAAAACATTAGAAAATAAATAAAAATTGTAAAACTTTTTAAAATCAAAACAAATGGCTGACGTAAAGCAATTAGCGGAAACGCTTGTAAATTTAACAGTTAAGGAAGTTAATGAATTAGCTACTGTCCTTAAAGATGAGTATGGTATTGAGGCTGCTGCCTCGGCACCTGTTGTAGTATCCGGAGGAGCTGCGACTACTGGTGGTGGTGAGGCCGCTGCTGAAAAAACCGAATTCAATGTGATATTGAAGGCTGGTGGTCCAAATAAACTTGCCGTGGTTAAACTTGTTAAGGAATTAACGGGTAACGGTTTGAAGGAGTCTAAAGATTTAGTTGATGGCGCACCAACTGCATTGAAAGAAGGTGTTTCAAAAGACGAAGCTGAAGGACTTAAAAAGTCTCTTGAAGAGGCTGGTGCTGAAGTTGAAATTAATTAATTTCGTAATTATTTTACAGAAAGGTGTCCCAAAATTGGGATACCTTGTTCTGTTTTTAGTTTTTTTTCTTTTTTAAAATTTGTTTTTTAAACTAAAACTGTCGAACATTGTCAACACAAATTAAAACAACTGAAAGAATCAGTTTTGCCTCAAGTAAAAATCAGTACAATTACCCTGATTTTTTAGAAATCCAATTAAAATCATTTAAAGAGTTTTTTCAATTAGAAACAACTCCCGAGAATCGTGAAAGTGAAGGTCTATTTAAAGTTTTTGCAGAAAATTTTCCGATTACAGATACTCGAAATCAATTTGTTTTAGAGTTTTTGGACTATTTTATAGATCCACCTCGTTACACAATTGACGAATGTATTGAAAGAGGCCTTACATACAGCGTCCCTCTGAAAGCTAAGTTAAAGCTTTATTGTACCGATCCTGAGCATGAGGATTTCGAAACAATCGTCCAAGATGTTTATCTTGGCACTATTCCCTATATGACACCAAAAGGTTCTTTCGTTATAAATGGGGCTGAAAGAGTTATTGTCTCTCAATTGCACCGTTCACCAGGAGTTTTCTTTGGCCAAAGTCGTCATGCAAATGGTACGAAACTGTATTCGGCGAGAATAATTCCTTTTAAAGGTTCATGGATAGAATTTGCAACGGATATTAACGGCGTAATGTATGCCTATATCGATCGTAAGAAGAAGTTACCAGTGACAACGCTACTTCGTGCAATTGGATACGAGGCTGATAAAGATATTTTAGAGATTTTTGGTTTAGCTGATGAAGTCAAGGTGACTAAAGCAAATTCAAAAAAACTTGTCGGCAGAAGATTAGCAGCAAGAGTTCTTAAAACTTGGATTGAAGATTTTGTTGATGAAGATACTGGTGAGGTTGTCTCCATAGAGAGAAATGAGGTGCTTCTCGATCGTGAAACAGAATTAACAGAAGAACACATAAATATGATTCTTGATTCTGGAGCTAAAGCATTAATCTTGCACAAACAGGATGCTTCAAATATTGATTTCACTATGATTTACAATACACTTCAAAAGGATACTTCAAATAGTGAAAAAGAAGCAGTTGAACATATATACCGTCAACTAAGAAATGCTGAGCCACCAGATTATGAGACTGCAAAGGGAGTATTTGAGAAATTATTCTTCTCCGATACTCGCTACGATCTTGGTGAGGTTGGGCGTTTTAGAATGAATAAAAAGTTGAAAACGGACCAAGCCGAGGAATCTCGTGTTTTAACGAAGAAAGATATTATTTCAATTATCCAATATTTAATTGAATTAATTAATTCAAAAGCAGACGTAGACGATATAGACCACCTTTCTAACAGACGTGTTAAAACCGTAGGTGAACAATTGTATTCTCAATTTGGTGTGGGGCTTGCGAGAATGGCCCGTACAATTCGTGAGAGGATGAATGTTCGCGACAACGAGGTTTTTACGCCTATTGACTTGATTAATGCGAAAACACTTTCTTCTGTCATTAATTCCTTTTTTGGAACAAACCAGCTTTCTCAGTTCATGGATCAAACAAATCCGCTATCAGAGGTAACCCATAAAAGGAGATTATCTGCTCTCGGGCCAGGCGGACTTTCCCGTGAAAGAGCAGGATTTGAAGTTCGGGATGTGCATTACACTCACTATGGCCGTTTATGTACCATTGAAACTCCAGAAGGTCCAAACATTGGATTAATTTCATCTTTGTGTGTTTTTGCAAAGGTCAATAAACTGGGTTTTATAGAAACCCCATATCGAGAGGTTGAGAATGGAAAAATTAAATTAGCTTCTGAACCATTATATCTTGCAGCAGAGGAGGAGGATGAAAAAATGATAGCTCAAGCAAATGTTCAAATTGATGATAAAGGAAATTTTCTAAGTGAACTAGTTAAGGCTCGCTTTGAAGGAGATTTTCCTTTAGTAGAATCTAAAAAGATTAATCTTGTCGACGTTGGGGCTAATCAGATAGCCTCAATAGCGGCCTCTTCAATTCCTTTTCTAGAGCATGATGATGCAAACCGCGCTCTGATGGGATCAAACATGCAGAGACAGGCTGTTCCTTTGTTAAGGCCTAATTCACCAATTGTTGGAACCGGAATCGAAAGATTAGTTGCAAAAGATTCACGTGTCTTAGTTAATGCCGAGGGAAGTGGTGTTGTTGAATACGTTGATGCAAACGAAATAATTATAAGATACGACTGGACAGAAACCGACAAATTAGTCAGTTTTGATAGTGAAATTGTAACATACAATTTAACAAAATACAAGAAAACGAATCAAAGTACATGTATCAACTTAAAACCAATTGTTTCGAAAGGTGACCGTGTTATTCAAGGTCAAGTTCTTTGTGAGGGTTATGCCACGCAGCAAGGAGAATTGGCCTTAGGACAAAATTTAAAAGTGGCATTTATGCCTTGGAAAGGGTATAATTTTGAAGATGCAATCGTAATATCTGAAAGGGTGGTTCGTGATGACATTTTTACATCTATCCATATAGATGAATATTCTCTTGAGGTAAGAGATACAAAAAGAGGAATGGAAGAATTGACATCAGATATACCAAACGTTAGTGAGGAAGCTACAAAAGATTTAGATGAAAATGGTTTAATCAGGATAGGAGCTGAAATCAAAGAAGGTGATATTTTGATTGGAAAGATTACACCTAAAGGTGAAACAGATCCGTCTCCAGAGGAAAAGTTGTTAAGAGCAATTTTTGGTGATAAGGCTGGTGATGTGAAGGATGCATCCTTGAAGGCCGGTCCATCACTACGAGGAGTTGTAATCGACAAGAAATTATTTTCACGAGCTGTCAAAGATCGAAAAACTAAAACACAAGACAAACCTATTTTGGACAAAATTGAGAACGATTATCAAATCGAACTCTCAAGTTTGAAAGATCAGTTAGTGGATAAGTTGTTGAAAATTTTAGGTGAGCACAAAGCTTCAGGAGTTTACAATAATTTTAAAGAAGAAATAATTAAAAAGGGAACAAAGTTTAACCAAAAGAATTTAATATCAATTGATTATTCTATTGTTAATCCTCTTAATTGGACTTCTGAGCCAAATATCAATCAGTTAATTATAAGATTATTACATAATTTTAATATTAAAGCAAACGATTTATTGGGGATTTACAAACGTAAAAAATTTCATATTTCTGTTGGAGATGAGTTACCTGCCGGTATTGTTCGCCTAGCCAAAGTTTATGTTGCCAAAAAACGTAAATTGAAGGTTGGTGATAAAATGGCAGGTCGCCACGGTAATAAAGGGATTGTAGCGAATATCGTTCGGCAAGAAGATATGCCTTTCTTGGAGGATGGAACACCAGTTGACATTGTTCTTAATCCACTTGGCGTACCCTCACGAATGAATTTGGGTCAAATTTATGAAACCGTTCTTGGATGGGCAGGTGAAAAATTAGGAGTTAAATTTGCTACACCAATTTTTGATGGAGCTACTCCTGATCAAATTAATGAATTGACTGACAAAGCTGGGATTCCTCGTTCTGGAAAAACTTATCTTTTTGATGGTGGAACAGGAGAAAAATTCCATCAACCAGCAACTGTAGGAATCATTTACATGTTAAAATTATCTCACATGGTTGACGATAAGATGCATGCCCGTTCAATTGGACCATACTCTCTTATTACACAGCAGCCGCTCGGCGGGAAAGCTCAATTCGGAGGTCAGCGTTTTGGAGAGATGGAGGTTTGGGCTATCGAGGCTTTTGGTGCTTCACACATCCTACAAGAAATTCTCACTGTTAAGTCAGATGATGTCGTAGGACGGGCAAAAGCATATGAGGCAATTGTTAAAGGTGATAATATTCCGGAACCTGGAATTCCTGAATCTTTTAACGTCTTGTTGCATGAACTTCGTGGTTTATGTTTAAATATTTCATTGGATTAATTAAGTCTTAAAATAAAGTAAAAATGACTTTTAGAAAAGAAACACCAAAAAAGCAAAGTAGTTTCAATAAAATAACAATTTCATTAGCCTCTCCAGAAGTGATTTTGGAGCAGTCAAGTGGGGAAGTATTGAAACCGGAAACCATCAATTATAGAACGTATAAACCAGAGAGAGATGGTTTGTTTTGTGAGCGTATTTTTGGTCCGGTAAAGGACTATGAATGTCACTGTGGAAAGTATAAGAGAATAAGATACAAAGGAATTGTATGTGACAGATGTGGGGTAGAGGTAACTGAAAAAAAAGTTAGGCGTGAGCGAATGGGTCATATATCTTTAGTTGTTCCGGTTGCTCATATTTGGTATTTTCGATCATTACCGAATAAAATAGGTTATTTATTGGGTTTACCAACAAAGAAATTAGATCAAATAATCTATTACGAGAGATATGTTGTCATCCAAACTGGTGCTGTAAACACAATTGATGGAATTAATTTAAAAGAAACTGATTTCTTAACGGAGGAAGAGTATTTAGATATTCTAGATGCCCTGCCTAAAGAAAATCAATATCTTGAAGACAGCGATCCAAATAAGTTTATTGCAAAGATGGGGGCTGAGGCAATTCATGACTTGTTGAAAAACTTAGATCTTGAACAATTGTCTTATGATCTTCGTCACCAGGCCAATCATGAAACCTCAGTACAAAGAAAAAATGAGGCACTAAAGCGTTTACAGGTGGTTGAGTCAATGAGAGATTCACAACAAAGAATCGAAAATCGACCAGAATGGATGATTATCAAAGTTGTTCCTGTAATTCCGCCTGAACTTCGCCCTTTAGTTCCTCTTGATGGGGGTCGATTCGCTACATCAGATTTAAATGACTTATATCGACGAGTGATTATCAGAAATAATCGCTTGAAAAGACTAATTGAAATTAAGGCACCTGAAGTAATTTTGAGAAATGAAAAAAGAATGCTTCAAGAATCTGTAGATTCGCTCTTTGATAATTCGAGGAAGGCGAGTGCTGTTAAAACTGAATCAAACCGTGCCTTAAAATCACTTTCCGACTCACTAAAAGGAAAGCAAGGTCGTTTCCGTCAAAATCTACTCGGCAAACGTGTTGATTATTCTGCCCGATCGGTTATTGTTGTTGGTCCTGATCTAAAATTACATGAGTGTGGACTTCCCAAAGATATGGCAGCCGAACTTTACAAGCCTTTCATTATAAGAAAAATGATTGAGAGGGGTATCGTTAAAACAGTCAAGTCTGCGAAGAAAATAGTTGATAGAAAAGAGCCTATTGTTTGGGATATTTTAGAAAATGTATTGAAAGGTCATCCTGTTCTTTTGAATAGAGCACCTACACTACATAGACTAGGTATCCAAGCTTTCCAACCAAAATTGATTGAAGGTAAAGCAATCCGTCTTCACCCATTGGTGACAACCGCTTTTAATGCTGATTTTGATGGGGATCAAATGGCCGTTCATTTACCTTTGGGAAATGCCGCCATTCTTGAAGCTCAAATGTTAATGTTGGCTTCTCACAATATACTAAACCCGGCTAATGGCGCACCAATAGCAGTTCCGTCGCAAGATATGGTTCTTGGTCTCTACTATATAACGAAAGGTAAGAAAAGTACCGCCGATCATGTAGTTAAAGGCGAGGGAAGCGTTTTCTACTCTCCAGAAGAGGTGGTTATTGCTTTCAATGAAAATAAACTAGATCTTCATGCTCATATTAAAGTTAAAACATATGACTTGAATCAAGATGAAGAGCCTGAATTAAAATTGATTGAAACCACTTGTGGAAGAGTTCTTTTCAATGAAAAAGTTCCAACAGAGGTCGGTTTTATTAATGACGTTATGACTAAGAAAGCTCTTAGAGATCTCATCGGTCATGTATTAAAAGTTTCAGGTACTTCAAGCACCGCTCAATTTTTAGATGATATCAAAGGACTAGGTTATGAGATGGCATTCAGAGGAGGCCTGTCTTTTAATTTGGATGACGTAATAATACCAAAAGAAAAAGATGAATTAGTCCACAAAGCTGATGCTGAGGTTAAAGATGTAATGATGAATTACAACATGGGGTTAATTACCAATAATGAGCGATACAATCAGATTATTGACATTTGGACCCATACAAATGCAAGGTTAACTCAAACCTTGATGGAACAGTTGAAAAATGACCGACAAGGATTTAACTCGATATACATGATGTTCGATTCAGGTGCACGGGGTTCTAAAGAACAAATTCGTCAATTGTCTGGGATGAGAGGTTTGATGGCAAAACCTCAGAAATCGGGAGCAACCGCTCAAGAAATTATTGAAAATCCTATTTTATCAAACTTTAAAGAAGGTTTATCGATACTAGAGTATTTCATCTCAACACACGGTGCTCGTAAAGGTCTTGCAGATACTGCCCTTAAAACTGCAGATGCTGGTTATCTTACTCGTCGTCTAGTTGATGTGGCCCAAGATGTTGTTATAAATTCTGAAGACTGTGGTACTCTCAGAGGGATAGTTGCAACTGCTCTAAAGAAAAATGATGAAATTGTAGAACCTTTATACGACAGAATTTTGGGAAGAACATCCGTTCACGATGTTTACGAATCTGATTCGGATAAACTAATTGTTTCGTCGGGTGAATTAATTTCAGAAGAGATAGCAACAGCAATTGAAGCTGCAGGAATTGAAGAAGTGGAAATTCGTTCGGTATTAACGTGCGAAATGAGAAAAGGTGTCTGTGCAAAATGCTACGGCCGTAATTTATCAAACCACCGTTTAGCGCAAATGGGAGATGCAGTAGGTGTTATTGCAGCACAATCAATTGGTGAACCAGGCACTCAGCTTACTCTTCGTACTTTTCACGTAGGTGGTACTGCTTCAAATGTTGCCGATGTATCTGATCTTAAAGCGAAAGCCAATGGTAAGTTGGAAATTGATGAACTTCGTACAATTGACCGAAAGAATTCTGATGGTACGATTCGTACTGTAGTTGTTGGTCGTTCAGCTGAATTGAAAATCACTGATGAAAAAACGGGAATTGTTGTTATGAATGCTAATATTCCTTATGGTTCAGATATTTTAGTTAAGTCAGGTGCCAAGGTTAAGAAAGGTGATGTAATATGTAAATGGGATCCATACAATGCACTAATTATTTCAGAAGTCCAAGGGAAAGTGGTTTTTGATAGCATAATTGATGGGGTAACTTTCAGAGAAGAAGTTGATGAGCAAACAGGATTCACTGAAAAAGTGATTATTGAAACCCGCGACAAGAAAAAAAGTCCAAGTATTCATATTATCGATCCAAAATCCAAAGAAATACTTCGTGAATATTCTCTTCCAGTAGATGCTCATATCGCTATCGAAGAAGGAGTTATCATTGAGGCAGGAGAAATTTTGGTGAAGATTCCAAGGTTGGCTGGTAAAACAGGAGACATTACCGGAGGGTTACCTCGTGTTACAGAGCTATTTGAAGCTCGAAACCCATCCAATCCTGCTGTGGTAGCCGAAATTGACGGTACTGCTCATTTTGGAAAAATTAAGCGTGGGAATCGTGAGATTTCAATTATTTCTAGAACTGGTGAAGAGAAAAAATACATGGTTCCTTTGTCAAAACATATTTTAGTTCAAGAGAATGATTATGTTCGAGCAGGTTCGCCATTGTCTGATGGCGCGATAACGCCGATTGATATTTTGAATATTGAAGGTCCGACCAAAGTACAAGAATATATCGTAAATGAAATTCAGGAGGTATATCGTCTACAGGGGGTAAAAATTAATGATAAACATTTTGAAGTTATCGTTCGTCAAATGATGCTCAAAAATGAGATAATTGAATCTGGTGATACTCGTTTTTTAGAGGGACAGTCCGTACACAAGGCGGATATAATGGAGGCCAATGACGAATTGTTTGGTATGATGGTAGTTGTTGATGCCGGAGACTCTCAAAATATCAAAGCTGGACAAATTGTTTCTTCTCGAAAATTAAGAGATGAAAATTCTCAATTGAAGAGAGCAGATAAGAAAATGGTTGAAGCACGTGAAGCTGAATCTGCAACGTCAAGACCGCTATTACAGGGAATTACAAGAGCATCTCTTCAAACCCAATCGTTTATTTCCGCAGCTTCTTTCCAAGAAACTACAAAAGTTTTGAATGAGGCAGCTATTTCCGGAAAGGAAGATCTACTTTTAGGGTTGAAAGAAAATGTTATTGTAGGTCACCTAATTCCTGCTGGAACGGGCGTACGTTCATTTCAAAAACAAATAGTTGGTTCTATTGAAGAGCTGGAAAAACTCAAAGAAGAATTACAAGATTAACGTTTATTAATAGCTGGCTGTGATAGCCAGCTTTTTTTTATTCAATCTAAATTTAAGCTAGATATATTTGTTTTTAGGTTCCTTAAATTCCTGCTTTTCAAAAGAATAAATTAACTTAGTAATCTATTTTAGGAATGGAAATTCAAATTCTCGATAAACAGTTTTCATTATTTATACCCTCGGAAAATATTCTGAATGAAGTACAAGTACTCGCCAAAAAATTGGAATTTGATTACAAAGAAAAAAACCCAATTTTCATTATTGTTCTAAACGGGGCATTTATGTTTGCCTCAGATTTATTGAAATGTTTTCGTAACTCTTGCGATATTACTTTTATTAAATTAAGCTCCTATAAAGGTCTTTCATCAGTTGGCACTGTGCGACAACAAATGGGACTAATGGTTGATATTCAAGATCGTCATGTAATTATAGTCGAAGACATCGTAGATACTGGGCTGACAATTGAATCACTCATTAAAAATTTAGAAAATCAAAATCCTACATCAATCGAAATTTGTTCTTTATTATTTAAGCCAGAGGCTTTTAAAGGGAACAATCCTCCGAAATATAATGGTTTTTCTATTCCCAATAAATTTGTTGTGGGATATGGATTAGATTATGATGAAAAAGGAAGGAACTTGAAAGATTTATACCAATTAAAAACTGAATAAAATGTTGAATATTGTGTTATTTGGCCCACCGGGAGCAGGGAAAGGAACTCAATCTGAAAGTTTGATTGAAAAATATGGTCTAATTCATTTATCGACAGGCGATATCTTTAGAGCTAATATTAAAGGGGAAACGGACCTTGGTTTATTAGCAAAAAGTTACATGGATAAAGGACACCTCGTTCCAGACTCGTTAACAATCGACATTCTTCGAGCAGAGGTTCTCAAAGCAAATTCTTCAAAAGGGTATATTTTTGATGGCTTTCCCCGAACTACTGCTCAAGCTGAAGCTCTGGATAATTTTTTAAAATCAATTAATACTTCAATAACGTTGATGCTGGCTCTTGAAGTTGAAGAAAATGAATTAAAGAATCGTTTGTTGAAGAGAGCGGCAATAAGTGGTAGATCAGACGATGCAGATCCGGCGATTATTGAAAATAGAATTGCTGTTTATAATAAAGAAACAGCTCCTGTGAAAGATTTTTACGAAAATCAAGGTAAACTCATTACAATTTCAGGTATCGGATCAATTGATGAAATAACCAACCGTCTTTTTCATGCGGTTGATACTAGAAATGCTTGAAAAATGGCATCGGATAATTTTGTTGATTATGTTAAAATTCATTGTTCTTCGGGTAATGGAGGCGGTGGTTCAACGCATTTTCGAAGAGAAAAATATATTCCAAAAGGAGGCCCTGACGGAGGCGATGGAGGACGTGGGGGGCACGTAATCGTTCGTGGAAATGCTCAACTTTGGACCTTATTACATTTAAAATTTAAAAAACATGTAAAAGCAGGACATGGTGCTCACGGTTCAGGAAATCTTAAGACCGGTTCACAGGGTTCAGATGAAATCATTGAAGTACCTCTTGGGACAATAGCCAAAGATGCGGAAACAGGCGATATTTTATTTGAAATAACGCAAGATTCTGAATCACATATTATTCAGCGAGGGGGAAAAGGAGGGTTAGGAAATAATCACTTTAAATCAGCTACAAATCAGACTCCGAGATATGCACAACCCGGGGAAGAAGGTGCCGAAGGATGGAAAATTTTAGAATTAAAGATTCTTGCAGATGTTGGCCTTGTTGGTTTTCCGAATGCCGGAAAAAGCACCCTCCTTTCAGTTATTTCAGCAGCAAAACCAGAAATAGGGGACTATCCATTTACAACATTGCGTCCAAACCTCGGTATGGTAAATTATCGTGATATACGTTCATTTGTTGTTGCAGATATTCCAGGAATTATTGAGGGAGCACACGCTGGAAAAGGACTAGGAATTCGTTTTTTGCGTCATATTGAACGGAATTCATTACTATTATTTTTGATACCTGCTGATAGTTCAGATATATTAAAGGAATATAATATACTGATAAACGAATTAAAATTATATAACCCTGAGTTATTACATAAAGATCGTTTATTGGCTATATCTAAATCAGATATGTTGGATGATGAATTGAAAATTGAAATAGCTAAAAATTTGCCGAGTGTACCCTATGTATTTATTTCATCTATTACTCAAAAAGGGTTGTCTGAATTAAAAGATATGATTTGGAAGAGTTTGAATTATGATTGAATGGTTTGAAAATATCGACCATCAGATTGTACTATTCATAAATGGTCTTAATACACCTGTTCTTGATCAAATTATGTGGCAGATATCGAGTAGAATCATTTGGATTCCATTTTATATACTGCTTCTTATTATTATATACAGTAAAAATGGTTTGAAAATCTCCCTAATTTTTCTCTTTGTAGTTTCAATCCTTGTTTTTTTGACTGATTTTTTATCTGTCCATGCATTCAAGGATGTTTTCCTTAGATATCGACCTTCACACAATTTAATTTTGAAGAGTAAATTACATTTGTTTCTCATGCCCGATGGCCAGATATATTCCGGTGGACTGTATGGATTTATTTCTTCTCATGCGGCCAATTTTTCAGCCCTTAGTAGTTTTTTTATTTTGGTTCAATCCAATTTAAAACGAAAATGGATTTATTTCATCCCCCTTATTTTAGTGGGTTTCAGTAGGATTTATTTGGGGGTACATTATTTATCAGATGTTCTAGTAGGATATATTTTCGGTGCAGCGATGGCTATTTGCTTACACAAATTTTTATTTGTTCCAATTACTCGTTTTTCGCAAAAGAATTCGAAGTGACATAAAATCAAAAATGCTTACTATCTTTAGGTAATTCAAAATTACATGTCAGTTCAGGCTCAATATAATTCACGTTGGAATCTACCGAACCTAATTAGTCTTTATAGATTACTGTCTTTTC
>VGFL01000032.1 GCA_016868915.1 Bacteroidota bacterium | reverse complement strand
ATATAAGAAATGCTTTTTAATCTTACTTTTGTATTGTGATCAAAATCAGAAATATTGAGTTAGGTGAATTTCCTTTGTTGCTTGCTCCAATGGAGGATGTAAGCGATCCACCTTTTCGTGCCTTGTGTAAGAAACATGGTGCTGACTTAATGTATACAGAATTTATATCTTCAGAAGGTCTGATTAGGGATGCAGCTAAAAGCATACAAAAATTGGATATTTATGAATACGAAAGACCAATTGGAATCCAAATTTTTGGTGCCGAAATTGAAAGTATGAAGGAAGCTGCCCGAATTATTGATCGTACCAATCCAGATATTCTAGATATTAATTATGGATGTCCTGTAAAGAAAGTGGCATGTAAGGGTGCCGGCGCTGGAATTCTACAAGATATTCCCAAGATGATTAAAATGACTTCCGAAATAATAAAATGTACAACTTTACCAGTAACAGTTAAAACAAGATTGGGGTGGGATGATTCTACTAAGTTCGTCGTGGATACTGCAGAAAGGTTACAAGATATTGGTATTGAAGCAATTTCAATTCATGGGCGTACGAGAAAGCAAATGTATAAAGGAGATGCGGATTGGACATTGATCGGAGAAGTTAAAAATAATCCAAGAATGAAAATACCAGTTTTTGGAAATGGAGATATTGATTCGCCCGAAAAGGCCTTGGAATACAAAAATAAATATGGTATTGACGGAATTATGATAGGGCGAGCTAGTATTGGTTATCCTTGGATTTTCAATGAAATAAAGCATTTTATGGCAACAGGAGAGCATCTTCCCATACCAAGCATAAATGATAGAGTTGATGCTGCTCGTGAACATTTGAAACAAAGTATATTTTGGAAAGGAGAAATTTTAGGAATCGTAGAAATGAAGAGACATTATACAAATTACTTTAAAGGAATTGCTCATTTTAAGGAGTTAAAAAGTAAATTGGTGACCTCAATGGATTATCTCGAGATTCAAGATACGTTAGAGTATATTTCCTCTCATGAAAATGAATTCCAATTCGCCTAGTTTTAAACTTTAGATTAAATTTTACTATTAAATTTGTTTCATAATGAAGCAAGGTCTTAAAAACGGAGAAATTTTACCTTTGATGGAATCATTTTATACCCTCCAGGGTGAAGGATTTCATTCGGGAAAAGCTGCGTATTTTATTCGATTATCCGGGTGTGATGTGGGTTGTGTGTGGTGCGATGTTAAAGAAAGTTGGACTTCAAGTGAAGACCAGATTAAGTCAATCGAGGAAATTACTCAAATGGTAGTAACAACTCCTTCAAATTTCGTTGTGCTTACTGGTGGCGAGCCTGCTATGTATAATCTAAGTCCATTGATCCAAAAACTTAAAGAAAGCAAAATGTTTGTAGCTATTGAAACATCCGGAGTTTATCCGCTAAATGGTGCAGTAGATTGGTATACATTTTCTCCCAAGAAGTTTAAAAAGCCTTGCTCAGAGGCATATGTAAGAGCAAATGAACTAAAGGTGATAATTTATAATAAATCAGATTTCAAGTGGGCAAAGGAGCATCAGACATTGGTTAATCCAGATTGTTTGTTGTATCTTCAACCTGAATGGGGTAAATTAGACGAAATGGTTCCCTTAATAATTGATTTTATTAAAGAAAATCCAAATTGGCAACTTTCTTTACAAAATCATAAATACATAAATATTCCCTAGTTTATGAAATTTCTGGTTTTATTATTTTTCTTTTTAATTGGTTTGATTGGATTTTCCCAAATGCGTTATTCAACCAAAAAGAAGGGGGCAATTAAATTATTTCAAAAAGCAATAGAGGCACCAAGTAAAGCATTAAATCCCGATACGAGAATGCCCGATTATCAGGCTGGTTTGGTTTTATTAGAAAAAGCCTTGAAAAAAGAACCAAAATTTTGGGAGGCACACTTACTTGCTGCTGAATACGATGAGCTATTAGGAAATTTCAAAAGTGCTTTGGAACATTATGAGTCAGCAATTTCAATAAATCCAAATCATAATTCGACCGACGCCACCTATTACTATGCCGCAAACATACTCTTTCAAATGGGTAAATATGATAAAACGATTGAATATTTGACGCGCTTTGTTCATAATCGAGCAGCTAATCCCCAATTTGTCAAAGAGTCAAATCGAATAATTGCTTGTTCCGAATTTGCAATCGAATCGATTCAGAATCCACGAGTGTTTAATCCGATAAATATTGGTCCAGGAATAAATACGAAAGACCCCGAATATTTCCCGACCATTACCGTTGACGATAAGACTATTTTGTTTACTAGAAGAGTTGTTGAGCCAAGATCTCGGCCACACGGAGTTCAAGAGGATTTTTATATTTCTGAGTATAATGAGGTTGCCAAAACCTGGAGTCAAGCCATTCCTTTACCGAAAAATATTAATACTCTTTATAATGAAGGAGCTCCAACAATTGGTCCGGATGGAAGATCATTGATTTTTGTTGCTTGTTCTGATATGTCCGGTGTGAATTATGGAGAAGGAAGAGAAGGAAAAGGAAGTTGTGATTTGTTTTATACGAAAAAAGTCGGATCAAGGTGGTTAAATCCAGTTAATATTCCTGGTTACGTTAATACCTCATTGTGGGAAACTCAACCATCCTTATCAGCAGATGGAAGAACCTTATATTTTATTCGCGAAGTAAAAAATAAAGGAGCATCAGACAATGCGGATATTTATAAATGTATTATGTTGGATGATGGATCTTGGAGCCAGCCAGAGCGTCTACCAGATGTCATTAATTCACCATACGCGGAAGAATCAGTGTTAATACACCCTGATGGGAAAACTTTATATTTTGCCTCAAAAGGTCATATTGGAATGGGGGGGACAGATTTATTCGTTTCACGATTAGATGAAAATGGAACTTGGTCTGCGCCTTTAAATTTAGGTTATCCGATTAATACCTCGTTTAATGAAAACTCATTGATGGTAGCCTCAGAGGGTAATATTGCTTTTTTTGCATCAAATAGGAAAGGGGGATATGGAGACCTCGACATTTACTATTTTGAATTTCCTGAAGACCTACGACCAACTAGAACATTATATTTTGAAGGGACAGTATTTGATGCAAATACGAATATACCATTAGGAGGTAAATTTGAATTAATCGATATACAAACAGCACAAGTTGTAGTTACTGCATATGCTGATGCGGTAACCGGAGAATTTACTGTCTGCTTACCAATGAATCGTGAATATGCCCTGAAGGTCACCCACGACGGTTATGTATATTATTCAGCATACTTTAATATGACTCTTCCTGAAAACGAAAATATAAAACAAATGGATATTCCTCTAACTGCCATCAATAAGGTAGGTACTGAGATAATTTTGGCAAATATTTTTTTTGATATCAACAGCGCAGAAATTAAAAAAGAATCTCTTGTTGAGTTGGATAATTTGGTAGATTACTTGAAAAAAAATTCTTCGGTAAGAGTTGAAATTGGCGGCCATACCGATTCACGTAATGATGCAGAATTTAATCTCGAGTTATCCACACGTAGGGCAAAAGTAGTATATGAGTATGTTATTCAAAAAGGAATTAATACTGAGCGACTAGCCTACAAGGGTTATGGTGAAACTCAATTAATCATATCTGACGAGGAAATTTTAAAACTTCTAACAGTAAAAGAAAAAGAGGAGGCTCACCAGAAAAATAGGAGAACAGTGTATAAAATTATCCCATGATGGCCAGTTTAAAAATAATAAGACCCATTAATTTATTTATAATAGCTATTACCATGTATGGTTGTCGTTATTTTATTTTGGCAACAAACGGATATCAAAAAATTCATGATAAACCAATTTTATTTTTCTTTTTAGTTATTTCAACTCTTATGATAGCTGCTGGTGGAAATATTATTAACGACTATTTTGATGTGAAAGCGGATAAGATAAATAAGCCTGAAAAATTAATTTTGGGAAAATTAATTGAAAAAAGACAAGCAATTTTACTTCATTGGATTCTTAATGGAATTGCATTTTTAATTTCAATTTTAATTTCTTTAGCTAGTAAATCCTCTTTTATTCTATTAATTCACCTCGCATCCATTAATCTATTGTGGTTTTATAGTTTGTATTTCAAGAAAAAGCCGTTTATAGGAAATGTAATCGTAGCAGTTCTTACAGGAATGATTCCAGTTCTTGTCGTTGTCTATTTTGAAGTATTAAATAATTTCAATAAACCATATTCTGCTTTTCATGAAGATTCATGGTCAATACAACTAAATTATAACTTTATATATGTGGTCGCTTTAATGGCCTTTATTCAAAACTTAGCGAGAGAAATATTGAAAGATATTGAGGATATTGAGGGCGATAAGAAAATCGCTGCTCGAACGGTTCCGATGATTTTAGGGGTGCAACCAACAAAAGTTCTAGTTGCTGGATTATTGATATTGACACCATTATTTTACTTTTTCTTAATGATAGATGGTCAATTTTCTGCATTGAGATTAACTATTTTGACGTCTGCATTTTGGATGTTAGCGTCAATATTTGATTTAATTGGGTTTTTCTCACTTATTTTTAAACCAAATTCAGCCATTAGAAAAAATCATTTATTGATAAAGCTATCCATGTTTGCTGGGATTCTTACATTGTTTCATGTATCATTGGTATATTTTCTTTTTTCATGAAGACAGTAAAAATAATTCTAGGATCAGGATCGCCGCGCAGAAAGCAATTATTAAGTGATATGGGTTTTGAGGTTGAGGTTTATAGCCTTGATATTGATGAATCTTACCCAGTTAATTTACCATGTGAAGAGGTTGCGGACTATATTTCTACCCGTAAGATGGAAGCATTAAAAGAGATGAAAAACGATTCTTCAATTCTTTTAACTGCAGATACTACAGTAATTTTAAAAAAACAGATACTTGGAAAACCAGGTGATAGAAAAAATGCAAAGCTGATGCTTAAAGAATTATCAGGCAAAATACATTCAGTCAATACGGCTGTAAAAATTTGCTACAAGGGCAAAACGATAGGTATAAGATCATTTACTGATGTATTCTTCAATAAATTAAATGACGAACAAATTGATTTTTATGTTTCTCAATTCAATCCTTTCGATAAAGCTGGGGCATACGGAATTCAGGATTGGCTCGGATTGATATGCGTAAATAAAATTAGAGGTTCTTATACAAATGTTGTTGGTCTGCCAACGGATGAATGTTATAATAGTATTTACAAATTACTTAATAGTTAAATTCACACAGAATATCGTAAGTAAGTTGTGATAAAACTTTTCCAACTAACCTTTCATCTCCCGATTGAATAACTGCAGCCTCAGTGAAATGATAGTATCTAATTCTTGAAAAAGTAGAACAAATCTCTAAATATGTTCTTGCTTCTGAAATTGAAAACCCTATTGGATTCATAGCGGAACTTGGAAAATTGGCAATGCAATCAAAATCCAATTCGATACCAAGATTTTCGGTCGATTCAAGCGAATTTAAAAATTTTTGAATATCAATTTTAAAATTTTTTCTCCCCAAAGAATAATTTTCAAAATATTCAAAAGAAACTGTTTTTTCATTAAGAAAATCAATTGTACTCTTATTGATATATGCTTTATGGAGGCCAAAAACTCCATATTTGCTGAGCAGACCCATTTGAAAAGCATACGAAAACGAATTTCCGCTATGTCTTCCTTCTATTTCCCTGCAATCAGCATGTGCATCCATATTTAGGATAGACAATTTTTGAAATTTTTCTGAGACTAATTGGATTAATGGGAAAGCATTATTGTGTCCTCCTCCAATTACTATTGGAACTTTTCCTTCATTAATAAGTGGTTTTAGTAATTCTAAAATAAATTCATCTAATTCATTCACAAGACATCTTGCCTCTTCAATGGATGAAAAAGAAGTTAAAAAACTTATTTTTCCGAAATACGCAAAGGAACCAGGTTTGATTTTACTATTCCATTGGAGATTACAAAATGCCTCTAGGAAGGAATCAAAAGCTTTTTCTGCACCTGGCCTTCCAAAGTTGGCCTGGGGGCCAACACTTTCTGAAATTCCAAACAATACATATTTAATTTCTGGTTTATTCCAGTCTCGGGTTAATATTTCACCCAAGCGAAGCTCACCTGGACGGCTTTTAGTGTATGAGATTATGAGTTCAGTTAGATCATTTTGAAAGGAAAAATTTGAATCTTTACTTAATCTCATAAACCAATTGCTTTTACTATAAATTCAGGAACTTTAATAGGCCTCATATTTCTTTTTGCCACAAAGACCAATGAAGTTTGCGCTTTTATAACTTCCTTATTAGACTCGTTGTAAATTTTATATTCGAAACAAATTCTACTTCCTTTTATTTCTTCAATACGTGTCTCAATGGTCAGTAAATCATCATACTTAGCTGGTGATATGTATTTAATTTGTAGGTCTACAACTGGAAGCATTATTCCTTCAGTTTCTAAATCTTTATATCGTATTCCAAGAGATCGCAAAGCCTCAACTCTTCCAAGCTCAAGATATTGCGCAAAATTTCCATAATAACAGTACCCCATTTGATCTGTTTCTCCGTAACGAACTCGGACAGTTGAGTAAAATTTTTCCCTCATGCTGAAATGTGCCTCTTGTGATTTGTAAAGCTACATTTTTTTTCTAAATTTAATCTACAGAGAATAGATATACCTGTAAACGCCATCTTAATTATTTTTTTTTAGCACAAGTAAAATTTTTTTAAAAAGCAATACCTACTAAATTTTTTTTTTAACTTTTTTATGCAAATATTTGTTCCCTGAATTTCATAAAGTATTTCAGAAGGTATAAATAGGTTTTTGTTTTTAATTTTTAATGGTTTTTAATGGGAAATCACGAATTTGTATGGTCATCATGTTTGAAAGTTATAAAGGATAATATTTCATTACAGGCATACAAAACATGGTTTGACCCCATAATACCAATCAAGCTTGAAAATGAGGTACTGACTATTCAAGTTCCTTCGCACTTTTTCTATGAGTGGCTCGAGGAAAATTACATCATACTATTGAAAAAGGTTATTAAGAAAGAGTTGGGTCCAGAAGGTTCACTTGAATACAGTATTATTATGGAAAATAATAGTACGAAATCAACACCTTACACGGTGAAATTACCTGCCTTAAAATCTAATTCTCCCAAAAACTCCCCATTGAACGTACCCGTTCAAACATCAGAAAATCAAATTAGAAATCCCTTTATTATTCCAGGATTAAAGAAAGTTAATATTGAATCTAATTTGAATCCAGTTTGGAATTTTGAAAATTTTATTGAGGGAGATTGTAATCGCTTGGCTCGTGCATCAGGATTTGCAGTAGCAAATAAGCCTGGCGGTACAGCGTTTAATCCTTTATTAATCTATGGAGGGGTAGGACTAGGGAAAACTCATTTGGCTAATGCCATTGGATTGGAAATCAAAGAACATTTCCCATCAAAAACCGTGTTATATGTTCAATCTGAAAAGTTTGCTCATCAATTTATTGATGCGATAAAAAATCAAACGACAAACGACTTTGTACATTTTTATCAAATGGTTGACGTTTTGATTATTGATGATGTTCAATTTTTCTCAGGAAAAGAAAAAACTCAGGATGTATTCTTTAGTATTTTTAATCACCTTCATCAAAATGGGAAACAAATTGTACTAACATCTGATAAGGCTCCAGTTGAAATGCAAGGTATGGAGCAACGATTATTATCTCGTTTTAAATGGGGTTTATCCGCTGATTTAAATACGCCTGATCTGGAGACTCGTATCGCAATCCTTGAAAAAAAGATGTATCTTAATGGTATTGAATTACCAAAAGATGTAGTTGAATATCTCGCTTACTCGATTAATACAAATATGAGAGAAATGGAGGGAGCATTTAATACTCTTCTTGCTCAGGCTTCTCTCAATAAAAGAGCCATCACGATGGATCTTGCTCGTCAGATGGTGGATAAGTTTGTGAAGAATACCGCGCGCGAGGTTTCAATAGAATATATTCAAAAAGTGGTTTGTGATTATTTTGACCTACCTATTGAAATGTTAAAATCAAAAACACGAAAGCGTGAAGTTGTCCAAGCTCGTCAAATTTCAATGTATTTCTCTAAAAAAATGACGAAATCTTCCCTTGCTAATATTGGGGCTCATTGTGGTGGAAAAGACCATGCCACTGTCTTACACGCCTGTCGTACTGTGGTGAATTTATCAGAGACAGATAAACAGTTCAGATTGTATTTAGAAGAATTAGAAAAGAAACTGAGTATTCAATAATATTGGATTTCCAATTAGCTAATTCTTAAAATTTCGACTGAAAAAGTAATCCTAAACCTACAAATAAACTTACCAAAAAAGTTGTTAAAGCTACTTTTTTAAGTTCTGAATCTAGTTCTTGTGGATTTTTGTTTTTTATTACAATCTTACAATGTTTGAACAGACTTAAAATTGGTAAGCAGCCCATCGATAACCAATAGTTTTGTTTTAGTATTGAATATGAAATCAAACATAAGAATGCAAATACCAATAAAAAACAGTGGTATAATTTTGCCTTTTTTTGACCAATCTTTACAACAATGGTGTTTTTATGTAAATCAGTATCATTTGCAATATCTCGCATATTATTTAAATTTAATACAGCACTGCTTAAACAACCGATGACTGATGCCGGTAATAATAATGACCAATCTATTTCTTTTGTAAAAAGAGTATTTGATCCAATTACACCAACTACTCCAAAAAAAATAAAAACCATAAGATCACCAAACCCACTGTAACCGTATGGCTTTTTTCCAACTGTATAAGTGATAGCGGCAATTACACAAAAACAAGCTAAAATAAGATAGGAAAAAATTATTTTTGAACTCATATTTTCTCGAGCTAAGTAGATTAAAAGAAATGCTGATAGAAGGGAAAGTATTGACGTGACTATAATGGCAATCTTCATTTGATAAACTGTGATTTTACCTGATTGAATTGTTCTAGCTGGACCTATCCGCTTGTCGTTATCTGTTCCTTTTACGAAGTCACCTAAATCATTTGCGAGATTAGATATTATTTGAAAAAGTACTGTTGTAGTTAAAGCGATTATAAATATTAGGTAATCTGTATGTCCTGAATGAAAGGCAATAAAGGAGCCCATGCATATTCCTGATATTGATAATGGAATAGTTCGTAATCTGAATGCTTCTAACCAGTGTCTTATCATTTCTATCTATTGAATTACAAATTTACCCATATCTTTACACGTACATGTCAAAAACAAAAAGTATTACACTTTCAGATATTTTAGGTATTGAGTTTCCTGTAATTATGGCACCAATGTTTTTAGTATCTGATGAGAAAATGGTGGTTGAAGCATTAAAGGCGGGAATTACTGGTGCTATCCCAGCATTAAATTTCAGAAAAGTTGGAGATATGAAAAATGCGATTCGAAGTATCAAAAAGAAATCAAATAAACCCTTTGGAATTAATCTAATAGTTAATAAATCAAACCATAGATACAAAGAACAATTGCGAGCTTGTTGTGAAGAAAAAGTAGATTTTATTATTACATCTTTGGGTTCTCCTGAGGAAACAATTTTACGTGCTCATGAGAGAGGAATAAAGGTATTTTGCGATGTAACAGATATCAAGTTCGCATTAAAAGTTGAAAAACTCGGGGCTGATGCAATTATTGCTGTTAATAAAGAGGCAGGTGGTCATGCGGGTAATTTTTCATATCATCAATTAATTCCAGAATTGGTTGCTCTCTGTAATATTCCAATTATTTCTGCTGGTGGAATAGGCAGTGGTTTTGGAATAAAAGAAGTATTGAATTTTGGAGCATGTGGCGTTTCAATGGGAAGTATTTTTATCGCATCTGCCGAAGCGCCCGTCTCGGAGGAATATAAAAATGCCTGTGTTCAATACGGGGCAAAGGATATTGTTATGACAACAAAAATCTCAGGAACACCATGTACCGTTATTAATACGCCATACGTTAAAGAGGTAGGAACGAGCCAAACCAAGTTTGAAAAATTTTTAACAAAAAATAAACGGATTAAAAAATGGTTCAAGACACTTCTTTTTATTAAGGGAATGAAAAAACTCGAGAGAGCAGCTTTCAGTTCCACTTATCAGAATGTATGGTGTGCTGGGCCATCAATTGAGTTTATAAAAAAGATTAGGCCTATTTCGGAAATTGTGAGAACTTTAAAGGAAGAATTTTTTAATTGTGATTTAAAAAAAAAGCCATTCAATTGAATGGCCTTTTTTAATATAACTGAATTAATCTTTCTTAACTTTTTTTTCCTTTCTTTTATCTTTCATTTTCTTTTTCAAATGATCATTTTTCCGTTTTTCAATGGCCAACTCCAATTTTACATATTGTTCTGAGGTTAGAACACTTTTAAGCATGGACATCCTTGCCTGATTATTAGTCTTAATTATCTCCTTTTTTTGAGTCTCTGAAAGATCAGCATTGGATTTAATATTTTCGTTTTTCTTGATTATCCCTAAATTTATTTCTTTCACTTTCTCGGTTTGTTCATCAGAAAGTCCGAGTTCATTTTTCATTTTAGACGTTTGCGCCACAGCTTTCTCTTCTGAAGTTTTTTGACCGAAAACATTAGTTGAACTAATTAAAAGTAGACCTAATGTTAAAAATTTTAATAATTTCATATGCTTTTTTTAGAATTGAAATTTACAAAAAATATGCCATTTAACAAACTCTTTTTATTTTTACTTTCATGATAAATAGTTTAATACAAAATTGCCGTGAAGGGTTAGCTAAAAAATGATAGAGAACGATAATGAAGTGTTGTACCCGCAAAAACCTCAACTTAATCAAAGTGAAGATAAAAAACCATGGTTTACAACTTTGTTTTCTTTAATTTTATTTGTCATCACCTTTGTGTACTTTTTTAGTGATCAAATTTTATTTCTTATAATTCTTGTTTCTGCTCTTGTGATTCACGAGCTTGGTCATTTTATTTTTATGAAATTATTTAAATACAAGAAAATCTCGATGGTTTTTGTTCCATTAATGGGAGCCTTTGTAGACGGAAGAAAAAAGAAATATTCTCAGTATGAAAGTTTATTAGTGGTAGCTGCAGGGCCTTTCCCCGGTATGATAATAGGCCTCATTTTATTACTTGCTTATGGCTTTCATCCGAATCAGTTATTTTTTCTCTCAGCTTTGATTTTTATTGCATTGAATGCGATTAATCTTCTCCCATTAGATCCCTTGGACGGGGGCCAATTATTTAGACTATTGTTATCAAAGCAATCAGATTTATTTATGGTTGTGTTTTCCTTTATTTCGTCTTTAATTATGATATTAATTGGTTTTTTAATGCAGAATTGGTACATGGTTGGTTTTGGTTTTTTCCTGGCTATTCGTGTGAGATCATTTCAGAAAAGGTATTCGATAAGAAAAATATTTAAACAAAATAATATAAATTACGTTCTTGATTATAGTAATCTTTCAAATAAGGATTATTCAAGAATGAAAGAAATAATCTTGAGGGATAATAAATTATTACGCAAAATACGAGCTATCGATAGTCTTGAGGATTCAGACATAATAATTTCAAGTGAAGTGAATCATTATTTGGAAGCTCCTATGTCAAATGACGCCTCCTCACTACTTAAATTGGGTATAGTTTTATTTTGGATATTATCATTTTTAATTCCAGTGTATTTTATTCAAAAAGTTAATCCATTTCTATTTGATTATGATATTTTCTTTAGGTGAAAAAGTTAGGTTTACTCATGAATCGGGTTATGGTATTATTAAAAAACAAATCAATACGTTTAAGTACCTTGTTGAAAATGAGTTTGGTATTGATTTGATCGTTTTAAAGGTTAATCTCGTCAAAATTCACAGTGAGCATTACACTGAAAAAATTGTATTTAAGGATAAAATCGAGTCAGATTCAAATAAGAAACTAACTATTCAAGAAATCGAAATTCCTGAAATTGATTTACACATTGAGCATTATCAATCTGCTGAAAAACAGTTGACCAGTGCTGAAATCCTTAATTTTCAATTACGCAAGGCAGATGAATTTACACAGAAAATGTTGGAATTGAAAATTTCGAACTTTGTTATTATTCATGGGCGAGGGGAAGGTATTCTTAAAAATAAGGTTAGGGCATTATTAACTAAATATTCTGGAATAGATACCTCAGATGCTAATTTTGCCAAATATGGTAAAGGAGCAACGCTTGTCAGAGTTAATTATAAGTATAGATAAGCGTTTAATAGTTTTCTGTAATTTTACCCTATGTCTATTGAAGAAAAACAACATGCAATAATTAATGATTTCTCCATGTTTCAAGATTGGATGGAAAAGTATGAATATATCATTGATTTAGGAAAGGAATTACCACAACTCATAGAGGAGGAAAAAGATGATTCCCAAATTATTGAGGGGTGTCAATCCCGTGTATGGCTAAAATCTGAATATAAAAATGAAAAGATGTGTTTTTTTGCTGATTCAGATGCGATAATTACGAAGGGAATAATTGCCCTTTTAATTCAAGTATTTAATGACGAATCTCCTCAGAACATTGCCTCTTCAAGTTTATTTTTTATCGATGAAATTGGATTGAAAGAGCATTTGTCTCCCACACGTGCAAATGGTTTATTGAGTATGGTAAAACGAATGAAAATGGATGCTATTAAAATAATTAATTATAAAAAATGAAGGAATTAGAAGATAAAATAGTCAATATGTTAAAGTCTATTTATGATCCTGAAATTCCTGTAGATATATTCGAACTTGGATTGATTTACGAAGTAAAAATAGACGAAAAGAATAATGTTCAAATTGAAATGACTTTAACATCACCAAATTGTCCGGTAGCTGAAACTTTACCAAAGGAGGTCGAGGATAAAGTAGCAACTATAGAAGAGGTTATTTCATGTAAGGTAAATATTGTATTTGACCCGCCTTGGGACAAGGATATGATGAGTGAAGAGGCAAAACTTGAGTTAGGATTTTTATAGAAGAACAATATTTGTTGGCATTAGAATTTCCTTGAGTAATTGAAGATACAATCCATTTTTTTCGCAGGATTACCGGATAACAATATTTTTACGAAAGCTTGATTAACTTATTTACATTTCAAAGTTGAAGAGTATTTTCATTGAAGGGTATGGATAACTTATCTTTCTTTACATTTGATTTGTGATTGAGTTAGAAAATATATCGCTTGATTTTGAAAGACCAATTCTCAAAAGTATTTCTCTACAAATTAAACAAGGTGAAACACTTGGAATCGTCGGTAGAAGCGGAGCTGGGAAATCTAGTTTACTTGCAATAATAGCCGGTAAACTTACTCCTCAACAAGGAAAAATGTATTTAAAAGGAAGAGAACTTCCGTTGGCCAATCAATTTCTTATTCCTGGATATCCTTTTATTCAGATTGTAGAACAAAATTTCGCCTTAGATCCATATCATACCGTTTACGAAAATATTCATTTAAAAGCAGCTCATTTGGCATTTGAAAAAAGAGATCCGTGGGTTCGAAAAATAATGCGAATTTTTGGATTGCACGATCTTGAAAATCAAAAGGCAGTATCTTTATCTGGTGGTGAACAACAGCGTCTTGCTATTGCACGGGCTATTGCATCCAAACCATCGGCCCTTCTTTTAGATGAACCATTTGCTCATTTGGATGAATTATTAAAATCTAAACTTATAGCTTATTTAGCAAAACTTAAATTAGAGGTTAATTGCACTTTAGTCATTGTTTCTCACGATGGTACTGATTTGTTGTCCATTTCAGATAGTATAATTCATTTGAAAAAAGGTAAGTTATCTCGAAAGCGAACTCCTCAAGATGTGTATTTTAAACCCCGAAATAAGGAAGAGGCTGAACTTTTTGGTTTTTGGAATCGAATTAAAATAAATGATGAATTCATCTATTTTCGGCCGTCACAGTATGAGATAATTGGAAAAAATGGGATTACTTTGGAGACTGTATCTTCCTTTTTCAAAGGATCTTTTTTTGAAAATCATTGTAATTCAGAGGTCGGTTTTCTTGTACTTCATTCTTTTTCTCCTCTTAAAATCGGAACACAAATTGTCATTCAAAAGTAAATTATATAATCGGTCTCACGTTATTTTTTCCCTTGCCAAGGATACTTTAGTGAGTTTTTTTCAAGAGAGAGCTTTTTTTCATGGAGCTGCTCTGGCCTATTATGCTCTTTTTTCGATATTCCCGTTGTTATTTTTAGTAATTTCTTTTTTAGGTCGAATATTAGAGAAGGATTATATTTTAAATCAGATCCAAGAATTTTTAACTGAAACTGTCGGCCTGAGAAATGTTGATGAAATAATGCTAGTAGTCAAATCGTATGATCTAAATAGAGGAAACCTTTTTTTCGAAATACTTGGGATAATTTTTGTCATAATTGCGAGCTCAGCTTTTTTAAACTCCTTGAGAATAAGCATTAATGAAATTTACAATATTGAGAGAATGGTTTTGAGAGTGAGAAAAGCAATACAAGTTAACATTTTTGAACGATTAATTTCTATATTGTTTCTTGCTGGTTTTGCCCTTTTGTTTTTGATTCTCTATTTATTTCATTCAATTGGTTTTACTGTAATCCATATATTAATTGATAAGTCACATGACATTCAAGTTGTATTTATTGGTTTACTTGATTTTACTTTTTCAATTTTGTTTAATTATTTTATTTTTCTTCTAGTATTTAAGTATTTAAACAATGGTACAGTAAAATGGCGGGTAGCATCAATGGGAGCAATCGTGACTGCGGTTTTACTTTTTTTTGGTCAATTAGTTATAAAATATTACTTATTCAATATGTTTGCTTTAGGGTCGACTGGTATAATTGGTAGTATATTCATTTTTATGGCATGGATTCACTATTCTTCACAAATTATTTTTGTAGGGGCAAAATTTACTTACACATTTTCTAAAAAAATAGGGTCTCCTATCATTGCTAGGTAATAGAAATAATGATAATTTTTTAATTTCTCTTTTTAATCCATTCGTCGATTGATGTTTTATTTTGTTTAACATAATTCAGATCACCATCTTTTTCAGCGACTTCCATCGATTTTTTAGCAGTTTCAATAGCTTTTTTATAATCTCCGTTTTCTGCTTGTAATTGAGCAAGTAAGCGCGTCATCCAATAGGCTGATTCTCCTCTTAACTCTACTGCTTTTGTTGACCATTCCAATGCTTTTCTCATATCAATTTTTTCAGAAAAGTAATAAGATGCAGCGCGGTGGTAATCATTTGCAGTTGGACCATCCATTGTTTTTTTAATGCTCGCTAATACTTTATCTCTGGTATTTAGTAAAAAGGGAAGTAATACTTTGGTATTCTCCCAGCTAAAGGTAATTTCAGCTGAGCTATTTTCCATTTTATCAATTCCAATTGTAAAATTTTCAACAGTTTCGGTGAGAAAGGAAACTGCCGCCTCTGTTTTTAGGGCAACTTTTTTTTCATCCCAGTTTTCTGGTGTTCCCCAATTTGAATAGTCAGTATAAAAGAAAATTTCCCAACTTGTTTCACTTGGTTTTGTAAAAATAGCGTATGTTCCTGCCTTTAGCGTATCCTTTCCAAATATCAAGGCTTCCGAAGTAGTGATTTTTGCATTTTCATTTGCGCCAGTTCTCCACAACTCATTAAATGGAACCAAATCTCCGAAAACGACTCTACCCCTCTTAGCTGGTCGACTATAACTTATTGAAATATCAGCTAAACCTACTTTTTGTTCTACTTTGGCAAGAGGACTCGCCATAGGAGTTGTTATTTGACCAAATGAATAATATCCAAAGGAAAGCGATAATAAAATAATCAGTTTTTTCATTTTAATTTATTTAGTTTGTAAAACAACAAAAAAACCGCCTATTTAGATACAAGCGGTTCCATTATTATTGATATTCTGTATTAATGCGATGCTAAATAGTCAGCAACACCATCAAAAGATGGTTTCATGGCAGCATCTCCTTTTTGCCAGTTGGCAGGACAAACCTCACCATTTTCTTCAAAATACTGAAGTGCATCTACCATTCTCAGGGCCTCATCAACATTTCTTCCGAGTGGAAAAAAGTTAATCAACTGGTGCATTACCATTCCTTCCTTATTGATTAAATACAGACCTCTGTAAGCAATCATAGGCCCTGATGCCGTTAGATTGCCTTCCTCATCGTACTCGTATTCACCAGCTAGTACACCAAAAGCTTCTGAAATTGTTTTTGTCGTATCTGCTACGATAGGATAAGTCACGCCTTGTATTCCACCCTTATTTTTAGGAACTTGTAACCAGCCCCAATGTGATTCTTCTGTATCTGTAGAACAAGCTACAACTTTAACTCCACGAGATTCAAATTCTCCCAATGCTGTTTGAAAAGCGTGTAATTCCGATGGACAGACGAACGTAAAATCTTTAGGGTAAAAAAAGAACAGTACGTGGTGTTTTCCCAAATACTGATCTAACGAAAAATCATTTATGATTTCTCCTCCGTTAACTACTGCTGCCGCCTTAAATGATGGGGCTTTTTTTCCAACTAATGTTGCCATTTTTCTTTTATTTTTATTAATTACAATTTATATCAAAGGTACTTTTTTCTTTTTAAAAAGTTTAAAGTAAAAAAAGTTAAATATTCAAATAAATAATATTCAATATTTCGTATCGATTAGAATTTTTTTAACAATATTGAGATTGATTTTGTTTAATTTCTAACTATGTAATAGAGTAGATTTAAATTTTATTTTTGAGATTCTAATGCTCTAAGAAAGATTAACTAATGTAGGTTTTCAAATAAAATTTAAGATGTGAATAAAAAAAAGGACCGCAATGCAGTCCTTCATATCTATTTAAAATTTTGTTATTTCAAATGGCGTCCGTAACGGTTTTTGAATTTATCGATTCTACCTGCGGTGTCAACAAATTGTTGAACTCCTGTGAAGAATGGATGAGATTTATGTGAAATATCCAATTTGACGAGTGGATACTCATTACCGTCTTCCCAAATTACGGTATCTCTTGTTTGAGCACATGACGGACACAAGAAAGAATATTCATTCGACATGTCTTTGAATACAACTAGTCTGTAATCTTCGGGATGGATATCTTTTCTCATATTTTGTTAATTATATATCAATAATGGAGGGCAAATTTACAAGAATAATTTGAATTAATAAGTGTTTTATTAAAAATAATCTATGATTCTTTCTTTTGGGGATTAATTGAGAGACATAACGGGTTCTAAAAGTTACCTAATTTTTCTTTCTTAAACACTTTTCGATATGTATTATAAACATAATTCAACCATTTTTCATCATTGGAGAATTCTACATACCATTTTGGTTCACTATCGATAATTTCGCTAAGTGATTCTTTTGTTATTCCTAATTTTTTTGCAATGTACTCTATCTCTTTGGCAATTTTTGAATCATCATAAGGTTTGGTTTGAAGAATTTTAAGTGCTTCCGGTCTAGAAATAGTTCCGGCGCAAATTTGGGAAGATAATGTGGCTTTTCGATAATCTATATTAAACTTTTTATATAAGTAGTATGATTGAATAAATGCCGTGTATTGCGATTCGTGGTGCTTGGGACCATAATTTTTCCAATTTATTTCTTTTTCTAAAATTTTTACTGCTTCCGATTTATCGAAAGGAATATAGTTAAGAAGATAAATCATTTTTATATTTAATATAAGTTTAAAGTACATCTCACTTCGAAAACCGAAAGTAGGAAAACTCTTAATTCGCTTTGTACCAAATGTGTTTTGAATAGTTTGAAAATAAGTTAAATCCTTGGCGTTGTAATGCCAGTATTTGGGTAAAATTCCCTCGGTAGCAAAATTACCACCACTTAAAATATAATTAATACCATATTTACTTGCTATACGATGCAAACTGGATAAAATTGCGATGTCTGTTGGAGTATCTGCCTCTGGAATAGAAGCTTTCAAAAAAGCAAGTTGAATGTCCTTGAATTCCTCCCAGTCTAGCACATGACTTTCATAGTCTATATCTAAAATTTTAGCAATATTTTTGATATTTTGAACAGCTTCTTCTGAATTCCAACCATTGTCCATATGTACTCCCAAGACACGTAAACCATTTTTTTTTGCAATATAAGCAACATACGAACTATCGATTCCACCGCTTAAACCAACAACACAATCATAATTTTTATTTTTGCCCTTAGCCTTAATTTTAGAAATTAGAGAGTTAAATGTATTATCCGACTGCTCTCCCATGTAGCTGTGAGCGGCCCTTATATTTTTGTACTCTTCACAGTGGTTACAAATTCCTTCATCATCAAATACAATGTTCGGATCTGTCGTATCCATGACGCAACGATTACATTGTTGATAAGATCTGAATTTCATCGCGCAAAAGTACTAAATTTGAATTGATTCAGGTAATTTTTGAGTGATTAATGAGTCCCTTTTTAACTGAATATTTTTTGAAGAGCATCCCTTTCAGGGTAGTTTAATAATACCCCCCTATGGATTCCATAATATACAAATATACTTCCAGCTGCGTAACCGTTAAAGTTAAATTTTTCGTGAACGAGTTTAATATCATTTAATTGTCCTGCTCCACCAAGTATGGTAACAGGGATGGATACTGATTTTGCAATTATTACTGATTCAAAGTAATTGTAACCGGTCATCATGCCATCTCTGTCAATTGATTGAACGATAATTTCACCAGCCCCCAATTTCTCCATCTTTTTTGCAAACTCAAATGGTTTGATGCTATGTTTTTCTGTTCCGCCTTTACTGAATAATTTTGTCCCACCAAAGAGTGATTTTCCTAAATCTAAGCATACACAAATCGTGGATGAACCGAAAATTTCACTTGCCTCCGTTATAAATTCAGGCCGTTGAATTGCCTCTGAACAAATAATAACCTTCTCGGCTCCCGCTTGAATTAATTGTTTGATATCATCAATTGTTTTTATACCTCCCCCGACTCCAAATGGAACATTAGCTTCTTCACCAATTTGCCGAACTAAATCTACATCTATTAATTTACCTCTTTTGGAAGCTTCAATGTCCAAGAACAGAATTTCATCAGCTTTCAACTCATTAAATATCTTAACCGTGTGAAGGGGGTCTCCAATATACTTATGGTTTTTAAATTGAGATGACTTAACTAAGGCGTTATCTTTTAATAATAAAACCGGAATTATCCTTGGGCGATACATGTGTGCGAATTTATGGTTTTTTTACTGATTTCGTATATTTGTTTTATGGCTATCGGAATTATAGACTACGGAGTAGGAAATTTACATTCTGTTAAACGAAAGTTACATTTATTACATGCTGATTTTAAAGTCGTTAAAAATCCAACAGAAATTATTGGTTGCGAAAAGATTATACTTCCTGGGGTCGGACATTTTGGAATCGCGATGCAAAATATTCAGTCACAAAATTTAGCGGAATCACTATCTCACTTTGCTCTCAATGAAAAAAAACCAATTTTGGGAATTTGTCTAGGCATGCAATTAATGGCCCTTCACAGTGTAGAAGGAAATACTAATGGACTTGGATGGATAAGAACAAAAATTGTAAAATTAGATGTTCAAGATCCTTCCAATTTTAAAGTTCCTCATATTGGATGGAATAGTGTCTGTGCAGAAAATAGCAAATTACTCAGTGACCCGAAAAATGAGTTTTATTTCGTTCATAGTTATCACGCCGAAGAACCTGAAGAAAAAGTGGTACAACATAGAACGATTTACGAAAAAGAATTTATTTCTGGTTTTGAAAAAGAAAATATTTTTGGGGTTCAATACCATCCCGAAAAAAGCCATAATCAGGGAATGGAAATGCTCAAGAGATTTTTAGAATTATGAAAGGTTGAGCGCTATTTTTTCATGGAAACTATCAAATTTGTAGCTGCTTATTATTGCAGCTAATATAAATTTTTTAAGTCTATTAAAATCTATGTATCTGCATGAAAACTTTTAAAATACTATTGGAAGTTTTAAAATATTGAGTAAATTTGTTACTCAATGTTAGATGCATTAATTACATCCAAAACAAGAATTCGTTTGTTGGTTAAATTTTTTCTTAATCCAACGATGAAGGCATATTTGCGTCAACTTGCAAAAGAATTTGGCGAAAGTACAAATGCCGTCCGTGTTGAATTAAATCGTTTGACAGAAGCTGGGATACTAGAAAGTGAAGCCGTTGGTAACATGGTAAAGTATAAAGCAAAGCAGTCGCACCCCTTGTTTCCAGAAATTAGAAGTATCGTATCAAAAATGACTGGGTTAGACTCCATTATTGAGTGGGTTATTCAACGATTAGGTGATGTAGAAAATGCCTATTTAATAGGTGACTATGCCAAAGGGCAGGACTCAGGAATTATTGATGTTATTCTGGTCGGAAAAGTTGATAAGGCATACCTAACTGAACTTATTGAAAAAGCGGAAGTCTTGGTTCAACGGAAAATTCGTTATCTCGTAATGAATCAAGTTGAGCTAGATCAGTATAAGGAGCGCCATAAAGAACCGATTTTGCTTCTTTGGAGTAAAATTTAATTGGTTTGCGGCATATTTTTGGGAACTCACCACGGTATTTTCACACAAAAATACTGTGACTGAGGATGGCGAAGCCTTAAAAAAAAAGAAAGCTGAAACATTAGAAATGCAAAATTTTACAATTACACAAGAACACCGAAAAGCACACAATGGGCACCCATCGGCCGTGATTTGGTTGTATGGATTACCCGGTTCTGGTAAATCTACTATTGCAAACGCATTAGAGAAGCGTCTATTTGAAATGGGAAATCATACGTATTGCGTAGATGGCGACAATACTCGTTTGGGTCTTAATAAAGATTTAGGTTTTTCTGCTGTTGATCGTTTGGAGAATGTCCGTCGTGTCGCTGAGGTGGCAAAATTGATGGCTGATGCAGGAATGATTGTTTTGATTTCCCTTATCACGCCATACGAGGAACATCGCAAACTAGTCCAAGAAATTTTACAAAATGAACGATTTTTAGAGGTTTATGTAGAATGTGATTTAGCGACATGCGAACAACGGGATCCAAAAGGTCTGTATAAGAAGGCGCGATTAGGTGAAATAGCAAATTTTACAGGCATTTCAGACCCTTTTGAAGAACCTGCAGAAGAATCTTTTCGAATAAATACTTCTCAATTTGATGTAAACGAATGTGTTATTAAAATTGCAGGAGAATTGGGGATGCGGTTTTGGAGATAATTTTCCTCTTTTAACATCAACCAATTCTGTAATTCAGATCAGATTGACTCAACATTAAAAATCTCAAGTTTAAATAGCAAATTTTATGACTTACCGATTATCTTATCTTGAAGAATTGGAATCAGAAGCAATTTATGTGATTCGTGAAGCATACGCACAGTTTCAAAATCCATGTATCTTATTTTCAGGGGGTAAAGATTCAATAGTGGTTAGCTACTTGGCAAGAAAAGCCCTTTATCCCGCGAATATTCCTTTTTCGCTCTTACATATTGATACGGGGCACAATTTTCAAGAAACATTAGATTTTAGAGATAAGTGGGCTGAAAAACTTGGAGCTAAATTAATAATTGGATTCGTTCAAGACTCAATTGATAGTGGAAAGGTGCGGGAAGAAGCAGGTTTTAATGCAAGTAGAAATCGAGCTCAATCGGTTACTCTTCTGGATACACTCGAGAAATATCACATTGATGCCGCACTTGGGGGAGGGAGAAGAGACGAAGAAAAGGCTCGTGCCAAAGAACGCTTTTTTTCTCATCGCGATGTTTTTGGGCAGTGGAACCCCAAAAATCAGAGACCCGAACTTTGGACTATTTTTAATGGAAAAAAACAGGTAGACGAACATTTTCGTGTATTTCCAATTAGTAATTGGACGGAGTTAGATATTTGGATGTACATTCAGCAAGAAAAAATAGATTTACCAAGTTTATATTTTAGCCACGAAAGAGAGGTGGTAAGAAGAGGGGATACAATTTTGGCATTTTCTCCTTTTATCACGCTCAAAAAAGACGAGAAGGTGACAATAGAGCGAGTTAGGTTTAGAACGATTGGTGATTTAACAATCACGGGCGCAATTGAATCAAGCGCATCTAAATACGAAGAAATAATTAAAGAGGTTTCTGTTGCAACGTATACTGAAAGAGGTCATAGGGCAGATGATCAGCGTTCAGAAACGTCTATGGAGGATCGGAAAAAAGAAGGATATTTTTAATGAAAGAAGAATTACTTCGATTCACAACAGCAGGAAGTGTCGATGATGGAAAAAGTACCTTGATTGGGCGCTTATTATTCGACTCTCAGAGTATTTTTGTCGATCAAATCGAGTCACTTCAAAAAAGTAGTGAGCGAAAGGGATTAAATAACATTGATTTATCTCTCTTAACGGACGGTTTAAAGGCCGAACGCGAGCAGGGAATTACGATTGATGTTGCCTATCGCTATTTTTCAACGTCCAAGCGTAAGTTTATCATAGCTGATTCTCCGGGCCATATTCAATATACGCGCAACATGGTTACCGGAGCTTCAACAGCAAATGCTGCGTTGATCTTAATTGATGTAAGAAACGGAGTAGTTGAGCAGACCAAACGTCATAGTTACATCGCATCCTTACTACAAATTCCACATTTGGTTGTTTGCGTTAATAAAATGGATTTGGTCGATTTCAAAGAGCAAAAGTTTTTGCAGATTGTAGAATCTTATAATGATTTTGCAGCAAAATTAGACATTCATGATGTTGATTTTATTCCTATTTCAGCATTGAATGGAGACAATGTGGTAAATCGGTCTGAAAATATGTTTTGGTATGATGGTGCCACTCTTTTACATACCTTGGAGACAATACCCGTTGCTAATGATAATAATTTAATAGATTTTCGTTTTCCTGTTCAAACTGTAATTCGTCCAAATATAGAGAAATATCATGATTTCAGGGGATACGCAGGACGAATTGCAGGAGGAGTAATTCGCGAAAATGATGAGATAGAAAGCGTATCTTCTGGTCTTAGATCCAAGGTTAAAGCAATTTATGGTACATCGGGACGGATATCAGAATCGTTTGCCCCCCAATCCATCACAATCGAATTGGAAGATAATATTGATATAAGTAGAGGAGATATGTTGGTAAAAGTAAATAATAAACCAATGCCCTCACAAGAGATTGATGCAATGCTCTGCTGGATGGGTGAAAATGAAATGCACGTGAATGGAACTTATGCGATTCAACACACAACAAATTCCAGTAGATGTATCTTGAATGATATTTTGTATAAAATGGATTTAACAACTATGAAAAGGCTTGAAGGAGAAAATAATCTAATAAAAAATGATATTGCTCGAATTAAGTTAAAGACAATGAGCCCTCTTTTTATAGATTCTTACCGAAAAAATCGAAATTCAGGTTCATTTATTTTAATTGATGAATACACCAATAATACGGTTGCTGCAGGGATGATAATTTGACAATCAAGATACCAGAAATCAAACTTCTTTATTGAAACTATAAATTAAATCTTCTAAACGTCATAATTCAAAAATGAAAGACTCCTGGACTGAAATAATCTCCCCGAAGCGTTCCTTACTCGACATTAATCTTAAAGAGTTGTGGCGTTACCGCGATTTGATCATGTTGTTTGTTAGAAGAGATTTTGTTTCGCAGTATAAGCAAACGATTCTAGGACCAATTTGGCTTTTTGTACAGCCTTTATTTACAACGCTTACCTTTTTCTTTGTGTTCAATCAAATTGCAAAAATTCCTACGGATAACATTGATCCAATTTTGTTCTACCTTTCTGGAATTACACTTTGGAACTACTTCTCTGATTGCTTCAATAAAACATCCAATACCTTTGTTGCGAATGCCGGAATTTTCGGAAAAGTCTATTTCCCTCGATTAACAACGCCGATTTCAATTGTGATCTCGAACCTCATCAAGTTAGGTATTCAAGTTTTGCTATTCTTGGCGATAATGGTTTATCAGATAGTTACAAAAGACATCCAAGTAAATGTGAATATGCACATTTTAATTCTTCCGTATTTAATTCTCTTGATGGCAGTTATGGGCCTAGGCTTGGGAATTATATTCTCGGCACTCACAACCAAATACCGCGATTTAAGTTTCTTATTGACCTTTGGAATTCAGCTCTTGATGTACGCTACTCCTATAATCTATCCCTTAAGCTATACAAGTGGAAAATTACATGCGATAATCAGTATGAACCCACTTACACCCATCATGGAAAGTTTCCGCTATGCCTTTTTCAGTATCGGTTCTTTTGATTGGAGCGGTTTGGCTTATACCAGCATTTTTAGTTTCGGCGTTCTGTTTTTAGGAATCATTATCTTCAACCAAGTCGAGAAAAGTTTTATGGATACGGTTTAATCAAGGACTAATATTAAGGCTCAAGGATTGAGAAATTTTTTAAACCTCAACCCTAATACTGAACCCTCAACCTCAATGGAAGTAATCAAAGTCGAAAACCTTTATAAACAATACCGCCTAGGGCAGGTAAGTACCGGCTCTATTGCCCATGACTTAAATCGATGGTGGCATACTGTGCGGGGAAAAGA
>VGFL01000031.1 GCA_016868915.1 Bacteroidota bacterium | reverse complement strand
TATTTTTTTTCGCTTTTTTAAATAGAAGTTTTAAATTTGCACCCCGCAATGGCCCATGGTGTAACTGGCAACACGTCTGATTTTGGTTCAGAAGAGTCTAGGTTCGAGCCCTAGTGGGCCAACAAAACTAACCCCTGAAATTATTGATTATCAAAGATTTAGGGGTTTTTTATTTTTTCTTGCAACAAGTTTGCTACAATTGTTACATTAACCTACAAAAATTAGACAAAATCTCTTTTCCGTATTCAGTCAAGATAGATTCTGGATGAAATTGAACTCCAACCAATTTTTTTTCGGGATTCTCAATTGCCATTATGACCCCGTGCTCATCATAGGCAGTTATTAGGTATTTCTTATCGTCAGGAACTTTCACCTCCCAACTGTGATATAGGCCCACATTAAACTTCGCTGGAAGGTCAGCGAAGAGCAATGACTGTTTTTCAACTTGGAGTTGAACAGGTTTCCCGTGTAAAATCATTTTTTTTTGAGTCAACGATCCTCCAAGAAATTGAACAATTCCCTGCATTCCAAGGCAAACGCCAAGTATTGGAATAGCTCCAGAAAATTTTTCTAAAATTAGCTTCATCGACTGAGTGTTTTCGGGTAAACCTGGTCCAGGAGACAGAATAATTTTATCGTAGTTAGAAATAGTTTCAAATTTAATTTCGTTGTCGCGAATTACATCCACTTGTTCACACAAAGGCTCAAGGTAATGCGCCAAATTATAGGTAAATGAATCGTAAAAATCAACCAATAAAATCTTCACTTCTAAGAGGAAATGCTTTTCTTTGCACAAATGTAAAGCAATTATTGCTTTAAGAAATCGTTAATTTAAGTAACATGAAAAAATTCATACAAATTTCAGGCGCTCCCGCTCCAATTGGACCCTACAGTCAAGCTGTTTTAATAAACAATACACTTTACGTTAGCGGACAAATCCCTTTAAATCCAATGACTGGAAATTTAGAAGTTGAAAATGTAGAAATTGCCGCAAATAGGGTGTTATCAAATATTAAGTCATTAGTTGAGGAGGCTGGAATGTCTCTTTCAAACGTTGTAAAATGCAGTATTTTTTTAAAAAGCATGGATGATTTTTCAATTGTAAATGGTGTTTATGGTTCCTATTTCTCAGAAAATCCTCCAGCGCGAGAGACGGTTCAAGTAGCAAAACTTCCTATGGATGTTCCTATTGAAATTTCTTGTATTGCCATAGCAGATTAGTGCAGAAAAATTATAAACATACACTTTCAATTATCATTGTAAATTACAATGTTGAATATTTTCTTGAGCAATGTTTAAACTCGGTTTATAACGCCTTAGAAGGAATTGATGCTGAAGTTTTTGTTGTTGACAATAACTCCGTGGACAATTCAATCGAAATGGTGAAAATAAAATTTCCATCGGTTAAATGTATTGAGAATACGGTAAATGTTGGGTTTTCCAAAGCGAATAATCAAGCAATATCTGAATCAAATTCAGAATTCATTTTACTTTTAAATCCAGATACCGTTGTGGAAGAATCTACCTTTCGAAAAGTGATTGATTTTATGAAAAATCATACAGATGCCGGGGGTATGGGGGTTCGAATGGTAGACGGAAAAGGCCGTTTTTTACCCGAATCAAAGCGAGGACTACCAACTCCAGCCGTAGCTTTTTATAAAATTTTCGGGCTTTCAAAATTATTCCAAAAATCACCAAAATTTAACAGATATCATTTGGGATACTTGGCTGAAAATAAAAATCACGAAGTTGATATTTTAAGTGGAGCCTTCATGTTATTGAGGTCTGAAGTGTTGGAAAAAGTTGGGCTTCTTGACGAAACTTTTTTTATGTATGGTGAAGATATTGATTTGTCCTATCGAATTCAATTGGGAGGATGGAAAAATTACTACTGTTCGGATACGACGATAATTCATTACAAGGGTGAAAGCACAAAAAAAAGTTCGGTAAATTATGTATTTGTTTTTTACCGTGCTATGGTAATTTTTGCGGAGAAACACTTTTCAAAAAATCATGCGAAATCATTTTCAACACTTATCAATTTTGCGATCTACTTACGGGCTAGTTTAGCTATTGGAAAAAGAATTTTTTATTCGGTAACTCCGATAATTTTAGACTTTCTTTTGATACTTGGTGGGTTGTATGCACTGACAAATCAATGGAAAATAAATAATATCCATTTCCCATTGTCAATTCTGCTAATATCATTACCATTTTACACTTCTATTTGGCTCTTTTTTTCATGGATTTATGGACTTTATGATAAATATTATAAAATAATAAACATTTTAAAATCACTGATATATGGGACTGTTTTAATTTTAGTAGTCTATGCATTGTTACCGAAAGATTGCCAATTTTCAAGATTATACATTCTTACCGGATCCATATGGACCTTTATTTATTTGACCATATCACGGAGTTATTTCTCTCTTCTGTTGCACGGAAATTTAGGCCTGGGAAATAAACAAAAAATATTCGCGATAGTCGGTGATGAAATCGAATTTCAACGGGTTTCAGAAATCTTAAAAGGGTCAGGAAAACATAAGCTATACAGGGTAAGCCCAACAATTTTGCGGGAGGAAAATTCAGTTGGAACAATCGAACAGCTAGATCAAATTGCATACATCAATAAAATTGACGAGATTATTTTTTGTGCAAAAAATACAGAATCTAAAAAAATTATTTTTTGGATGACTCATTTAAACTCGGAAAATGTAGATTTCAAAATTGCACAACCCGATGCTAGTTTTCTTATAGGTAGTAATTCAATTGAAAATTCAGGTAATCTCTATGTTCTCAATATTAATTCAATTTCCAAGTCTGAAAATAAACGAATAAAACGAATTTTAGACGTAGTTATTTCGCTATTGCTTTTAATGCTTTCTCCATTATTAATTTTTATTTATTCCCAAAAAATAATTTTTATACGAAATATCATTAGCGTTTTGCTATCAAATAAATCATTCATTGGATATCAATATGAAAACTCTACAGAAAACAAAAATTATCTTCTTCCCTCCATTAAAATTGGGGTTATTCCTGTACAAAATTGGTTTTCCAAAAATGAATCAATTCACAGTGATAACTTAAACATAATGTATGCGAGAGATTACTCTCCGATGATTGATCTAAAATTGCTACTTAAAAACCTTCACAAATTAGATTTTAAACATTAGTTCAGAACGTAGGTTTTATCTTTTCACCTGAATTTACGTATATTTGAATTAATTTTTATAACCACTGAAGAATCCTAAATGGCTGAGATAGAAATTCGTTTACCCAAAATGGGAGAAAGTGTTACTGAAGCAACCATAACAAATTGGCTGAAAAATATAGGCGAACAAGTAGACTTGGATGAGCCATTGGTTGAAGTAGCAACGGATAAGGTTGATAATGAGCTTCCGTCGGAGGCGTCAGGGGTATTGATTAAAAAATTGTTTGAAAAAGATCAAGTAGCTCAGGTCGGAGATGTTATTGCAATTATTTCAACAGAACCAATGTCTGACGCTATGGGTTCTGAAAATTCAAGTGAAAACCCAACAGAAATTACAGCTGTTGATGTCATCTCCACTCCAGTTTCAGAAACTATATCAAACGAAAAAGAAATAAAACCGAACACTAAAGAAAAGAAATTCTACTCGCCTTTGGTCCGCAGTATTGCAAAAAAAGAAGGGATTAATTTAGATGAATTAGATATTATTCATGGTTCTGGAAAAGATGGAAGAGTTACAAAGGCTGATATAATTTCTTTTCTAGAAAAGCGATCAACAACTTCTACTTCTTCGACGCTTCAAATAAACAGTTCTCAATCTCACGGTGTAATTTCTGACCCATTGGTCTCAAATGGTTCATCATCAAGCTTTTTGGCAAATATTAAAGAGCCTATTGTTGTTCCAAATCCGGGTGATGAAATTATTGAAATGGATCGAATGCGCAAGCTGATTGCAGAACACATGGTAATGTCAACTCACGTATCACCTCACGTTACGTCATACGTTGAGGCAGATGTCACAAATATTGTCATTTGGAGAAACAAGGCAAAGGAAGTATTCAAAAAACGTGATGGACAAAATTTAACCTTTACGCCTATTTTCATTGACGCTATTGTAAAGGCAATTAAAGATTTTCCGATGGTTAATGTTTCAGTGAGCGGATCCTCTATTATCAAAAGAAAAGATATCAACATTGGAATGGCAACGGCGCTTCCAAATGGAAATTTGATAGTCCCCGTTATAAAAAATGCAGATCAACTTAATTTGGTAGGAATAACAAAACAAGTCAATTTATTGGCAAATAATGCTCGTGAAAATAAATTGAAACCAGAAGATATTCAAGGTGGGACCTACACTGTAACAAACGTTGGTACTTTCGGAAATGTAATGGGAACTCCAATCATTAATCAACCTCAAGTTGCAATTCTTGCTCTTGGTGCTATTCGTAAAATCCCTGCTGTCATTGAAACTGATAAAGGGGACTTCATTGGCATAAGACATAAAATGTTTTTATCTCACTCATACGACCACCGTGTAGTTGATGGAGCGCTCGGAGGCCAATTCGTTCGGAGAGTCGCTGATTATCTCGAACAATTTGATGTGAATATCCAAATTTAGAAAATTTTTGTTATGAATATATATCCGCTTTTGCTCGTTTGTTTTGTACTATTTTTTGCATCAAATGGCTATTCGCAAACTTCTGATGAAGAGTTAAAGAAATTTCTTCTGGATTCTAATCAACAAAGACTCGTAGTTAATAACTCTCGAATGCTTCAAGAAAACTTTTTTTATTTCGCAGATAAGACCGCATCCCGACTATTAGAAATTAATCCTGAAAGTGCGAATTATAACTATCGTAAAGGATTTATTCTATTGGAAATGCGATCACAATTTGAAAATGCGATCAAACATTTAATAAAAGCATCCAAGTTAATTAACAAAAACTTTGATATGTATTCATCAGCTGAGAAAGCTGCCCCACCTGATGTATTCTATCATTTAGGGCGTGCCTACCATTTAAACGAGCAGTATGACTCTGCAATAATAAATTACAACTTATTCCTAAAAAATACATCCAAACAATCTGATTTGATACAAGAGGCAAAATTGCGAATTCAACAATGTAATATAGCACTCAAAGAAATAGCAAATCCCAAGATGGTAACTATAAAAAATATAGGGGTTGCTTTTAATACCGTTAACAGTGAATATTCGCCACAAATTTCGCTTGACGGAAGAAGTTTGCACTTTACGTCTCGCCGAGAATGGGCAAATAATGAGTCTGAGTCCTATCGCGACCCGATGTTCAATAATTTAACAGAAGATATTTATCAATTAAAACTCGATAAAACTGATAATTGGGGCATACCTGAGAGACTCGATTTTTCATTACCACAAATTAATGAATCAAGTGTTTCAATCAGTGTAGATGAGAGAACAATATATCTATATAAGGACAGCATAAATTCAGGTGATATTTTCATTTCAGAGTATTCAAACAATAAATTTAACCGCGCGGTTCCTCTTACAATCAAAAATATCAATACCAATGCATGGGAATCTCACATAATTATGTCTCCAAGCGGAAAGTTTTTATATTTTGTTTCTGACCGAGTTGGCGGTAAGGGGAAAAAAGACATCTACTGTATTGAAAAACGTGGCGAAAATTGGTCAGAACCTGTAAATCTTAAAGAAATAAATACTGAATACGACGAGGAGACTCCTTTTGTTGGACTAGAAGACAATATACTTTATTTTTCAAGTAATAATGCACAGAGCATGGGGGGCTTTGACGTTTTCATGACTACTCGTGATACATCAGGAAAATGGACTTCACCTGTCAATTTAGGTTACCCCACTAACTCTGCGGGTGATGATCTCAACTACACTAAGTCGGCTGATGAGAAAAAAGCTTACCTTTCATCTCTTCGCAGGGGAGGGTTTGGTGAAAAAGACATCTATGAAATAACCTACACTGACGTAAAAACAAAAAACATAGGGTTTTTATTCGGAAAAATAATTGATGTAGATGGCAAAAAAATTCCTGAATCCGCATACGTAACTTTAACGTGTACAAATTGTGAGTTAGGCTTCAAAGAAAAAATATTCCCTCGCATCGATGATGGCGCTTTCTTTAGTCGGCTCGAAAAATGTCGCGAATACGAGCTTGCATATTACTTTAAAAACAATTCGTCCCGCCCTTATAAACAAATTTTTAAAACCAATTGCGACTTTGAATATCAAGCAGTTTATAAAAATGCTATTTTATTTAGTAGTAGTGAAATAATTTCAGACTGGTTTGACTACGAACTTAACGGAGTTGTAATTTCTTACAGCATGGATGACAGTACCAAACTACCTCTTGAAAATGCTCTAATAGAAATCTATAACCAAGAAGGTAAAAAAGTAGAATCGATTAACACAAATTCAACCGGAGTATTTATAAGTAAATTAACGAAAGGAATGATGTATGGCCAAAAATTAGATTACATTGCAGTTGTCTCTGCCCAAGCTCATACTCAAGATACTTTCGACATAAAAATAACATTATCTGGGGATTCAATAATACAATTATCCTATCAAGTTAACACATTCAAAAATTTAGAAAAACTCCTCGAATTAAATGATATTTATTTTGAAGAAAATAAATCAGACCTAACGAATGAAGCGATTTTAGAGTTAGATAAGGTGGTTTATTATCTTCTTAAATACCCAAGTCTTAAAGTAGAAATACATGGCCATACAGACGATAGAGGCAGTAATCAAGATAATTTAATATTATCACAAAACCGCTGTAAAACTGTTTGTGATTATCTAAATATAAATGGTATTGATAGTTCAAGGCTTTCTTCAATCGGATTTGGAAAAAGCAAACCAAAGTTTCAAAATAATTCTATAAGTAATCGTTCAAAAAATAGACGAACGGAATTTATAATTCAAAAATAATTTTAAAATAGGAGCCGAAAGTTTAATTATTGGCCTGTTTATTTAGAAAATGAAGCTTAAACTAACAAACTCTATCTGCTTTTTTGATTTAGAAGCCACCGGAACGCAAATAACTAAAGATCGAATAGTTCAGATTGCAATAATTAAAATTAACCCGGACGGTAAAGAAGAAACCTACAGTCGATTAGTAAATCCAACAATTTCCATTCCTAAAGAATCCACTCAAATTCATGGTATTTCGGATGAAGATATCAAAGATAAACCCACATTTAGTGAGTTAGCAAGCGAAATTATTGATTACATAGGAAATAGTGATTTAGCAGGATATAATTCAAATAAATACGATATCCCCCTGCTCGCAGAAGAATTTTTACGTTGTAACATTGCATTTGATTTTACCAATCGTGTATTTATCGATGTGCAAAATATTTTTCACAAAATGGAACAACGCACATTAGCAGCCGCATATCAATTTTATTGTGGAGAAATTATGGAAAATGCACACGACGCTTTATACGATACACAAGTAACTTGGTCGGTTTTTAAAGCACAATTAGAAAAATACGACAACTTAGATTTTAATGTACAGGCTCTAGCAGAATTTTCTCGAGTAGGGGATCATAAACTTTTGGATTTAGCTGGGAGACTAGCTCTTGACGAAAAAAATAATGGTATTTATAATTTTGGTAAACACAAAGGAAAGACTATCAAACAAGTAATGAATGAGGAGCCCGGATATTACGGCTGGATGCTAGATGCTGATTTTCCACTTTACACGAAACAGTGTTTGAGAAAGGAAATGGAGAAAATTAAATCAAGAGATTTGGAAGAGAAAGAAAAAGAATTCGGATCTAAATTATCACAGTTGAAAGATAAATTCGGATCTAAATGAAAATAATTTGTTTTGGTAGAAATTATGCTGACCACGCAAGAGAAATGAATTCCGAATTACCTTTGGAGCCTGTTTTCTTTTTAAAACCAGATACCGCTCAATTAAAGGAGGGTAGCGCTATTTACCTTCCCAACATTAGTAAAGAAATTCATTTTGAATGTGAGCTTGTTGTCAAAATCAAAAAAGCTGGCAAATTTATTCAAACGAAATTTGCAAAAAATTACTATTCAGAAATAACTCTTGGACTAGACCTTACAGCACGCGATTTACAAATAAAATGTAAAAATAAAGGTCTGCCATGGGAAATTGCTAAAGCTTTTGATAATTCTGCTCCAATCTCAGATAAGTGGTTGAACGTTTCAGATATTAATCTAAATGAAATTAACTTTCAATTTTTTCAGAATGGAGAACTAAAACAAAATGGCTTTACCAAAGATATGATTTTTACTATCGATGAATTAATTAGTTATGTTTCGCAATTCATTACTTTAAAAACTGGGGATTTATTGTATACTGGAACTCCCGCAGGTGTTGGGGAAATTCATATAGGAGATAAACTAGAGGGAGTAATTAATGGAAAAAAAATCTTTGAATTTTCTGTAAAATAAAATGACAGCAACCAACGAATGGTTTAGTGATTGGTTTGATACCGACTATTATCATATTCTTTACAAGAATAGAGATGACAGCGAGGCCCGTATTTTAATTCAAAATCTCTGTAACTTTCTTAATCTAAAATCGAACTCTTCACTATTGGATCTAGCATGTGGAAAAGGAAGACATAGTATTATTTTAAACGATTTGGGACACAAAGTTTTGGGGGTGGATTTATCACAAAATAGTATTTGTTTTGCTAAAACTTATGAAAAAAGAGGCTTGCATTTTGAAGTACATGACATGCGAAAAATTATTCCAAACTTGTCCTTCGACGTGATTTTTAATTTATTTACAAGTTTTGGCTATTTTGACTCTCCCGTTGATAATAAAAAAGTAATTTCTTCAATGGCTAATATGCTATATGAAAAAGGACTAGTTGTAATTGATTTTTTAAATGCTGACAAAGTTGTCACAAATCTTCTACCCAAAGAAGAAAAAACGATTGATGACATTCAATTTTTAATCGAGCGAATTGTAGAAAAAGGATATGTTTACAAAAAAATTACTGTTATTGACAAAGAAAAAACAAAAAAATATGTAGAACGTGTTCAACTACTTAAATTAGACGATTTTCAAAAGTTAATGTGGCCTGAATTTAAAATTCTTCATACTTTTGGCAGCTTCGATTTGAAAACGTTTGATGCTGCCTACTCTGATCGCTTAATAATTATTGCCGAAAAAAATGCTTAACACACCAATAGTTATCATCTCGTTACTTGGATCTGTTTTAATTGGGGCTTTAACCGTCGTGTCGATTGGCTCAAAAAATAAGTCCAAAGTAATAAAACTTCTATTAGCTTTTAGTGGTGGTTTTATGCTTTCTATTGCATTTACCCATTTTATCCCTGAATTATACATTAAAAAAAAATCTTTTATTGGCTATTTCATTTTACTCGGATTTTTAATTCAACTTATCCTAGAATTTTTTTCGAAAGGCATTGAACATGGACACATTCACATTCAAAAAATAGAAAAAATCCCGTGGGCTCTATTTATATCATTATCAATTCATTCGATTGTTGAAGGGATTCCTCTTGGTAATATGTTAGAAGGTATCGGTATTTCACAATACCAAAATCATGATGCTAATTCATTGTTTTTGGGAATTATCTTTCATCAAATTCCAGTCGCCTTTGCTTTAATGTCATTATTAAGTAAAACAAAATTAAGCAACTTAAAGTCGTGGCTATTTTTAATCACTTTTGGATTAATGACTCCCATCGGCGTTTTATTTGGACTCATAGTTCCTGCCGAAAATCTTGGTGTTGATAGACATGTTATTCTAGCTATAGTGGTCGGAATTTTTTTACATATATCGACAACAATTATTTTTGAGACAAGTGAAAATCACAAGTTTAATTTTTTGAAACTTTTGAGTATTTTATTGGGTTGCGGTGTTGCTTTTTTCTTAAACTGAATTTGAAAACCCTCAGATATTTGATTAACTTATGTTAATTGTAAAGAAATATAATCCTATTAGTTTAACGAAATCCCCTGTATGCATAGGAATATATCTAAAGAAAACTAATTAATATAAAATAATTCCCGTCGCAAGTTTTGTAAAAAACTTAAAGTAACTTTACAAAAAAAGAAGCGTTCTTACTTGATATGAAAATATTTTTAAGTTTCATCTTATTGTTATTTGCGAATGAATTTATTTTTGCCCAGCCAGTCATCTTTGAACAAGAAAAAGAATTAGTTAATTTATTTTCTGAAATTAAGAATAAAGAGACGTTTGATAAAAAGTTAATAGCCAATAATAATTTTTTGGTTGAATTTAAAAAAATCTTTTCAAACAAAGAATGTTTTAAGTTTCCCTTTGACTCCCTGAAAAACTTTAAAGGAATAAAAGATATTACAAGCTCTGACGATAAAATTCGAATATTTACTTGGGCAATTAAAAATGATTTTACTGGGTATTACCACTATTTTGGCGTAATTGTTAAAAAAGAATCTTCCAAAGTTGTCACATATGAGTTGAAAGACAATGCTGATGCAAGCAATTCAAGGATTACAAATATTGTTGATATTTCCAGTTGGTATGGTGCGTTGTATATTGGAATAATTCCAAAAAAAATTGGTTCAAAAAAATATTACACACTTTTAGGGTGGGATGGAAATTCAAATTCAAGTAATATCAGAATATTGGATATTTTAACTTTTACAGAAAAATCCGCGAAACTTGGAGCTCCCATTTTTAAAAATCAAAAAGAAAAAGTTAATCGTGTATACTTTGAGTACGCCGAAAGTGCAGCGATGAATATGACCTATGAAGAAAAATACAATCGAATTATGTTTGACCACTTAATTCCCGAAACCCCAGATTTAAAAGGTATTTATTCCTTTTATTTTCCTGATTTTTCATACGATTCGTATGTATGGAAAAAAGATGGCTGGTACTTGATGGAAGATGTAATTGGAGTGAATGAAAGGGAAGATGAAATGATTACCATTGTTACAAGTAATAAAAAGGGGAAACTTAAAACTAAGAAAGTTAAAAATAAATGGATTAATCCAAATGGTGACTCTAAAACTCAAAATGAATTTGTTCACGTGGCAAGAACACCTGAATCTGAGCTTCAAGTCGAAACTCCTAAAAAAAGTACAAAATCAACAAAAATTAAAAAAAATAAATCCTATGATCCGCTTTTACCACAATCGATTTATAGAAAAAAGAAAAAGAAGAAATATAAAAAATCTAACTAACTAAAAATTAATAGAATTATCCATATTTTTTTCTCCTCAAAATATAATGTAATTTTGTTTGAAAAACTTTATTGTGGAACTTAAAAATTGGACCTCTTTTCTAGCAATAAGTTTAATCGTCCTGTTAGCGATAATCTTTTACCGAAAGTTATTACAGTATCTTTCCAAAAATCGTGTTAGAACAGAGGAATATATTAATCTTTACGATGTAAATCTATCTCAAATTTCGGATCAGATTGAGTTTTATTTCACATTACCCTCACAAAAATTTGTACAATTTGAAATATTAGATTCAAATTGGCAGAAAATAATTGAATTGGCTTCTAAGGAATTTGAGCCCGGTGGTCATATTATTCGCTTTGATTCCAGTAGCATTCCCTCTGGAATATACTATTATGGGATTCGAACCGAGGGACAAGTTTTACACAAAAAATTTATTAAACAATAAATTCTTTTTAAGAAATTTGGTAATAATTGAATTTATGTGTTCTTATTTGATTTTCTTTAAATCATTCAAGCTATGCCTATAAACACATTTCAATTTCTCTTGAGTAAAAGTCTTTAAGAAGAAAAAGGCCGCTTTTGAAGCGGCCCCTTGGTTTCAATTATTGATTATTTTCTATCCTGAGCACATTTCACACCCTTCAGGATTATCGAGAGAGCAGGCAATCGCATCCTGATTTTCTTGGACGTTTTGGTCTGTAATTGTTTGAGAAGCAGACTCTTCTACAACACTCTTATCAACCGTAAACTTGATCGCATCGGTGGCAGCTTTCGTCCTCAAATAATACATACCTGTTTTTAACCCTTTCTCCCAACCATAAAAATGCATTGAGGTTAATTTTCCAAAGTTTGCATTTTCCATGAAAACATTCAATGATTGTGATTGACAAATGTATGCGCCACGGTCGGCCGCTTGGTCGATAATAGCTCTTTGGGAAATTTCCCAAGCTGTCTTATATAATTCTTTCAAATACTGCGGAATTTCAGATATATTTTGAATAGATCCATTAGACGCCATAATTTTTTGTCTCATATCTTTATTCCAAAGACCCTCTTTAACAAGGTCTTTTAATAAATGCTTATTTACCACAATAAATTCACCAGATAGAACTCGGCGAGTGTAAACATTTGAGGTGTACGGTTCAAAACACTCATTATTGCCAAGAATTTGAGCAGTTGATGCGGTTGGCATTGGAGCGAGCAAAAGAGAATTTCGAACACCATACGTTTTAACCTCTTCTTTCAATATATCCCATTCCCAGCGATTTGTTGGAGTTACACCCCACATATCGAATTGGAAAACTCCCTGAGAAACCGGCGATCCCTCAAATGTCTCATATGCACCATTTAACTTGGCTAAATCCTTGGATGCAGTCATTGCTGCATAGTAAATTGTTTCGAAAATCTCTCTGTTTAGTGCGCGTGCCTCCTCTGATTCGAATGGGTATTTTAACATAATGAAAGCATCAGCTAACCCCTGAACACCGAGTCCAATAGGCCGATGTCTGAAGTTCGAATTTCGCGCTTCTTCAACTGGATAGTAATTTTCATCAATTATTTTATTTAAGTTAACCGTGGCTTGATAAGTGACTTCAAATAGTTTATCGTGATCAAAAGTGCTTTCTTCCGTTACGTACTTTGGTAAAGCAATTGAAGCTAAATTACAGACTGCAATTTCATCAGGCGCTGTATATTCAATGATTTCAGTGCATAGATTTGAAGATTTAATTGTGCCTAAATTTTGTTGGTTTGATTTTGCATTTGCCGAATCTTTATACAACATATATGGTGTTCCCGTCTCAATTTGAGATTCCAAAATTTTGAACCAAAGATCTTGAGCCTTAATTGTTTTTCTTCCCTTTCCTTCACTTTCATACCTCGTGTAGAGCGCTTCAAATTCTGCGCTATGCGTATCTGAAAGACCAGGACACTCATGAGGGCACATTAAAGTCCATTCTCCATTTTCTTTCACGCGTTTCATAAATAAATCTGGTATCCAGAGTGCATAAAATAAATCTCTTGCACGCTGTTCTTCTTTCCCGTGATTTTTCTTTAGGTCAAGGAAATCAAAAACATCCGCATGCCACGGTTCTAAGTAAATAGCGAAAGATCCTTTCCTTTTCCCCCCACCTTGATCCACATATCTTGCTGTATCATTATATACACGTAACATTGGAACGATTCCATTTGAGGTTCCATTTGTACCTTTGATATAAGAACCTGTTGCACGAATATCGTGAATAGCCAGTCCTATTCCACCTGCCGATTGAGAAATTTGTGCTGAGGACTTTAAGGTATCGTAAATTCCTGAAATACTATCGCCTTTCATTGTTAGCAAGAAACAAGATGACATTTGTGGTTTCGGTGTTCCCGAATTAAATAACGTTGGAGTGGCATGTGTAAACCAACCCTCTGACATTAAATTGTATGTTTTAATTGCCTCTTGTATATCATGTTTATGAATCCCGAGTGATACTCGCATCAACATTTGCTGTGGACGTTCAGCAATCTGACCGTTTAACTTAATCAAATAAGAGCGTGTGAGTGTTTTAAATCCAAAATAATCATACCTAAAATCGCGGTCGTATATTATGCTTGAATCTAAAATATCCTTATTATTCATTATTACTTGGTATACATCTTCCGCTAATAATGAAGCTTGTTGGCCTGTCTTGGGGTCAACATAGTTGTAAAGATCTTCCATCACTTCAGAGAAAGTTTTTTTCGTTTCCTTGTGAAGATTTGATACTGCTATTCGTGAGGCTAATAAGGCATAATCTGGATGATCAATGGTTTTTGCTGCGGCTACCTCAGCTGCTAAGTTATCTAAGTCGGTCGTTAAAACACCATCATAGATCCCTTCAATAACCTTCATAGCTACTGCCTCAGGTGATACTAATGGATCTAAACCATAACATAATTTCATTATTCTTGCGGTAATTTTATCAAATTTCACCGCTTCCTTTCTAGAATCTCTTTTTACAACGTACATCTCTACTCTAACAATTTTTATTAAAAATCTTCATTCATTGTGAAGGTATGATTATCTATACCGCCAACTAAAACCCCAGCTTTTTGATACTCGCCCACTCTTTTTTCAAAGAAATTTGTCTTTCCTTGAATGGAAATCATATCCATAAAATCAAAAGGATTAGCAACATTATAGACCTTTTCATTTCCTAATTCAGTTAATAAACGATCGGCAACAAATTCAATATACTGACCCATCAATTCACTATTCATTCCAATTAGACGAACAGGTAATGCATCTGTAACAAATTCTTTTTCAATTTCCACGGCATCAATAATTATTTTTCGCACTTCTTCTTTTGATAATTTATTAATTATGTGACTATTATATAATAGACACGCGAAGTCACAATGTAATCCCTCATCGCGAGAAATCAACTCATTTGAAAACGTTAACCCAGGCATTAGACCCCTCTTTTTCAACCAGAAAATCGAACAAAATGATCCTGAAAAAAATATCCCCTCAACTGCAGCAAAGGCAACTAATCTCTCTGCAAAGGAACCTTTGTCAATCCATCGAAGAGCCCATTCAGCTTTTTTCTTAACACAATCCAACGTTTCAATAGCATTGAATAGGTGATTTTTCTCTTTAGTATCTTTTATGTACGTATCAATGAGTAAAGAATAAGTTTCAGAATGGATATTTTCCATTGCTACTTGAAAACCATAGAAAAATTTTGCTTCTGTATATTGAACCTCTGAAAGAAAATTCTCAGCAAGATTTTCATTTACTATTCCATCTGATGCAGCAAAAAATGCAAGAACATGCTTAATAAAATGACGCTCATCATCGTTCAACTTATTTTCCCAATCAATTAAATCAGGGGATAAATCTATTTCTTCTGCTGTCCAAAAACTTGCCTCTGCTTTTTTATAAAAATTCCAAATGTCGTTGTGTTGGATTGGAAAAAGCACGAAGCGACTTTTATTCTCTTCTAAAATTGGTTCTTTTTTTGTCATTCTATTTTTTATTTTAATCGTCAATCACTTTTTTAAAATGAAAAACCTCTCACTGAACACAATTAAATTGCGCTTAACTTTTGGTTTTTTTCATTAAGATGTGTATTTCCCTTGCGTAGTGTAAGATATTGTAAAGTAAACATCTTTTCAAATCATTCGGGCATACAAATTTTGTCAAAATTCTGGGGTTACACAATAAAAAAAATTAACAATTTTTTAATGTTATTAACATCTAAAATCGCAATCGTAGAAGAGGCGACCGTTTGTGCGTTTATTAACAACCTCGTGAAAGATATTCACACACAAAAATCAAAAATTACTTCTCTTGCTCGTAATAGAGGCTAATGATTGATTCTCCCAAAAATCTTCACTAATTTCGTTAAGTTTGAAAAATTATTCTTACGGTTTCTCTTATAATTTTTAACAAAATTCTGTTAACTTCACATGAACACTAAGCGTATCAATGATTAGACATATTTCATCCATTTCAAAATCTTTTTCCCACCTATTATTTCCTGAAAATTGTATCCATTGCGAAACCGAACTTGTAGCAAAAGAATCTTTCATTTGTACAAAATGTAAAACGAATTTATCACTCACTTTTTTCGAAAACTATACCGAGCCAACGAAAATGGATAAGCTATTTTGGGGTAAAATATCAATTCACAAAACTTTTGCGCTTTACTATTTTGAGGACAAAACCGTAGTTCAATCCATTTTACATACCCTGAAATACAAAAATAATCAACAAATAGGACGGCAATTTGGAAGAAAAATCGGAGAAAAAATTTCAAAGATTTATGATTTTAATGATATCGAAGCACTATTGCCCGTTCCGATGTTTCCCAAGAAAAAATTTTCAAGAGGATATAATCAAGCAGAAATATTGGCCCAAGGAATATCAGAAATACTAAAAGTGCCTGTCCAACAAACCCAAGTGAATAAATTAAAAGATACAATAAGCCAAACGAAGAAATCTATGTTGGAACGATGGGAGAGTAGTGAAAAAAACTTTTCATCAATTCTTAATAATACCTCTTATCGTCATATCGCAATTGTTGATGATGTAGTCACCACGGGAGCAACCTTTGAAAGCTTAGTTAAAGTAATTCATGCCAAAAATCCTGAGTTAAAAATTAGTTTAATTACATTGGCAATTACAAAATGAAAGTATTAATCATTGGGGGGGGTATCGCAGGGTTGACAACGGCCCTACAATTATTAAATAGAAATATTTCGTTCACACTGATTGATCATGGGGTAAATAATTCTACACTTCCTGCAACAGGAATCATAAATCCAATTGTTTTTAGAAGAACGACCAAATCTTGGCGAGTAGATCAATTTTTACCTTCTTTAATTGAGTTTTATTCAAAACTTGAAAAAGAAACTAAACAATCATTTTTCTATCCCCTTAAATTACGTCGTATTTTTTCCTCTAACCAAGAAAAGGAAGAATGGATAAAAAAGCAGACATGTGAAGAATTTAAACCTTATTTGGAAAAAATAAATTCAAAAGATGATTCTTATAATTTGGTTAAATCGCCGTTTGGAACAGCACGGGTAAAACAATGTTATTGGGTAAATTCAGAGGTATTTATGTCGTCATGTCAAAAATATTTATCGGCAAACAAAAAAATTATCGAAGAAAAATTCGATTTTGAAAAATATAACCCCACATTAAAAATCTACAAACATATATACTATGATAAGGTTATTTTTTGTGAAGGGAGCGATGTTCAGCATAATCCATTATTCAATTATTTAAATGTTAAACCTACAAAGGGACAGATATTAACTTTATCTGTTGATGCTATTCCTGAAGAAGAATTATTAAATAGAAAATGTTTTGTTTTACCCATCGGGAATGGTTATTTCAAAGTCGGATCTACCTACGAATGGGATGCGGCCGATGCTTTACCAACAAAAGATGGAAAACAAAAAATTTTGGACAACTTACACGTTTTAACGACAACTCCTCCAAAAATAATTGCCCATTCAGCCGGAATTCGACCAACTACATACGATCGAAGACCTTTTATTGGCGAACACCAAAAATTCAAAGATAATTTCATTTTTAATGGTCTTGGAACCAAAGGCTACATGATCGCTCCTCTATTGAGTAAAGAACTTACAGAGCATATTTTTCAGGGAGTCCCTTTGCATAAAGAAGTTTTGATTGACAGAATAAAAATCGATTGGTGAAAATGTAAAATTATTCCTTCAAATTTTCTTTTAAATATTTTACTAACTCTAAAATGCAGCTTGATTTTAATTCAAAAACTGGAGTGATCCCATTTTTAATCAACTCAATAGTTGTTGATTGGCCCCAAGAAATTACAGAAGAATTAACGGGGATCTGATTCATCGTTAAAAAGGATTTTACATTACTCGGGCTAGAAAATATGTATAAGTTACAAGGCTCTATAATCTGAGGATGATCCTTGGTTTCATATACTTGAATAAATTTTTGCTGCCCAGGAGGAATTTCGGATAAAACACTCTTTCTTGAAAGATTTGAACCTACGAATAGGACATTTCTATTCTTCAGCCATTCCTTAAATTCCCTCTGTACTTCAACGATATTACCGGAATTTTTGGGGATAAAATGTATTTTATTTACCCAATTTTTTAGAGCGCTCTTGGTCCCTTTTCCCGCGCAAGCAATTTCCGTATCAGAAAAATCGTAACAATCGGGTTGATCAAAGAAAAAATCCACTGCTCGTGGACTTGGGAAAAAAATCACATCCCATTTTTCGGAAATAATATAAGGTGTTTTGATGAATTCAATTAATGCCTTTGGAACCAAAGCCAATTTTTGTTTTTCACAGAATTCTTGAAGTAAACTCGCGTCCTCTTCATCCCTACTAATAAAAATTGAGAAATTAGTCATCTCTTTTCAACGTATCGACTATCTTTTGCGCCAAATTTGCGCTTTCTGAATATGGAAAACAAAATAGGTTTGCTCCACTCGACCATTCCTTTGAATAAGAAATATAAATATTTTCAAAATCACAATAAACCCCGAGTGGAAGTTGGCAACCGCCCTTCATTAAATTCAGTACTTTTCTTTCAATCAAAACTTGTTTTTCAACTAAAGGGTGATTTAATTTTTTTATTTCTTGTAATAATTCAGGTTCATTTTCTCGAATCTGTAATGCCAAAACTCCCTGAGAAGGGGCTGGAACGAATAATTTAGGATTTAACTCAACTACATGAAATTCATCGAGATTGATGTCTAAACGTGAAACCCCTGCTTTTGCTAAAATAATTGAATCATAATAGCCTTCTCTTAATTTTTGAATACGCGTTGGAACGTTCCCTCTTAAATCTTTGATAATTAAATCACTTCGTTGTGATACAATTAATGATTTTCTACGAGCAGAGGATGTTCCTATTGTTGAATTTAATTTTAGTTCCCAAACCTGAGAAAGATCAACACTCTCCTTAGTCATTAAAAGCAATTCTGAAGGGTCCTCGCGTTCTGATACAGCCGCTACAATTAACCCTTCCTTGGGTATGGTTTCTAAATCTTTTTGCGAATGAACAGCTAAATCAACATTTCTTAATAACAAGGCATACTCAATTTCTTTAGTGAAAAAACCTTTCCCCTCTATTTTATCAAAGCCTAAATCCTGAACCTTGTCTCCTTGTGTTTTAATAATTGTAATACAAACTATATTACCATTTTTTTCTAATCTTTTTTTTATAGTATTGGCCTGCCATAAAGCCAAATCACTTCCTCTTGTTCCAATTCTTATGAACATCTTCAGGAATTTTGAATTAATATATCTTTGGCAAGTTTCATCGGGCCACTGATATACTTTTTTTCAACGTATCCAAGAATTTTTTCGAGAACTTTCTTCGAGTGATCATCCATAGATTCAATATCATCTCTAAAAACTTGATTTACAGCAATTGATTTTATTTCCTTAATTTGTTTTGGAACATCTCTCATTGCTAATTCGACACACCTCTCCTTTAACACATGTTCAAAAGAATTTATCGACTCTAAAAGGATTGTCTCTACACTTTTAATTTCCTTCGCCCTCTCTTGTAAATTATCATTTGATTCTTTTTGAAGAAGATCTACTGAAATATAATTTATATCATTAAATCTTAGAACCTCAGGGTCCAAATCTTGAGGAATTGCTAAATCGATAACAATTTTTTTATCCTGTTCGCCATTCAAAATTTGTTTATACATGTTTCGCCCGATAAAGTGGCGATCAGTGGCGGTACAAGAAAGTAGAATATCAAAACTAGATGTGTAAGTATTTAAATCAGTCAAAGACAAATAACTACCATTCAATTCTTCGGCTAGTTCCTTGGCTTTACTTAATGTCCTATTACAGACAGTAAAGTTCTTGAACCCATGTTTTTTAAGGAAGCGACATAAATTTGAGTTAGTTCCGCCAGCTCCAATAATTAAAATTCTAGAATTTAAATCTAACCTTTGGGATTTTAGTTTGTGATAAGCCAAAGAAACTATGGAAACTGGTTTTGTCGCTATCGAGGTTTCGGTATATACTCTTTTTGCTGTCTCAATGGTGTTTTTGATAACAATTCGTAATAGGTCTCCTGTTAGATTATTTTTTTTAGATAATTCATATGCATTGCGAACTTGGGTAATAATTTCTCTTTCTCCTAAGACCATTGAATCCACACTCGATGCAACTGAAAAAATATGATTTACGGCCTTTTTGCCTCTGTACAACTCGAAGTTGGTAGAAAAATTGTGCAACTCATTTTCTGTGAATGTTTTGTATAGTTTTTTTAAAAAATCTTGGACAAACGTTATATTTACTTCGGATGACGTAACTATCATAAATTCAACCCTATTACATGTTGATAAAAAAAGTAATTCGGAAATTTTGAATTCATTTTTTACCTTAGAAAGCCTCAATTTCTGATCATAGGGATCAATATGGAGCAAACCAATTTGATTTACCGCAAGAAGTCGGTGTGTGAATGCTAAACTGTAAAACGAATCAATCAACAACTACTGAATTTAGTACAAAGTTGGGAATTGAATATTGTTGAATTGTCATAGTATTGTCATTAGAAACTTGATGGTTTAATTTAGAATCAATCTAAGTAAGTATTTCAAGTTTGATTTACTATCACAAAAAATAAGAAAAAAATCTGGTGAACGACTTTTTTTACTTAATTTTACCCTCTTTGTAACTTTATCCATTTTTATGCGTTTAATGTAAGTATCAAATAACTAATTTATGAAAGCACAAATCTCTATAAAATTAATCGGCTTATTTATTGTTCTTGGAATGTTAGCATCTTGTGGTGCTGGCGGCAAAGCCTCTTGTGACGCATATGGCCAATCTCAAATAAAACAAAACTCTGATTTATCGTCCAAATAAATCTGAGATCAAACGAAGTTAAAACTAGATTAAGCAATCAAAATTCTCGCTTTTAACATGTGTTTGGCTTGAATAAATCTTATCTTACAATAAGGGTTTTCACCCAAAAGTTTTTTCGTTACTTTTACCGTGTAATAATTCAATAAAATTGAATGTCTTCGAAACTTCAATTAAATTCTGAACCGAACTGCGATATTGGTTCACTCTTAGCTGAAAATAAAAATGTTGCTGTCATTCCTTTAGCATGGCCTGAGATGACAGCAAGGGGGCAAGAAAAATTTTGGATTTATTTAAAAAAACTCAAAATACTAAAAAACATCAATTTTAGAATTGGGCATGCAGCAATTGTTATTGCGATTGACTCACAATTTCTCTATTACGATTTTGGAAGATATATTACTCCAATGGGATATGGAAGAGCCCGGTCGGCAGAAACAGATCCTAAATTAACCCTTTTATTAAAGCCAGAGTGGAACGGTGAGGGGAAACTATCAAATTTAGAAGAATTGTGTAAAGAGCTTGAAAGTATTAAAAATGCCACTCATGGCTCCGGCCCCCTATTTGCATCAATTAACCATGAAATAAACGCTGTAGCCCTATTTCAATATATTCAGTCTACAATCAATTTTGGGTATATTGGGTATGGCTGTTTATCAAAGTCAAATACAAATTGTGCGAGTTTTATTTCTAAAACATTGTTGGCAGGATGGTCGTCAAATCTTCGCCTCAAAAAGCGTTTTTTACTACCAATCACCCTAACTCCTACACCTTATTACAATATTCTCGCAGCTTCAGAAGATAGTAAATTTTTGATTTGGGAAAACGGACAGGGAAGCTATTTTTCGAATAAACTCAGTCATTCATTAATTGACCTTTTAAAAAAATGCTATTGCTCATTTACAAATAAACCGATAAAAGAACTACCATCAGACGAGTTCCCCGGACAATATTTACAACCGCCATTAAAACCTGAAAAAATTAAATGCGATGCCGTCTTTCTTGGAGGTATTGGAGAAGCCGCATGGCACAGTATACAAATCTCGGGAGATAACTCTATCAAAATGACCCGCTATTACATCACGGGTGAATTTGAATTTGAAACAGAATATATTGTTGAAAAAGACTGGATTAAAAAAATAATTAACTCGTCATGTAAATTAACTCATGACTCTCACAACTGTTGGGTCACTTTTGAATGCGAACTAACCGGTGATAAAAAAAGATTTCTAAAAAAAGCTAGCTAAATGATTTCTGAAAAAACCGAATTACAAGAAATTATAACATCAGGGTGCGATGAGCGTATATTTATACGTCCAGAAACAAATGCAAATAAATACCACTTAAATCCAGTACACTTTGAATCCCTTTTTCAAAGAGGTTCGTGTACTTGTGGAACTTTTACTCCACATGGTTATGCTGTTGGTGTTGAATTTTTGAAAAATTATAGTTCGGAAAAATATGAACAAATAGTAGAAGAGCAAACCAATCGTTTGCACAGTTTATTAAGCATTTCAGCCAAAATTTTTGATGTCTATTACGGTCCTAGTGGAAGTGATATGATGTATTTGCCTCTTCTTTTTCAATCAATCTTAAATCCCGATAAACCAATCGTTAATATTGTATCATGTCCAGAGGAACTTGGGTCCGGATCAAAACTAGCCGCTGAGTTAGCTTATTATTCAGAATGGAATCAATTTGGAGAAAAAATACCACAAGGTCAAAAATTATCGTCTGCTATTGAGTCACAAGTATACTATTTAGCAGCTCGTGAAAAAAGTGGGCATATTGCTAATCGAAACCAGAAAATTCGCAAAATCATTAAAAAAAATCCAAATCTACCAATTATTGGAAATTTGGTTTTTGGAAGTAAGTCTGGGATTAAAGATGACCTTGATATTATTGATGAATTTCCCCAAATTATGTGGGTTGTCGATATGTGTCAGTTCAGAACAGACCAAAATTTAATCCGAAAACTCATAAATAAAGGAGTTATGGTTATGGTCACAGGATCTAAATTTTATCAAGCCCCGCCATTCTGTGGGGGTTTACTCGTTCCTACTAAATGGACTTCTAAACTTAAAAAGACATCGGGAAAGAACGTAATTTATTTCAATCGTATTTTTTCGGCTTATGATTTTCCCAAAAATTTAAGTAATTTAAGAGAAAAACTTCCTCGATTTAAAAACATTGGTTTGCGTTTGCGTTGGGAAGTTGCGTTATGTGAAATGGAAGCATATCTTTCTTTTCCGCAAAACGAATGTAATGCTTTAATCAGAAGGTGGAATCAAGTTGTGACAGGTAGGCTTGCACAAAGCGATACTTTCAGGCTCATGCCTAATATGGAATTAACTAATGACAGTATTATTTCATTTATGGTTCTTTTTAATGGCGTTGCACTCAATAACGTGGAACTAAAAAAACTATTTGACTATTTAGTGCTGAATAAGCACGAAGGATTAGATGGATTTAATTGTTTATTTTTAGGGCAACCTGTTCAATATGGAGAGAAGTCATTTATCAGATTGGCAATCGGTTCATACTCGGTGAGAAAACAACTATTGAATGGACGATTCGAACCATACAATGATTTACGGTTAATTGAAATTATTGAAGAATGTGTTACTAAATTATTTGAATGAATATTCTTGAATCTGAAGCATCGTGGTCGTTAAAAAAAATTAATTCTGAAAAATTAATTACTGCTGATGATACTGCTGTAATTTGCCAATCATGGAACCAACTAGACAGATACCTCGATCATTTAAAAAAATCTTTCCCAAAAAATACTTTACATGCGGTTGCTATCAAAACAAATCCTCATAAAGAAGTATTAAAACATATTGTTCAATTGGGATTTGGGCTTGAAGCGGCTTCTTTTGAAGAGGTTCAAATCGCTGCTCAAACCGGAATCTCATATGATAAAATCGTCTTTGATTCACCCGTGAAAACGAAAAAGGAAATTGCCTTTTGCCATGAACACTTTCCTGGGATTAAATTAAACGTAAATTGTATAGAGGAACTTCAACGAATTCCAGAAAATCCATCTTTCACCCTTGGAGTTCGAATTAATCCAATGATTAACTCTGGGTCTCCTGAATTGTATCATGTAAGTAGTAACGAATCAAAATTTGGTGTGCCTATTTCTGAAAGAGACAAACTTTTAGAGGCAATTGTGAAGTTTCCCATAACCCAACTGCACATACATGCAGGTAGTCATATGACTAAGTTAAATTCGGCTATTTTAGCAATTCAAAAACTCGTTTCTCTCGCCGAAGAAGCGAACAATTTACTTGCGCAAAATGGGATAAAGCGACGAATTAAATTTTTAGACATCGGCGGAGGATTACCTCCCGAAAAAATTAAGACAGAAAAGACTTCTAAAATGCAAAAATATGCTCTGAAAATGACTGAATTATTACCAAATTTAAAAAATTATCAATTAATTACTGAATTTGGTCAATGGTGTTATTTTTACACTGGATATGCATTTTCTAAAATTGAATACGTTGTAAAAAGAGGCGAGAAACGGGTTATTTTTATCCATTTAGGTGCAGACTATTTAATGCGCGATACATATAGCAAACCCCGCGGTATAATTTTTAAAACGTACAATTCTTTTGGAGAGAAAAAGAATACAGAATTACAATCGTATGACATAGCTGGTCCGTTATGTTTTGCCGGAGATTATTTAATGAAAGAACAACAGCTTAATTTAATAGGGGAAGGTGATTGGCTTGCACTTTTAAATACCGGATCTAATTCTTTGGGGTTGTGGTCACGCCATTGTTCTAGAACAGTTCCCAAAATTTTTGGAGTTGATTTTGAACAAAAGAAAATTAATCTTTTATCTAATAGACAAAAAATTGATTAAAAAATTTTATTTCACTCTATTTTAAAAATTGTAATTTTTCTCGTTGAACTTTTAAAAGAGAATTTCCATAAATAACTTCGATATATTTATTCCCAATTTTATTGACAATCCCGGTGCGATTCGTTCCAATCACCTGAACTGATGAACCTAGGATTATTAGATGCTGTTTCAATTTGTATTGATTTTGCATATTTGTTTTACCTGATTTTAGATGCTCGACTTCAATATTACGCTTGTGCGTTTTGACTTGTGTTTTTAATTTTTCGAGTTTAATAAAATTTTTAATCTCTTCCCATAATGCAAGATTAGAATCTTTTTTTTGAGATTTCAGGTCATACTTTTCTATGAAGTATAACATTTTCTTTCCCGATACAAGTTGTTTATTATTTTCATCAACGATTGTTTGCTGAGATTTTAATCGACTTTCATAATGTTCTTTTTTCTCCAAGAAATGTTCTCGCGATTCCTTTACTTTGCGCTTAAATTCTTCATTTTCTTTAATCAACTTGTCTAAATAATTTTTATTGCTCTGTAAATCGTTTATGAGATGGTCTAA
>VGFL01000030.1 GCA_016868915.1 Bacteroidota bacterium | reverse complement strand
GATAGTAATCCGCATGTGGCGATTTTTTCAGCAGGTGGTGAAACATCTTTACAATGGGCTCCAAAGTTTGCTGAAGTTGGAACAACCGTTATTGATAATTCCTCTGCATGGCGTATGGATCCAACTAAAAAATTGGTAGTTCCAGAAATCAATGGGAATGAACTTACCGCTTCAGATAAAATCATTGCAAACCCAAATTGTAGTACCATTCAATTGGTAATGGTAATGGCTCCTTTACATAAAAAATATGGAATCAAACGAGCAATTGTTTCTACTTACCAATCGATTACAGGAACGGGTGTAAAAGCGGTTGAACAAATGGAAAACGAACGGGCTGGTAAAGAAGGGGAAATGGCTTACAAGTATCCGATCGATAAAAATTGCATTCCTCAATGTGATATTTTCTTGGACAACGGATACACCAAAGAAGAGATGAAATTAACAAACGAAACGAAAAAAATTCTGGACCCAGCTATTAATGTAACTGCAACTGCGGTGCGTGTTCCGGTAGTTGGTGGACATTCAGAGGCAGTAAATATTGAGTTTGAATATGATTTTGAGTTGGAAGAAGTTAAATCAATTTTAGCAAATACGGCCGGGATAACTTTACAAGACGATATTGCTAATTTAGTTTATCCGATGCCGAAATATGCTCAAAATAAAGACGATGTTTTTGTGGGGCGAATCAGAAGAGACGAGAGTCAAGCAAATACATTGAATTTATGGATTGTAGCCGACAATCTTCGTAAAGGAGCAGCAACGAATGCGGTTCAAATTGCCAATTTATTGGTGGAAAAAGGATTGTTGTAATGGCCACTAAAGTCTTGATGGTTTGTTTGGGAAACATTTGTCGTTCCCCCATGGCTGAAGGATTGTTGCGATATAAAATACGACAATTAAACTTGGATATTGAAACGGACTCAGCAGGGACTGCAGGCTACCACATCGGATCAAAACCCGATCGTCGCATGATTGAAACTGCAGCAAAATTTGGTGTGGATATAAGCGATTTGAGAGGCAGGCAATTTAAATCAACTGATTTTGATGAATTCGACTTTATTTTCGCGATGGATAAAGAAAATGAAGTAAATATAAAGCGTTTAGCTTCGAATGAAATTGAAAGAGAAAAAGTCAAATTGTTTTTAATGCATGTAGATTACCCAAATTATGATGAGGTTCCAGATCCGTACTATGGTAGCATGAAAGATTTTGAATTTGTATTCAATATGCTGGATGATGCAACCGATAAATTTATTGAAATGCTTAAAAAATAATGAAAAGAGCAAACGTTTACCTTATTCCCAATACGCTCGGAGGAGAATCTTTATCCGATATCATTCCTACTGATGTGCAAACAACATCCCTCTCACTTCGGACATTTTTTGTTGAAGAAATTCGGTCTGCAAGAAGGCTTTTGCGAAAAATGGACCGTGAATTCCCAATTGATGACTGTACATTTTACATCATGGGAAGATCCATCAAAGAAAAACTACCGATGATTTTATTGGATTTAGCAAAAAGAGGTGAAAGTTGCGGGGTGATTTCCGAGGCTGGTTGTCCTGCTGTGGCCGATCCAGGAGCTGAAATCGTTTCCTTAGCACACGACATGAATATGGAAATTGTACCACTCGTTGGACCATCCTCCATCCTACTTGCATTAATGGGAAGTGGGTTTTCAGGGCAACAATTTACATTTCATGGTTATTTACCTCGCGAAAGAAGAGATCGAATTAAAAAGCTCAAGGAAATGGAAGCCGATGCATTTCGGCATGGAAGAACACATATTTTTATGGATACTCCTTTTCGAAATATGCATGTATTAGAGGATATGGTAAACGAATTGACCGCCTCTACACCACTTTGTATAGCATACAATTTGACATTACACGGTTCCTACGTAAAAACACTCTCCATTTCTGAATGGAAACAACGTGCTATAGATATTGCTAAAAAACCGGCAATGTTTTTAATTGGAAGTAAACGGTAGAAAAATCCATTAACGTTTCTTAAAATTTCTTTGTAAAATTATTCTCTACATTTGCGTATGATTATTTTGCGAAAACATACTCCGCGTTGGGTTGTTGTGGTGCTTGATCTTTTTATAAACCTCGGGGCGCTCGCCTTCGCTTACTTAATACGATTTGATTTAAAAGCAGATATCTCAGTCATTCAAGAAGAATGGAATGTGCTTTCAAAATCAATTCTATTCTACATATTAGTAAAATTTAGTATATTTCAATTATTTCGAATTCAGAAGGGATTAGTGCGCTATACTTCGACGGAGGACTTACGAAGAATCTTTTTAGCTGTTTTAACCTGTTCAATCATATTTACAATTGCAAGTGTTATTCGTGCAAAATTTTTAGACGGATTCTACCTTTTGCCAACATCCATTTTGATTATGGAATTTTTGATGAGTTTTGGATTCACTGTTGGTGGTAGATTTGTAGTAAAATTACTCTATTTAGAATCGACTAAAGACAAATCTGAGAAAGTAAATGTACTTGTCTATGGGGCAGGAGTTTCAGGTTTAATAACAAAACGAACGATATCAAAAGACCGATTTATTAATCAAAAGATAATCGGTTTTTTAGATGATAACAAAATACTTCATGATACTCGATTGGAGGGAACTCGCATTTATTCACCAAAAAAATTAGAACAACTCGCCAAGGAATTTGATATTAAAATCTTAATTATTGCGATACAGAATCCAGATAAGGAAAATATAAATAGAATCGTTGAGAAATGTTTGCGCTTGAGGATTTCCGTTCAGAAAGTTCCTCGTCCAAAAAGTTGGATCAACGGCGAATTTTCAACAAAACAACTTTCTAAAATTAACATTGAAGATTTGTTAGGAAGAAAACCCATACAGTTAGACCAAGCAAAAATTTCGGCAGAATTAGAGGGTAAAGTGATATTAGTTACCGGAGCAGCGGGTTCTATTGGAAGCGGATTAGTTAATCAAATTGGCAATTATCAGCCTAAAACTATTGTGCTTCTTGACCAAGCTGAATCGGCCTTGTATGATTTACAACAAGAATTACATGCTAAAGGAAATCTCTTCGCATTCAACGTTGTAATTGGTGACATTAGAAATCACGATCGATTAAAACGGGTTTTTGAATTCTATAAACCTGAATATGTATTTCATGCCGCTGCTTACAAGCATGTTCCTTTAATGGAAAACAATCCTTCTGAGGCAGTTTTAACAAATGTGAAAGGAACAAAAAACTTGGTTGACTTGGCATTGGAATACAATGTTCAGAAATTTGTAATGATTTCAACCGATAAAGCAGTTAACCCAACAAATGTAATGGGTGCATCCAAGCGCATAGCTGAAATCTATGCGCAAACCAAAAATCAGATGGGAAAAACACGCTTTGTAACCACCCGATTCGGAAATGTTTTAGGTTCTAATGGTTCGGTAATTCCGCTCTTTCAAAAACAAATTGAGCAAGGCGGTCCATTAACAATTACTGACGAGCGCATTACCCGTTTTTTTATGACTATTCCGGAAGCTTGTCAATTAGTATTAGAGGCTGGATCTATGGGACAAGGTGGCGAAATTTTTGTCTTTGACATGGGTGAATCTATTAAAATTATTGATCTTGCAAAAAAAATGATCCAATTGTCTGGATTTGAATTAGGAAAGGATATTGAAATTAAAATTACTGGTTTACGTCCAGGCGAGAAATTGTATGAAGAATTATTGGCATCTGAAGAAAATACGATTCTTACGCACAATCCTCAAATTTTAATTGCAAAAACAAAAGAGAATAACGATAAACAAATAAAAGCCATTGATGAGTTGATTGAACTTTTTGATACTCAACAGAACGAACAAATGGTTCGGAAAATGAAAGAAATTATTCCTGAATACATTAGTAATAATTCGGAGTTTGAAAAACTAGACAACAAATGATTTCTCCTGCCAAAATACAAGTGCGTTATTCTGATTTAGATTTAATGGGACATGTAAATAATGCCGTTTATTTGAGTTATTTCGAAATGACACGGGTACATTATTTCAAGCAATTAGTTGGATCTAATTGGGATTGGCGTAAAGAAGGTGTTTTATTAGTTCGTAATGAAATCGATTATCTTAAACCAATTCTCCTAAACGACGAACCCGAGGTGCACATGACCTTAGAAAAAATTGGTGAAAAAAGTATTTCTTTGCTTTATGAGATTAAGGTAAACGATGAAATTTATACGAAGGGCAGATCTGTTCTTGTTTGTTTTAATTCAGAAGAAGGAAAAACCATTCCAGTTCCTAAGGCAATGGCGGAAGCGTTGAATAGAATAGCTTGAAATACTTGAACTAACTTGAACCTAATATTTTTTTTTCAATTTCTTTATTAATTTTAGCTTTGTTAAAATAAAATCTCATGAAATCTCTATTTTTATTTTCCTTTTTAATTATTGTTTCAAGTGTAAATTCTCAAATTCTTAAAAAATCTTATCATGATTGGAATAACACTCGCGTAAAATATGTCTATTATGTAAATAATCGTGGAGAATATAATGGACTCTTAACCCAATATTCCTATGACGGAGCAAAATTAGGTGAAGAAACTTGGGTTAATGGAGTTAAAAACGGTCCATTCAAGGAGTATTTCACAAGAGGTTCAGTAAGTAAATTAAAAGTTACTGGAAATTATAAAGATGACAATAAACATGGTCAATGGATAACCTATACCTACGTAAAATACGGTCAAAGCTATTTTGATATTATGCAAAATATGGCTTTCAATGATAAAGAAGCAGATATTTTTAATACGGGTGTTCAGACGAAATATGGAGAAGAATTTTTTGATAATGGTCAAATTAACAAAGAAATAAAGTACTATCCATCAGGCAAAATGGCCTACAGTAGAAATTATAAAAATACGCTTTGTTTTGGTGAATACCTTGGATACACGCCTGAAAATCAACTAGTAATAAAGGGCGTTGTTGGTGATAAAGGAAAAATGATAGGTACTTGGATTGTACCGCGTGAAATTAACGGTGATTGTCCCAAAGATAAAAGTGATTTATCCAAAGTTTCGTATACCCAAAAGATTACGTTTGATGATTTTGGTAATATTGATACAAATTATTATTCTAAAACCTATTATTTATCAGGTAAATTAAGGGATTCGGTTCGTATTTTATCCATTAAGTATCAAGGTGCCTTTGATTACAAGGGGATTTGGTATTTGTGTGGACCTAATACACTTATCACAGGGCCTTATAGATCTTTTTATGAATCGGGAAAAATTCAAACTGAAGGATCTTACACAATTGAAAATGGGATTAGTGTAAAATCAGGGATTTGGAAAAATTACGATCAAAATGGAAATTTAACTAAAGAGGTAAACGAAGACGAGGTTAGAGGCAAAGCGGCAGAAGCAAAAAAAGAAGCGGAACGAATTGAAAAAGAAAAAATTGAAAAAGAGCGAATTGCCAAAGAAGAAAAGATAGCTAAAGAAAATAGAGAGAAGGAAGAATTGAAAACACTAATTGATAAGGCAGATTCATCGATTGTTAAGGTTAGTACTCTTTTTACCGATTTTGAAAATTTAGTTTTTCAAAAATCATCCTTTCCTCCGCTGATGGCTGAATACTCCACTTCATATGAAAACGGGAGAACTGTTTATATTGTAAATAAAAAACCTGAATTTTACCAACAAGCTAATATAATTCAATACGCTTTCAAAGAAAAAGTAAATCAATTGAAAAAGAATGATGAAGAAACTTTAAGAAAAATAAAGTCAGTAGAAGATTATAATGCAAATAACAAATACAATTCATGGATAGAGACTAAAACTGTTGATTTTGATGTATTTACAACTCGAAAAAACACTTATTCTGAATTACTCGTTTTAGCAGAGAAACAAATAAGTTTAACTAATAAGTTAATTCAACTTGCAAACGTTAAAACAAAGAACTTAGAGAAACAATTGAAAGCATCAAGTACTGCTGAAGACAAAATCAAAATCATTGAAAATTACCAATTCGAGCCAAAATAATTAAACACTGGTAGTTCATACATATTTTCTATCCTTTTCTTAAATATTCAGCCAATTCCCACGCTGTTAATTTTAATAAAATATGATCTTATCATTCGAACAATAAAAAGGGAACTCATTTTATAAAAAAGCCCCTGAAGGAGCTTACAATTAAAATGACCATCAAAATTTTAGGAAATCAATTTTCCATTGAAGACCTTTTAGGTATAAAAATGTAACAATTTTATAAAATAAGATTCCATTTAGTACACCCTCAAAATTAACAAATGAAAAATTTAAATTCCTTAATAGGTGCTTTAGCCGTGGCATCTTGTTTTGTAATCGGTTCAGGAATGCCTGGTAGTGTAATCATACTTGCTATTGGTTTAGGTCTTCTTCTCCCACTTTTTCTATTCATTCAATTTATAATTGACCTTAAAGAAAAAAATGGGTTTTGGTTATTGAATTTATTAACCAGCCTAGGACTATGGATTTTTGGAAATGGTGCTTTATTTAAAATAATGCATTGGCCAGGTTCTGGGTTTTTATTGTCTCTTGCACTATTTATCTTTTTTCCTTGTGCAATTCTTGTTGCTGTATTTAAAGGATTTGTATCTAGCAAAAATAAATCAGCTCGGATTTTTGCAGGTCTCGGTGGGTATTTACTATCGATGAGTGTTCTTTTTAAAATAATGCATTGGCCAGGATATAAAGCAATTATGACTATTTCGATTCCGGCTATGGCTCTTGGTATTATCTCTCTCGCCATTCTTTGGAAAAATTCGGACAAATCAAATCCGATTTTAAATGCTGGTTTCCTTTTAAAATCAATTTTTGTACCTGTACTTTTAATGACTTTATTTTTAGGACTACGAGTATCTAAAAGCATATTAGATTCATTTGTAGCACTTGAAGAAAATACACAACGGTCGGCTATTGTGCAATTAGATCGAGGAAATGCGTACGTCAATGATTTAGTGCAAGGTATAGAGCAAAATAAAAAAGAGGCACCACTGAAGGCAGCAAAGTGTATTTACTACCTTGATATTATCAAAAAAATAGATAAAAAAACAGGAGACTTAATTGCTTTTATTGATAAAATTAAGTTCAAAATTCTAAGTGAAAGTGGTGAAGCGGTGAATAGTGAAAAAAATTTCGATAAGGAAACTATTATTTGGAAAAAATATAACAAAACAGATCCTTTGCGTCCAAGTAGAATGAATTTAATGGCTATCATGGCAAAAGACCAATACGATGTGCCGATGCATGAAATTATTGGGTCAGAACTATACAACCCTGATCCAAGTAAATCAGGAATGAAACTCTGGAAAATGTTAAATGATTACAGAAGTTTTGTGGTTGAAGAAGTTGGTACCTTCCATACTTCTATCGATTCAACCACTGAAAAAGGAGTAGGAGAACCGAATTTCACTGTTAAAACAAAACACATTAATATGTTTGTAGACAACATGGATCTTGACAAACAAGTGGAGGCCATGTTAAAAGCATCGAATGTAAGCCCAGATGATTTGGGAATTTTAAAACAAATCTACATGGAACTCACCAAACAAGAACGTTTTGAAGAGGTTAATGATGTAAAAAATGTTCATTGGATTGGAAAAACCTTTGATCATTCGCCATTGGTTGGTGCTTTGGCTTCGCTAACCACCCTTCAAAGTGAAATATTAAGTGTAAGAGCAACAACTGCTGGTTTTTTAGCGTCAAAAATTCAAGGAGGTTCAAGCCTAACATTTAATAAATTAATCGCTTTGGCATCAGCCTCTCGAAGTGTTGTTAATCCGGGCGATCCAATTGAAATTAGTGTAGTAATGGGTGCCTATGATTCTGATAATCAACCTATGGTTACAGGTGGTAATTTTACTGTTTCGAATGGAATGGGGATTATGAAAACAACTGCAGGCACATCTGACATGAAATATTCTGGCACTATTGCTATTAAATCACGCACAGGTGCTATCAAGGAATTACCGTGGGAAACTAACATTATTGTGCTAACTAGCGAAAAAGAAGCTTCGATTGAGACACCTGAGATGCAGGTTTTCTATGAAGGAATTCCAATTGAACTTAAAGCTTCCGCCACTGGAATGTATAAAAATGTTCGAATGAGTGTACCGTCACCTTACACAGCTCCTCAAGGATCTGCCGGGTCAGTAATAACTGTATCGTTGACTGGAACTGACTCAGATGGGAATTCAGTAAGTTTAGGTTCTAAAAAATTCATCGTTAAAAAAGCTCCGAAACCTGAATTGTTTTGGAATGGAATTGAGGCAGGAGGCCAAGCGAATGCATCTGCTGGAAATTTAGAGTGTAGATTTGGTAATAATGTTCCTTTTCATCCAAATAAAGGATATTTCAGTATTACTAATTATACAATCACAAGTGAAGGAAGCGATTTAATTTTAAAGGGCTCCGGGAACAGTATTTCTGCAGCACACCTAAATGCACTTAAAAATACGCAATCCAAAAAAATTACAATTACAGTTGATTATACCGGTTCAGGTGAAGGAACAGTAAGCTCTGTATTTAAGAATTAAATTTTTATACTTACTATTGACCTTTTAACTAAAGAATATGAAGCATTTAACAATTTTCGCAGTTTGTTTTATTTTTTCCATAAATATATCTGCACAGTGGACTGTATTGCATTCTGGGAAATACCACAACTTAAATTTGTCTACAGCCAGGAAACAAGTAGCTATTTACAGAGGGGTAGCGTGTGAGGTTCAGCTTGACTCTAAGAAAAACAAGGAGTTGAAATTGACCTCATCAAACGCAACGATAAAACAGAATTCAGCTAGTAGCTATACCATTACCACCAATGAAAGCGCTGCTATAATTCAGATTTATTCGGTCAAAAAATCCAAAATGAAATTGTTGGCTGAGGTTTCAATTCCCGCAGTTGAGGTGCCTAATATGACAGAATTAAATCTATATGGTAATGAAATTCAAATCGGATATAATCTGGCAGATTTTGTAAATGAGAATTACACACTATCGCTCTATGATTCATTAGTATATTATCAGTCTCGTGTAATTAAAAATTGGAATGTAGAATTTATCGGTAGTGCGAGCTCAACAGGAGAAAATATACAATTTAGTGGCAGTGGAGGATTTCTTTCAAATGAAGTATTAAATAACCTAAGACTAGCACGGGAAGGAACTGAATACCGTATTTCTGCAAATTATGAAAGTTTGAATTTTGATCCCTATCAACAAATGCCCACGCGTGTTTTTATAAAAAATGAACAAGAACTCCCAGCAGCGAAATACATAATTCTTAATAATACTCCTCAAAACAAGGGGTGGTTTGACGAAAAAGACCAAAGCAGTTTGATTGGGATGTTGAATAATAATTATGGGATTCAACCAGATTTGAGTAAAGGTATTTTTACTGAATATAAAACTTCTTCAAAGGATGGAGAATTTTTAAGTAGTGGCTTAGAAAGTAGTTTGGTAAAAGATGGTATGGATTCTCAATCAATAAGAGATCTACCATACAATGCAAATCTGAAGTATATAGAAGATGTTGACCCTTTTAGAAATGAAAAAATTATTATATCGAATGACGGAATGGCAGTTCCAGTATATGTTAAGAAAGGAGCAAACATAGACACAAAATATTATTACTATTGGGATTCAATGATAGATCAGCTCGACCCAACAACTGAAACATTAGACCCAAGTGAGGCTGAAATTATCCCAGGAACAGAAAATGACCCGATCCCAATTAATGTAGAATACAGAGTTAGCTCTGTAAATTTCGCATACACGACCGACAGCATCCAACAAATTATTATTCGTTATGACTCAGTATTAAATATTTCTAATGGCGCAATTGAAATTCAACCAACTCGCATCAGTTTAGCGCGTAAATTTGGAAAAAACGAATTAGCCGATGTTGTATTTTCCATGAAGGTGAAAGACTTGGTGAAATTTCAAAGTTATGCGCCAACCATTCAACTTAAAAACGATAAAACAAATGCTTCATATTTTGATTTGGAAAATCCTAATTCATTGTTGGGCTATTTAAATTCAACTCTCGTTCGAGAATCTGATATTGTGAATTTTCCCATGTTAAATAATCGAGGTCCCTTGGAATTTGGGGATGATTGTGATCCTACGGGTAAAATAGATAGCAAGTTAATCGAAGTAAAAACAACCGTAGATCCAATAACGAATGAAAAAATTATTTTGTCCCTTGATGGAATAGCAGTCCCTGTCTATGTGAAAAAAGGATTGAGTACTGCGGTTAAGGAGTATGAATTTTCGGATTTAATGTTATATCAAATTGATCCGAATACAGAAACAATAGATGCTGCTGAGGCTGAGGTTATTCCCGGAACTACATTGCCTTACATTGTTGAATATAGAATAAAAGAAGTGAAAAAATCACAATATAAAGGACTTACAGATCTTTTCATCAAACGTCAATATTTATATGATCCAACGTTTGGTGTTTTTTTAGCAAAACCAATATCAATAGGCTTCGCACAACAAATTCCGGGACAAACAAAACCAACACTTATTATGCAAGTTGATCTAACTCGTGATCCGAAAATTTTGAGCATGCTTCCTAAAATGCAATCACAATTATTTTTAGGTCAACCATGGGCTCTTTCGCTCTTGCAAAATGAAGTTGAGGCAATGGGAGAAACTATTGACGCGGCAAATATTAATACACTTCAAAAGAAATTTCAGTTTAGAAAAAAGATGGTGTCAATAATGGGCGATATGGAAGTATCAAATGAGCCACATTTTTAGTGAAATCAATAAATCATTTAATCATGAAAAAAATAACAGTAATTGTCAGTTTGTTTATTAGCTCTTTCGGAGCATGGGGACAAGGATTTCTTATTGAAACACCTGAAATGCTTGTTTTCTACGAAGGTATTCCAATAGAGATTCAAGCTTGTGCAACGGGAAACTACAAAAATGTAGTTATGAGTGTTCCTTCTCCTTATACAGCAGCATCTGGAAGTGCAGGATCCATCGTAGTGGTTTCATTAAGTGGAACTGACTCAGAAGGAAATTCAGTAAGTTTAGGCACAAAAAAATTTCTTGTTAAAAAAGCTCCAAAGCCAGAATTAATTTGGAACGGTGTTGCAGACGGTGGTCGAGCAATGAGATCAGGGGGGTTGTTAGCATGTGTATACGGAGATAATGTTCCTTTCAGCCCATCAAAAGGAAGATTTGAAATATTGAGTTACAGTATTGTGGTTGAAGGTGTGAAAGGTTCTTTGGAAGGAACTGGGTCAGCCATAAGTACCTCCCATTTAAATGCGTTAAAATCAATCAAAGGAGATAGTCGAGTTACTATTACCGTAAAATATACGGGTTCGGGAAATGGAATTATAAGTGGTAGTTTTCAAATTTAAATTCAAGTTTATGAAAAAAATAATTTTTGTTGGACAATTATTCTTTGCAACGATTGCGTTTTGTCAAGAATTCAATAGTAAATCTGCCATCATTGAAACTCCGGAGATGCAAGTGTTTTATGAAGGAATTCCTATTTTACTTAATGTCGAGGCTTTTGGCGAATACAAAGACATTCAATTAAATATACCAAATCCATACACCGCTCCACCTGGATCTGCTGGCTCAATTGTTACCGTTACGTGCTCAGCAGTTAACAAAAAAGGAAAGAGAGTTGATTTAGAAGGTTGTCGTAAATTCACGGTTAAGAAAACTCCAAAACCTGAATTATCGTGGGGAGGATTTACCGATGGATCAACAGTAAGAGCTTTTTCACAAACTTTATCTGTAGGATATGGAGATAATGTTCCTTTTGGAAAAGGGAAAGATAATTTTACCGTTGTTGGTTATGTGATCAGCGTTTATGGGCTAAAAGGAACGCTAGAAGGTGAAGGAAGTGAAATTTCTGAATTGCATTTAGAAGCGTTGAAAGCAATTTCTAAAGGAAACAAAATTACAATTCAAGTAAAATATTCGGGTTCAAGTAATGGTCTTATTACAAGTATGTTTGAGTTGTGAAATAATTAATTCAAAGTAATCATGAAAAAATTAATTTTAACCATCACAACCATCTTGGGCCTTATTGGTGGTCTTTATGCACGAGTAGCCATTCAATACCAAGACTTGATGGTTGTGTATGCTGGAATTCCAGCAACATTCAAGGGGTCATCAAAACTTGGTTTAAAAGCAGATAAAGAACAATTCATTGCAGACTTAAAAGCATTACATACATTACTTAAGGAAAAAAAGTACGAGGAAGCTTCAGAATTTTTTGTTTTTCCTGGAATGGTTTCAAATGAAGAAATAAAAAATGCAATCAGTAAATTAATTGACCTAAGTGAAATTTCAGAAAAAGGAATTGAGCTTTTATCAGCGAATGGTTCCTTTGGTAGTCTGAGATCAATTTTTCCTGAAAAAGCAGATCAATGGATTGAAAAAATGGGGCAAGGGGCATGTTCCCTTCCATTTGAAAAGTATTTAATAAATCAAGATGGAAATCCTATTCCTGTATATGTAAAAAAAGGGAATGATCCGTACAGTAGTGAGGTAAGAAAAATTTATGAGAATTCAGATCAAATATCTAAAGAGATAGATCCTGAAAGGGAGACACTAAATAACGAAGAGGCAGAAACTATTGAAGATTACCCATATATTGTTAACTATTACATTCGGAACCCACTATATGCTATGAGATTAGGTGAAGCGGAAGTTGGCGGTGCATGGAACGGAGAACACTTTCAATTCTTTCGTTTAGATGATGTTGGTAGGTTAAAGTAAAAACCCAACTACAAACAAACGGGGCTCAAAAATGTAGTCCCGTTTTTTTTTGTTTGAAATGTCGGTGAGGAAAATAAAATCTAGGCATTTTCTGTGAGACTTCTCATTTTGCCCACGACTGGATTTTTTTAAGAACCATAATAGGCGGTCTAACCCAAGCATAAAGTCTGTGCTTCTGCGAAGCAAAAGACGTTTTTAGTTTTGCCAAATCTCAAATGGAATTTGGATTTGACTGAAAACTAAAAAGTCCAGCACTACGTGCCAGACTTCTTTTGTGCCCACGACTGGATTCGAACCAGCACACGCGTAGCGAACCACCCCCTCAAGATGGCGTGTCTACCAATTTCACCACGTGGGCATTATTTATTCTATAATCTGATCGCTTTCAGATTAATCTAAGTTCATTTCAGGAACAAACGCTGGAACAACTAGCTCTCCTTCAGTTTTTGAAACAATTTCCTCTACACTAACTCCAGGTGCTCGTTCAATTAAATGAAACTTTCCATCTTTTATTTCTAATACGGCTATTTCTGTAACAACCTTCTTTACACAACCAACCCCCGTCAATGGTAAGGTACATTGCTTCAAAATTTTTGATTCACCCGCTTTATTCGTATGCATCATTGCAACAATAATATTATCAGCTGAAGCCACTAAATCCATGGCACCACCCATTCCTTTCACCATTTTTCCCGGTATTTTCCAATTGGCGATATCTCCATTTTGAGAAACTTCCATCGCCCCCAAAACAGTCAGTTGAACATGCTGACCACGAATCATTGCGAAAGACATAGCGGAGTCAAAATAAACTGCTCCTTTTCTTGCGGTAATTGTTTGCTTTCCCGCATTAATCAAATCCGCATCTTCTTCGCCTTCAAATGGAAATGGCCCCATTCCTAAAATTCCATTTTCCGATTGAAATTCTACCTCAATCCCTTCTGGAATATAGTTGGCAACAAGCGTTGGAATACCAATCCCTAGATTTACGTACCAACCATTTTGAAGTTCTTGGGCGATTCTTTTAGCTATACCGTTCTTGTCTAGTGCCATGAATTTTTTAATGCGCTAAATTAAGCAGATTTATGTTTCTAATTATCCTTGACAATTGTAAATTTTAGTTTTTTTGATCAGAAAATGGATTTTCTGAAAATGTTTCTTCTGATTTTTCCAATCGAGCGATGTATAAACGATATCTGCTTATTTCTTTCGGCCCACTGCCGATTGCCTCTAATCTATCTCCTATACCATCGGTGGTGGTTTGTGAACTTCGATATTTCAATCCAGAAATAACTCCAACGGAGTCTCTTTCCCAACCTAAAAAAATTACTGAATGACCCGATTTATTATTTCGCCAAAACTGCACAAAATCTCCTGGTTCTGCCTCCTCCCACTCTATTTTTCTCCCCAGTTTTTCTTTTTTTATTACGAACAGACATTGAGTTTCGGCGGATGCTTTGGTGTTTCCGTACCACTCTTTTTGCATTCTTTTTAAATCAGATTTTGAATACCCCTCTAACCATCCATTTTCCTTCAGTGCATTAAATAGCAGATAAAATGTATATCCTGAACAGTACGTGCCAAACTCACTTTTTGTTAACAGCGTATCGGAATTATAAATCAAATCTTCAGGAGAACCACTGCTACTCAACACATAAGACCCACCCTCATGGACATAAGCCTCCTTTAAAATAAAATTATTTAGTGATTGACAATAGGAATTATCAAAAAACAACCAAAAAAATAAAACTAAAAACTTATGTAATTTCTTTAGACAATATTTAGCCAATCTCATGCAATTAAAATCATTAAAACCGATTATTTGCTTAATTTCAAAGAATGAAATTTACGAATAAACTCGCTAAGTTTGTTAAAACACACAATTATTCTTTGGAATCATTGGTAATCATTGTTCCAAATGAACGTGCTATTAAATTCATTTATAAATCTTTATATCAAGAATACGGTATACCCATTTTTTCACCAAAAATTGTTTCAATAGATGTTTGGATTCGTTCAATTTGCCCCTTTACCGTTATTGATAACACACGTTTGCTAATTGAATTGTATCGAATTCAAGAGTCGAATCCGATTGAACAGGGCGAATTGTCTTTTGATCAATTTATGAGCTGGGGACAAACTCTTCTACAAGATTTTGATGAAATTGATCGCTACATGTTGAATCATATAGAAGTTTTTAAAAACCTGAGAGACATTCGTGAATTGGAAAGCTGGGATATGGACTTGGAGGAACTTTCAATAAGCCAACAAAAATTCATGGCTTTTTGGGAAAAATTACCTGATTACTACCAGCGTTTAAATGAAACATTACGCGAGGAAAATAGAACCTATTCTGGGAGAGCTTATCGTTGGGTGGCGGATAATATTACGCTTATTGATCACACTCAAGATTCACAAAAGATTCACTATCTATTTGCTGGTTTCAATGCACTTTCCAAATCGGAAATGGAAATCATGAAATACTTAAAAAATTTCCAAAATGCAGATATTCTTATAGACGCAGATTCCTACTATTTATCAGAAAACATTCATGAAGCTGGCGTTTTTCTTCGAAGATTACAACAGGTACTAGATGTTAAAGAACTAGATTTTACAGAAAATACGTTGAGTACCTCCTCAAAAGAAATTACTCTAGTAGATTGCGCGCAATATACCGGTCAAGTGAAAGTTGCTGCGACAGAATTATCCAAATTATCGAAAGAACAATTAAATGAAACCCTCGTCTTACTTGCAGATGAGGCATTGATAGTTCCGATGCTTCGCAATATTCCAAAATCGGTGGGCAGGGCAAATATAACACTCGGATTACCGTTGAAATTTACTCCTGTAAAAACATGGGTTGACCTCATCTTTAGAATTCAAGAAAACAAAAAGCGCTTTGGGGAGGATGTAATTTATTTTGGTGATTTGGAACAATTCCTCAATCATCCTTTTGTGCAATCCGGAGCTGATAAAGATGAACTCAACCAAATATCTGAATTAGAACAAAATTCCAAGAAATACAATCGCATAGTTCAACGCATCGCAAATTTAGAGCTTTCAGAAAGAATTCTATCGCTTTTAAAATTAATTTCTTCTTCTTGGAATGAGCAATGGAACATAGGAATTAAAAATATAAGAACTACAAACCAACTAATTTTTGAAACATTATCGGAAAAACATTTATTTGAACGTGCCGTCATTCAATATTTCGATTCCTCACTTGTTGAAATTGAAAATATTTCGCAAGAAGGATTACCCAAAATGAATTTGAAAAGTTTTGGGCTTTTATTTAAAAATCAAGCATTCAAAAAAAGCATCGCTTATCACGGAAATCCTGTTGAGGGTCTTCAAATCATGGGGTTACTCGAGACAAGACTACTTGATTTTGAGCGAATCATCCTATTAGGAATGAACGAAGGAAATCTTCCTCCAACTAACATCATTGATACTTTCATACCAATGGACTTTAGAAATTACCTTGGATTGCCTCTCCCGCGAGATAAGCAAGGATTATTCGCTCATCATTTTTACCGACTTTTACATGAATCAAAACAACTTTTTATCACTTATTCTTCAACAGGAGAATCAATTGGCGGTGCCGAGCCAAGTAGGTATCTCATTCAATTGGAAATGGAGCTAAAGCGCAGAAATAAAAATGTTGTTATCACAAAGCAGAACTATCAAATTTCAGAGGACGACAGCATTGAAATTAGAGGTGAGGTTGTCAAAGATGAGTTCTATATGAAACGGCTGAATGAATTTTTAGAGAAACCACTTTCCGCATCAGCTTTGAATAAATTTATGAAGTGCCCCAAAGATTTTTACTATCGTTACCTACTTGAATTCGGGGAAGAAGAGAGTTTAGAAGAAGAGATAGAATCAAACACTTTTGGTACATTTATTCATACCGTTCTCGAAAAATTATACACCCCTTTTGCACTTTTTGACAAATACGGTAAATCTCTTCGAGCTGAGAAAAGAATTTTAACGGTTCAAGATATAAGCAGTATGCTTGAACAGTACGAGGCCCTCATGCATGATCAATTCATGAAGCATTTTGAAAATAATAAAAAGGCTTTTGAGACAGGAAAGAATTTGTTGAGCTATAAAATGTCGTTAGAATTAACAAAAAAGATTTTAGAGAAAGAGAGAGAAGAAATAAATCAAGGAGCTGAACGCTACATTTATCAACTTGAAAGTTATTTAACTGCTGAAATTGAAGTTGAAATTGGCTCTGAAAGACGAAAAATTAAACTCCAGGGATATGTTGATCGAATAGATAGTGATAATGATAAGATGCGTGTTATTGATTATAAATCAGGTTTTGTAAGCAACCAACATGTTCTTTTCAAAGAGGATAAAAATGGCGATGTAAAGGCATCCTTTTCATCCGTTAAACACGCACTCCAATTGGCAGTATATGGTTTGCTCTTTGAAAAGAAATATGGATTTTTACCGAATGATACTGCTATTTATTCATTAGTAAATATTCAAAATGGTTTATTTAAACTAAACTCAGAAACATTATCTCTTCAAGAAATTGTGGCCTTACTTCCAAAGTTAATTCAACAAATAATCAATGAATTATATGACACTAATGAACCAATCAAGCATACTATTGATAGTAAGTACTGTCCGTTCTGTTAATACCAAAACTTTTGGATTATATTAAGAAAGCTTTTTGTAAATTTGTATTTGGTACATTAATACATTTAATAGATCATATATGGTTTTTGATTTGGATATAATTAAGGCAATTTATGCCAAATACCCCGAGCGTATTGCTGCAGCGAGAAAAGTTGTTGGTAAACCACTTACTCTTTCTGAAAAAATATTGTACGCTCATTTGTGGAGTGGGAATGCTACCTCGGCTTACGAAAGAGGAAATTCATACGTTGATTTTGCACCAGATCGGGTAGCAATGCAAGATGCAACTGCTCAAATGGCTTTGCTTCAATTTATGCAAGCAGGAAAAAAGAAAGTTGCTGTTCCATCTACGGTTCATGCCGATCACTTAATTCAAGCAAAAGTTGGCGCAAATAGAGACTTACAAGAGTCACTAAATCAGAACAACGAAGTATTTAACTTTCTTTCGTCAATCTCGAATAAATATGGAATTGGTTTTTGGAAGCCAGGTGCTGGTATTATTCACCAAGTTGTCTTAGAGAATTATGCTTTCCCGGGTGGAATGATGATTGGTACCGATTCACATACAGTAAACGCAGGTGGCTTAGGAATGGTCGCTATCGGAGTTGGTGGAGCTGACGCGGTTGATGTAATGGCAGGAATGGCCTGGGAATTAAAGTTTCCAAAATTAATTGGTGTGAAATTAACAGGAAAATTAAATGGTTGGACCTCAGCTAAAGATGTGATACTAAAAGTAGCTGACATTCTAACGGTGAAAGGCGGAACAGGAGCAATAGTGGAATACTTTGGAGAAGGGGCAATTTCATTATCGTGTACTGGAAAAGGTACAATCTGTAATATGGGTGCTGAAATTGGAGCAACAACTTCAACTTTTGGATACGATGAATCCATGCGAAGATATCTCAAAGCGACAGGAAGAGAAGAAGTTGTTAAAGCAGCCGATGCAATAGCCGAACATCTTACTGGTGATGCAGAGGTTTACGCAGATCCACAAACTTATTTCGATGAATTAATTGAAATCAATTTAAACCTACTCGAACCTCACATAAATGGTCCTTTTACTCCAGATCGCGGTACGCCAGTATCTAAAATGCGCGCTGAGGCTGATGCAAACGGTTGGCCCACAAAAGTTGAATGGGGATTAATCGGCTCTTGTACTAACTCTTCATATGAAGACCTAGCTCGTGCCGCATCAATCGTTCAACAAGCCGTTGAACATGGAATTGAACCAAAAGCAGAATTTGGAATAAATCCAGGTTCAGAGCAAGTTCGATATACAGCAGAAAGGGATGGAATATTAGTTTCATTCGAAAAAATGGGAACAAAAATTTTCACCAACGCTTGTGGTCCGTGTATCGGTCAATGGGATCGTGAAGGCGCTGAAAAACAAGAAAAAAATACGATCGTTCACTCTTTCAACCGAAACTTTTCGAAAAGAGCGGACGGGAATCCAAATACACACGCGTTTGTAACTTCCCCTGAAATGGTTGCTGCCTTGGCAATTTCAGGCGATCTTGGATTTAACCCAATTAAAGATACCTTAACTAATTCGAAAGGAGAACAAGTTAAATTAAATGCACCATTTGGAGATGAATTACCAACAAAAGGATTTGCTGTTGAGGATAATGGATATCAAGCTCCAGCGGAAGACGGAAGTAATGTACAAGTTGTTGTTGAACCAAATTCTTCTCGCCTTCAATTGTTAGAAAACTTCCCTCTTTGGGACGGCAATAATATTGAAAATGCCCGTCTTTTAATCAAAGTAAAAGGAAAATGTACAACTGATCACATTTCGATGGCAGGTCCTTGGTTGAAATACAGAGGTCATTTGGATAATATTTCAAATAACCTTTTAATTGGTGCTGAAAATGCGTTCAACGGTAAAGCAAATAATGTAAAAAATCAATTGACTGGTGAATACGCTGAAGTTCCAGCTGTTCAAAGAGCTTATAAAGCCGCAGGAATCCCATCAATCGTTATTGGAGATCATAATTACGGTGAAGGTTCATCAAGAGAACACGCTGCAATGGAACCACGTCATTTAGGTGTTCGAGCGGTGATAGTTAAATCATTTGCAAGAATTCACGAAACAAACTTGAAAAAACAAGGAATGCTCGGTTTGACATTCAAAAACGAGGCTGACTACGATAAAATTCAAGAAGACGATACCTTCAATTTTATTGATTTGGTTGATTTTTCTCCAGGAAAAACCTTGACTTTAGAACTTTGTCACGAAAATGGTTCAAAAGAATCGATTGAATTAAATCATTCCTACAACAGTCAACAAATTGAATGGTTCAAAGCAGGTTCAGCTCTCAATTTAATTAAGTTAGGAAGGGCTTAGTCATCGTTTAAAAGTTTTCAATTAAAAGTCCTCCTGGAGGCAACTTATTTTTTATACGCGAATTACCAGTTGATTTTTTAATCATTAACAATGGATTTACTCAAAATAATAATCTTCTTTCTAATCAATTTTACAGTTAAAGAATCAATAATCTTTGCACAAGAAAAATGTGATACAATACTTTTGAGACAACATCTTACCACCATCACAAAACGAGAAAAAGCGAGGCATTTTGCAAATCCTGAAGTGCTTGATTCTGTGGCAGCTTACATCCATCGTGAATTTGAAAAATCAGCTGATACCGTTTATTACCAAACGTATCGTGCAAATGGAACCACCTATCGTAATGTGATCGCAGTATTTGGAAGAAAAAATCAAAAGCGCATAATTGTTGGTGCCCATTACGATGTTTGTGGAAATCAAGAAGGAGCGGATGATAACGGAAGTGGAACAGTTGCATTGTTGGAGTTAAGTAGAATGCTCAAAGGAAAAGAACTTAAAAATCGAATTGATTTAGTGGCTTATACACTCGAAGAACCGCCTTTCTTTCGAACGGATTACATGGGAAGTGCCATTCATGCAAAATCAATCGAACCAATTAAAGACCAAGTGTTGGGAATGATTAGTATTGAAATGATTGGTTATTTTTCCGACAAAAAAAATTCTCAGGAATATCCATTGGGAATATTAAAATGGTTTTATGGAGGAAAAGGAAATTATATCACGCTTGTCAGAAAGAGTTCAGCAGGAAAATTTGTAAAACGTTTCATTCAAAACTATAAGAAAACAAAGCTAATTAGAACCAAAAAGTTTGCCGCTCCCCGCTCTCTACCTGGAATTGATTTTTCAGACCACCTAAATTATTGGAACATTGGAATTGATGCTTTAATGATAACAGATACCTCTTTTTACAGAAATAAAAACTATCACAAAGAAACAGATACTATTGAAACGCTTAACATAGCCGAAATGGCAGAAGTAATTAATGCAACCTATCAAGTTTTAGTTTGTTATTGATGTATAAAGATTAGTATTTTTACAACATGAAAGATTTGAGTTTTTCAATCGATGAAATTCGTTCCCAGTTTCCTATACTAAAGCGGACCGTAAACGGTAAAAAATTGGTTTATTTTGATAATGGAGCCAGTTCTCAAAAACCACAATGTGTTATTGATATTATAAATAATTATTATTGTAATGAAAACGCAAATATCCATCGCGGTGTTCATTTTTTAAGTCAAGAGGCAACAACCAATTATGAAAATGCAAGAGAAACGATACAACACTATATTCATGCAAAAGAATCATGTGAGATTATTTTTACTCGTGGAGGAACAGATTCAATTAATCTTGTTGCCACTTCATTTGGTGAAACCTTACAAAAAGGAGATGAAATACTTATTTCATTCATGGAACATCATTCGAATATTGTTCCATGGCAGATGTTGTGTGAGCGAAAAGAACTTGTATTAAAAGTTATACCGATTCATTCAACTGGAGAGTTGAATATAGAAGCGTTTGAAAATCTTCTTTCCGAAAAAACAAAATTACTCGCAATCACGCATGTTTCAAATACTTTAGGAACGATTAATCCGGTCAATTACTTAATTAAAAAAGCACATACTGTAGGTGCTAAAGTATTATTGGATGGAGCACAAAGCATTCAACATTTTCCCATTAATGTGCAGGAATTAGATTGTGATTTCTTTGCCTTTTCCGGTCATAAAGTTTTTGGTCCTACTGGAGTGGGCGTTTTATACGGAAAAAAAGAGCTTTTGGAGTCTATTCCTCCCTATCAAGGTGGCGGAGATATGATTTCTAAGGTTACCTTTGATAAAACAACGTATAATGAGTTACCACATAAATTTGAGGCCGGAACTCCGCATATTTCAGGTGGAATTGCACTCGGAAAAGCGTTTGAATTTCTGAATAATCTTGATAGTGAAGCGGTGATTCAACATGAACGTGCTTTACTCGCCTATGCAGAGGAAAAACTCATGCAAATTGATGGGTTAAAAATTATTGGAAACTCTAAACATAAAGCAAGTGTCATTTCATTTATTATCGATGGGATTCATCCTTTTGACGTTGGGACACTCTTGGATAAACAAGGAATTGCGGTAAGAACAGGGCATCATTGTACACAACCCCTCATGGATTTCTTCCAAATTCCGGGTACGATTCGTGCATCATTTGCTATGTATAATACTTTAGAAGAAATCGATATTTTTATTGCTGCACTGCAACGTTCTATTGATATGTTAAAATAATGGTAGACACAATTGTTTTTTATGACGGATATTGTGGTCTGTGTAATTTCGTTATTCAATTCATCCTCAAAAATGAGCGCAAAGAAAAACTCATGTTTTGCTCATTACAAAGTGAATTTGCTATTGAATTTTTAAAGGAAAAAGGATATGACGCCACACTGTTGAATACCTTGTATTTTTATAATGGATCTAGAATTTTTCGAAAATCGAGTGCGGCACTTCAAATCATTCGCTATTTAAAACCAATATGGTGGATTCTTCTTATTTTTTGGATAGTCCCGTGGTTTGTTCGTGATATTTTTTATGATGGTATTGCAAGCATTCGTAAAAAAATAATTCTGACATCGTGCGCTCTCGAAAAAAGAAATTCTACACGTTTTATTGCATAAAATTTGACCTTAGCTAAATTTAACAGCATTTGCTAATCGAAGCAGCTAATTTATTTGTTTTATCCTACTATCTTTGAATTCAATGGTTAAGGATAAGGTAATTTTAGGGATAGATCCGGGAACAACCGTATTGGGTTATGGAATTATTCATGTCCAGAATAACAAATTATCCATGTTGTCCTTTGGTATTGTTCAATTGTCTAAATTGACGAATCAACCTGATAAGTTAAAACGAATACTTGACCGCTTAAATGGGTTGATTGCTGAATACAAGCCAGATGAAATGGCCATTGAGGCCCCGTTTTTTGGAAAGAATGTTCAATCCATGCTAAAATTAGGAAGAGCACAAGGAGTGGCAATTGCTAGTAGCTTAAACCACAACATTCCATTCGAAGAATATAGTCCAAGAAGAATCAAACAGTCGATCACAGGTTCTGGAAATGCTTCAAAGGAGCAAGTTGCAGCTATGCTTCAGAAGCTGCTTAGTTTTGAGGAAATGCCGAAGTTTCTCGATGCAACGGATGGATTAGCTGTGGCAGTTTGTCATCATTTTTCGAAAGGAGTTGGCGAACATAATAAAGGAAAAGGGAAAGGTTGGTCCTCTTTTATTAACGCAAATCCTGATCGAATAAAAAAATAATGCAAATCAACATATATACAGATGGCGCTTGCAAAGGAAATCCCGGTCCGGGTGGTTATGGGATAATCTTAGAATATAAAAATAGCCGAAAGGAATTGCATGGTGGGTATAAATTGACAACCAATAATCGCATGGAATTATTAGCGGTCATTCTAGGCTTAGAAAGTTTAAAAACAATGCAAATACCAGTTCATATATATTCCGATTCAAAATATGTTATAGACTCAATCACTAAAGGCTGGGTTTTTAACTGGTCAAAGAAAGGTTTCAAAGGGAAAAAGAACAAAGATTTATGGCTGCGCTATTTGACCTTACATTCAAAATTTCAATTGGTGTTTCATTGGGTCAAAGGTCACGCAGGTCATCCTGAAAACGAACGTTGCGACTATTTAGCAGTTCTAGCAGTCGAAAAAGGACCTTGGCTTTCAGATACTGAATTTGAGAAAAATCAAAATGAAAATGATTTTTTCGATTAAGGAATGATTCGCTATCAAAAAGTATGTAAAAAATTTCGTTAACTGGCAGACTAGCGCTGAAAGAGAGACCATTTGCTCGATCTCCAAGAACAGGAGAATTCCAATGAGCCTCCGTAACCATTTCTCAGTTTGGTTAATAACATGTCGTATGAAACGCCAAATTTGAAGTTGCCATAGTCAAGCGAAATAGCAGGAATGAGAACACCACTCGATTGATAATACGATCCAAATCCGATATAAGAATCTTGTTTGTTCTTGGTAATTTTGGAGCCCTCAACCACGCGTGTTTTGTAAAACACTCCACCGACAAGTTCTCTATGAGGCCCTTGTTGGGCATAAAGAAATGAAACCTCCATAGCTGCATTTATGGAGAATGAATAATTAATTTTAGAATTGAAAACCGACTTAATTTTTAATCTATCAGTTGTTATTGAATTATAGCGCAATTTAGGTCTATTTAAATGAAAAAATGCTAAACCAGTTTCAAAGGATAATGCATTTTCTCGAATAACTTTCTTTTGTGTTTGATCATATTTATAATTTATTCCGGCTGATGCATCCAAATAATTGAAATTTGTCATTCCATTTTCTTCACCTGAAGGAATACTTGGGTCAAGCCCATACCCATCCCATTGGCTTAAAAATGTAACACGAGAAAGATCTGCCGACCGATTGGTAAATGCTGTTTGCAATCCAGCAGAAAACTGACTTTGATTTGTTACTGGAACAACACCAGAAAAATTCAAGGCGGCTGTTTTATTTCCAAACCTAGAGTCCCCTCCAATATCATTTAATAAGAGAATACCTAAACCCAAATATGATTTTTCATTGCGAATTCCTTTACCAATTGTAAATTCCGCAGAAACTAATGAAGTCATAAACTGAGTGCCTGCACCCAACCACTGATTCCTATGCGAAGTTGAAAACTGCTCGTACCCATTAAACGTACCGGTTGCAGCTGGGTTGTATAGTATGGCATTTCTATCAATTTGAGAGAAATGGTAATCCTGTTCCCAGGAAATAGTACTAATTAAAGTAATTAAAAGCGTGAAAAGGAGTCTCATCATTTAACGCAAAAGTGTAATATTCCCATTTAGTATTTCTTTCTTACCGTCTACATATTCTACCATTGCTTGATAGGCATATATACCCGAGTTACATGGTATATTCTTGTATGTCCCATCCCAGGTAAAATCACGATTATCTGTTTCAATGATAACATTACCCCATCTATCAAAGATTGTAAAGTTCAGGGATTTAATATTTTTCCCAACAATAATTGAATACACATTATTTTCTGTACTACCAATACCATCTGGAGAGAATGCGGTTGGAATATGAATGCCGTCTGCACAATCTGGATCTGAATCATTAGGGCTACAAGGGTCACACGGATCAGAGCCATTTGTTACCTCCAATCCATCAGATAGACCATCTCCATCCGTATCAAAATTAGTAGGAGAGGTACAAAGCAAGGCTTCTTCCTCGTCAAGTAGGCCGTCAGCATCGGTATCGATTTGGCAATCGATACTCGAATCGTCAGGATCACACGGATCTAGTGGATCGGAGCCGTTTGTAACTTCTGTTCCATCGTTAATGCCATCACCATCTGTGTCTGGATTTGATGCATT
>VGFL01000029.1 GCA_016868915.1 Bacteroidota bacterium | reverse complement strand
GTAAAAAGTCCAACATAACTATATCCTATGCGAACCATCCAATCCAAAGAAAAATTTCTTAGGTTGTAATCTGAGTACGTGTAATGAGAAAATTTATTTCCAGTAAGGTCTTTTCCTTTTTGAAAGGTATAGCTCGAAAATTTCCAAGAAACAATGACACCCGAGGAAATATAAAAATTGTTCTGCGTATTTTTTTTTGTGCTGAACTCCACTAAAAGCGGAAGAGTTAGATAATGCGCCGTAAGTTTATTTCTTCTTAAATCTATGGCTGTTGTAATCGCATAAACGGTGTCTGAATTTACTATTATCTCATAGTTACTTGAAAAACTTAATCCACGCCAAGAATAACCCAATCCTGTTGTTAAACCCAAATAGTGCTTGTATAAGGGAAGTTTATATTCTAAAAAGTTATAATTAAAGAACCATGATTTTCTTACAATATTTTCCCAATATTTGTTGTCGTTGAAAGTGGGGTCAAATGAAGTATTCATTAATTGTGTTATACCTATTTCAACCCCTGCCCAATTAGGTTCTTTATACTTTGTGGTTATTTCGGGGACGTCGGCCTCGGTAAATCCAAAATTAATAGGTAAAAGGTAAGCTATTTTAACAGGTTTACCATTGATTCTTCCAGGATTCCATGCAGGCATTAATTGAACAATACGCTTCGCTTCTATATCATATTCCTTACATTTTGTTTGATTGTTATCTACATAGATATTGGAGATTATCCCCAACGTGTCAATTGTAAATCGCAAATAAACGAAACCTGACTTCCCCTCATTTAAACACAATTGTGGAATTATCATATTGTCTTTGATAAATTTATTTAATGCGATTTCTCCTCCGGGAAAAGAAGCGTCGCTCGTTGTTGAGTCATTGGTAAATTCTTGAGAAAAAACACGAGCAATAGACAGGGTAAACAACAAGATAAATGAAACAGATTTTTTCATAAAATTGAAAATAAATAGTCAAATTTCGTGTAAATGTAGTTTTAATATTTTTAGTAATTACAACAAATTATTATGGGATGTTTTTAGTTGACTTAACAATAAAGGGGGATAGCTTAAATCGTTAAAATTTGATTTATTTAATAGTTCATAACATTCGACTCTTGATAAACTTGTGTCCCTTTTTTGGGGAATGCCAATAAAATAAATAATTTCGTAAAGATCAATGAATTCAGAAAAAGAAATAAGTAGCAATAGAGTTGGCTTGCGAACCAGTTACATATCAACGATTGTTGGAATATCACTCGTTCTTTTTCTTATCGGCCTTATCCTTGGGGGGGTAATGGGGGTAAATGATTTTCAGAAACAGGCAAAAGAAAATATCGTTGGGGATATTTTTTTTAAAGAAAATTTTAATGAAGCCGATATAAAACAGGTTGAGATTCAGCTCAAAAAATGGGAAGAGTTTAGTTCTGTGCGCTATCTTTCCCCGGAGGCAGCACTTTCTGCATTTTATGAAAATCAAGTGGATAAAAAGGAGCTAAATGAAATTTTTGAAGGGGAGAACCCTCTCCCTCCTTGCATCACATTTACACCGAATGAAGAGTATGCTACGAAAGAAGGAATGGGAAAAATCAAAGCAAAATTAATTAAGGGCTTCCCCTCACAAATTGTCGATGTGAGCTATAACGAGTCAAACATTGAGAATATTAATCTCGGGTTCAAACAATTTATATTCTTGATTTTACTTATTTCCTTAATCATGATTATTATTGCCGTTGCAATGATTAATAATACAGTTCGCTTAGCCCTTTATTCAAAGCGATTTACTATTAAAACAATGCAATTGGTTGGGGCGACAGGGTTATTTATACGGAAGCCGTTTTTAATCCAAGCGATTATTCAGGGGGTTATTTCAGCTTTTCTTGGTCTGGCGCTTTTAGTAACATTATTTTATTCTATTCAAAATTATTTTGACGAATTATCAATAACCTATTCTGCCAAATTATTTGTATTTTTGATTATTAGTTTAATTACACTTGGGGTATCAATAACGTTCATTTCTACATGGGTTGCATTAAATAAGTACCTCAAGATGAAAATAAATGATTTGTATTAATTATTTTAATTATGAGGTTTAACCATTTTGGGTTTCAAAAAGAAAATTATAAAATTCTTTTAGTAGGACTAGCTGTAAATATTGCGGGGTTTATACTCATGATAGGAGGGGCGGCAGAAGATCCAAATGTTTTTAACGAAGAGGAATTGTTTAGCTCATTGCGAATCACCATTGCGCCAATGCTTATTTTACTTGGTTATATCATAATATTATTTGCAATAATGAAAAAGCCAAAGGCTGAGGATGAAAACCAATTCCCAGAATCCATGAAAAAACCCAAGGACAAGCAAAACAATCATCCGGTCACAAAATAGTTCATGGATTTTATAAAGGCCATTATCCTTGCTGTCCTTGAGGGGCTAACAGAATTTTTACCAATTTCATCTACAGCACACATGATTTTTGCTAGTTCCTATTTTGGAATTCAAGGTGATGAATTTGTTAAAATGTTTCAAGTATCTATTCAATTCGGTGCAATCTTAGCTGTTGTAGTGCTTTATTGGAGAAAATTTATTTCAGTTAGCGCATGGTCTTTATATGTAAAATTAGCAGTAGCCGTCTTACCAGCGTTGATTCTTGGTAAACTTTTCGATGATAAAATTGAGGCTGTTTTGGAGAAACCCATTCCAATTTCAATTGTACTTATTATTGGTGGAATCATCTTGTTGTTTATTGATCGATTTTTTCAAAAGCAACCCGTGGAGGAGGAGAAAGATATATCTATCACAAAGGGTCTTATTATAGGTTTTTGGCAATGTTTGGCTATGATGCCCGGAACGAGCAGGGCCGCGGCTTCGATAATCGGTGGGATGCAACAAGGGTTGACGAGAAAATTAGCTGCGGAGTTTAGTTTTTTTCTTGCTGTTCCTACAATGCTCGCTGTTACTATATATTCTGTTTTTTTAAAAGATTGGAAATATTTGGGGAAGCAACAAAAGGGGTTTGAAATGATATTACAAGGGGATAACCTCATGTTTTTTATCGCGGGAAATATATTAGCTTTTGTTGTAGCAATTATTGCAATTAAGTTCTTTATTGATTTATTAAAGAAATTTGGCTTCAAAATTTGGGGTTGGTACCGAATAGTTTTGGGGTTGCTATTTCTCATATATTTTTCGATTTATTAAATGCAAGAATATCTTGAAGGGAAAACCATTCTAATAGATAAACCATACGGCTGGACATCGTTCGATGTGGTTAATAAAATCAGATGGCATTTAAAGAGGAAATTAAATGTAAAAAAAATCAAGGTTGGACACGCAGGAACCTTAGATCCATTAGCAACGGGGTTATTAATCATTTGCACCGGCAAACACACCAAATTAATCGAATCTATCATGCCGGGTTTAAAAACATATACAGGTACTTTTTTAATAGGAAAAACAACGCCCTCTTGCGATTTAGAAACGGAATTTAATAATGATTTTCCGACTGAACACATCACAGAGAGACTTCTCGAATCTGCAAGGAAAAAGTTGACAGGAAAAATCGACCAAGTGCCCCCGATTTTTTCAGCTAAACAGATAGATGGAAAGCGGGCATATGATTATGCAAGAGAAGGGATACATCTAGAATTAAATCCTGTCTCTGTTGAAATTCACGAATTTTCTATTGATGCAAAGTCATTTCCTGAAGTGCATTTTAAAATAATATGCTCAAAAGGGACATATATACGAAGTATAGCACGTGATTATGGGTGCTTGTTAAAATCTGGGGCCACACTGATATCGCTTCGCCGAATGAATTCTGGAGATTTTTCTGTAGAAAATGCCTCACATCCAGAAGAAATTATATCTAAAATAATTGAGGGGTAATTTATTGTAATCCTCGCCTGGCTTTAATAAATCTTGGAACATAATAACTACTATTATTTAATACGTCCATACGAATACTTTTCCCTGCGGCGTGAATAAATTCAATTCTGCCGTCGGTCACCGAAGTAACCATTGCTACGTGCCCAATGACCGAACTATTCAAGTTTCTTCCTTTGAAATATAATAAATCACCAGGTTGTAGTTCTGATATTTGAACATCAAATCCAAAAATAGATTGATCACCAGCAGTTCTTCCAAGCGAGTATCCAAATTCTTTGAAAACATACTGAATGAATCCTGAACAATCAAACCCAGCCGGGGAAGCGCCACCGTAAACATAAGGGACACCGAGAAATTTTTTTGCAAAATTGATTATTTCATCTGCGGATGAAGTTTTGGATTCAGTAAGAACGTTTTGTGCAATCAATTGATTGCCAAAAGAAAAAAAAGCTAATAATATAAAAATTTTTTTAAACAAAACTATGCTTGATTGTGAAGAATTTCGATTGCAAAAGTAGTTTTTATTTTTTCTTATAAATGCTAAAAAATCTTAAACGGATCAATTTTTATGCACGCATAGTATTTTTGTTTATCTTCGTGTAATATAAATCGATGTTATGGTAAATCAAGCGTTAAAGGGCGGTGAATATATAATTAAAGACGTAGATTTTAGCGAGATATTTACGCCAGAAGAGTGGAATGAGGAGCAAAAAATGATTGCTCAAATGTGCGATGATTTTATTGAGCAAGAAATCATTCCTCATTTAGATCGAATTGATAACATGGAGGAAGATTTGATGAAATCAATCGTTGAAAAGGCGGGAGAATTGGGATTGCTTGGACTTTCTGTTCCTGAAGAATTAGGAGGAATGGGCGTTGATTTTAAGACTTCATTATTGGCAACAGAATATTTAGGAAAGGGATATTCTTTTTCGGTTTCATTTGGTGCGCATACGGGTATTGGAACATTACCCCTTTTATATTATGGAAGTCAAGAGCAAAAAGAAAAATATATTCCCAAACTTGCTTCGGGTGAATGGAAGGCAGCATATTGTTTAACAGAACCAGGGTCTGGATCAGATGCCAATTCCGGAAAAACAAAAGCAACACTGACACCTGATGGTAAACACTACAGTATTACAGGACAAAAAATGTGGATCACAAATGCTGGCTTTGCAGATATATTTACTGTTTTTGCCAAAATCGATGATGATAAGAATTTAACAGCATTTCTAATCGAGGCAAAATCGGAAGGGATTTCCTTGAACCCTGAAGAAAAAAAAATGGGGATAAAGGGCTCATCTACAAGGCAGGTATTTTTTAATAATGTATTGGTTCCAGTTGAAAATATGCTTTCAATAAGAGAAAACGGGTTTAAAATAGCATTAAATATTTTAAATATTGGGAGAATAAAATTAGCTGCTGGAGTATTAGGTGGTTCAAAGGGAGCAATTGATTTGTCAGTTAAATACGCAAATGAGAGAGAACAATTTGGGCGATCAATCTCAAAATATGGGGCAATAAGATATAAATTGGCCGAGCAGGTAATTAGAACGTATGTTTTGGAGTCAGCAACATACAGAGCTGGTCAGAATATTGACGATGCGATTTCGGAGTTACATGCCTCAGGCATGGATAAAGGTCAGGCTACGCTTAAAGGGATTGAACAATTTGCTGCAGAATGCGCAATTTTAAAGGTTGCTGGATCTGAATGTTTGGACTATGTTGTCGATGAAGCTGTTCAAATTTATGGGGGTATGGGATATTCCGCCGAATCTTTAGTGGAGAGAGCATATCGAGATGCGAGAATTAATCGAATATTCGAAGGAACAAATGAAATTAATAGAATGCTAGCTGTTGATATGATATTGCGAAAAGCGCTGAAAGGAGAATTAGATTTAATGGGTCCAGCAATGAAAGTTGCAGGAGAGTTAATGAGTATTCCAGATTTAGGTGAGCCTTTGTTGGGTTCGTTAGGCGTTGAACGTAAATTACTTAAAGGATTTAAAAAGACAATCCTTATGGTGGCCGGCTCTGCAGTTCAAAAACTTATGCAAACTTTATCGAAAGAGCAAGAAATTTTAATGAACATTTCTGATATTGCCATTAATACATATATGGCCGAATCTGTATTGTTGCGTGTTGAAAAGAAAATTGAGAAAAAAGGTGAAACGGCGTGCGAATTAGATATTGCTATTGCCAAAACATACATTTACGATATGGCAGCTAGAATTGAAAAGACCGCTAAGGATGCAATCAACTCTTTTGCTGAAGGAGATGAGGCTCGAATGATGCTAATGGCATTAAAGAGATTTATTAAAACCGAATTTCATAATCCAAAAGAGGCTCGCCAAAAAATTGCTCAAGAGTTAATAGAGAAAAATAAATATTGTTTTTAAAGCAATATAATTAATCGCTATTTTTGAAATAAATATTATTCAAATGAAAAAGTTTACATTTATTATACTTGCTGTGATATTTTTGCAGGGTTGTTCGGATTCAAAGATAGAGGAAGAAAAATTAAAATTAGAGAGAGAAAAATTAAAATTAGAGAGAGAAAAATTGGAACAAGAAAAAGCCAGTTCAAAGACGGAAAGAAAAGAGGAACCAAAGCAAGATGAAAAAAAAGAACAATCAAATACCTACAAGCGAACAGGCAAAATATCCGGAAGCAATGTAAATATGAGGGCAGATCACTCAACTACCTCCGCCCTTGTTACTCAATTGAATTACGGTCAAGTTGTTACAATTATAGATCAATATAGACCTCAAGGGAACAATGATGAAGCACTATTAAGGTCTGAAACAAAATTTTATAATGAATATTCTGGGGAGTATGTTTTTTCCCTAGTAAAAGGAAAGGCGGTTAAGGTGATTAGTTACGATGATGAAAAATGTCGAATTTCTTTTATTAATGACAAAGGTAAAAGAGGGGATGCCTCTCTTTCTCCCTCTCAATTAGAGTTTATTTCAGGTAATGTCTGGTATAATATTTCTACTTCTTCCGGCAAAAAAGGTTGGGTTTTAGAGAAATACATCAAGGAAGAATGAAAAAAATAGTTATTGTTTTTTTATTCATTTCTGGAATTACGTTGGCTGGATATTTTGTGATTAGTAATGCAAATAATCAAGTCAAAATTGTCCCCCGAGCTCAAATCAACAAAATCAACAAACAAGAGCCAAAGATAAAAGAATCATTTCCTTTCGACTCTATTTTATGTTCATTCCCCAGGCCAATATTGCCCAACGATTCTTTACTCAAGTTGCACCTACTTGGGAAATTTGATTATACCAAAGATTCATTTTTTACCGCGGTTAGTGCAGAACATTGCACTAAACCAACCTATCTTCAAAAAGAAACATATAAAAATTTTAAGGCAATGTTTGCAGCCGCAAAAAAAGAAGGCGTTATTTTAAAAATCATTTCCGGAACTAGAAACTTTAACGAACAAAAGGCTATTTGGGAAAGAAAATGGGAAACAAATATAAAAACTATGGATAGTATTGGCGCGGCAAAAAAAATATTGTTGTACAGCTCAATGCCCACAACGTCTCGGCATCATTGGGGCACAGATATGGACATTAATAGCTTAGAAAATAGCTATTTTCAATCAGGCCAAGGGCTTAAAGAGTACAATTGGCTCAAAAAAAATGCTGCTAAGTATGGTTTTTGTCAAACCTATACGGATAAAAAGACGGTTGTTCGTGATGGGTATCAATTAGAAAAATGGCACTGGTCTTACATACCTATATCATCGTTGTATTTAAAAAAATACAACGAATTAATAGATTATTCTCAAATAGCTGGGTTTAAGGGATCCAAGTTAGCCGAAAAACTTAAATCCATTGAAGAATATGTCAATGGAATTGATAAAAACTGTAAAATATGCGATTAGATTATTTTATTTTCATCCTATCTGTTATTTTACTTTGTTCATGTGAATTTAAAAAAATTGACGAACAAGAGTACGAAAATGGCCCGGGGACAGCTCAAGATGATGACACTTCAGAGATGACTAATCCAGACGTGACGAAAGATTTTCTTTTAGGTAAATTTGACTATCGTACGGATAGTCGTTTTGTATTGATGGATAAGAAATGGTGTGATAAGGAAATATATCTTCAGAAAAAAACATATGATGCATTTGTTAAAATGGCTGTAGCAGCAAAAAAAGAGAATATAGACTTAATTGTTGTATCGGGTACGCGAAACTTCAATGATCAAAAAACTATTTGGGAAAAAAAGTGGAAAAACAATGAGAAGAAAATAAAAAATGCACGTGAAAACACTTTAAAAATTTTAACATACAGCTCAATGCCCTCTACATCAAGACATCATTGGGGGACCGATTTGGATATAAACTCAGTGGAAGAGGATTATTTTAAAGAAGAAAAAGGAAAAAAAGTTTACAGGTGGTTAGTTGAGAACGCCCATAAATTCGGCTTCTGCCAAGTATACTCTGATAAAAATAAAAAAAGGACAGGGTATAATAAAGAAGTTTGGCATTGGTCCTATATGCCTCTTTCAAATTACTATCTTGATAATTATGTCAAAAATATTTCTTACTCAGATATCAGCGGTTTTTTAGGTTCAGAGTCTGCAAAGCAAGTGGATATGATAAAAACGTACGTACAAGGAATTGACAAATCTTGTTCAGCCATTTCCGTCGAGTCAGATAAGGAAAAGTAGATTAAAACGGGATAAGATTGATGACGAAAGTTATTCCACTGGAAATCACCCAGCCATGTGATACTTCTTCGAATGTATGTTTTTTCAAATAAAGTCTTGAGGAGATCGTCACGCCAGAGATTATACAAGGAATAAAAAGAATCCAAAATTCAAAGTACTGCTGTTGAATGACATAGGCTAAAATATATCCAAACATTATTCCGCAACCAGCAGCGTGAAGACTGATTTTTAAAATGTAATTTGCGGCAAATAGTGCGATTGACACGATTGCTCCCGAAAGAGGAAATGTAAAAATAAAATGAGGAATAGTTGTGTCCTTAGTTTTAAGAAACAATAATAAAAAAAGTGCTATTGAATAAAAGAACATCAATAGAATTGGAAAGAAGCGCTGTGTACGATCTTGAATATCAATTGTGGAAATCATTTTTCTATTACGAAGAACTAAAAGAGAAATTCCAGGAGCAATGAGGGTAAAAATTAAATACAAGTTGAGCAGGGCATATTTAATTTCATTTGGGATAGACCACAATGAGCCTGAACCGTTGAAAAAATTATCGAAAGAAACTGTAAAAAGCGTTAAAATCATGCAATAAGAGGGGATTAGTAAAGGAATAAATACCCAAGAAAAAATGCTTGCAATTACTTTCATTACAATTCTTTTCGAAGTCTGGCGACCGGGATATTCAATTGTTCTCTGTATTTTGCCACAGTCCTGCGAGCTATATTATATCCTTTCTCATTCAAGAGAGACATTAATTTTTCATCTGGCAAGGGCCTTCTTTTATCCTCTGCTTCAATGGCATCAGTAAGAATTTTCTTCACTTCTCTAGTGGAAACTTCTTCTCCTGAGTCTGTAGAAAGCGACTCTGAAAAGAAATATTTTAATGAATATATACCATAGTTTGTTTGAACATATTTACTGTTTGCTACTCGTGAAACAGTAGAAATATCCATCTGAACAATATCGGCGATATCTTTCAATATCATCGGCCTGAGCATTATTTCTTCACCCGTTATAAAAAATTCTCGCTGGTATTCCATTATGGCATTCATTGTTAAGAGCAGGGTTGTCTGTCTTTGTTTTATAGCATCTATGAACCACTTGGCACTATCTAATTTTTGCTTCACAAAAGTCATTGCCTCTTTATCTGATTTAGATGTTCTTGCGCCCTCAGAATAATTTCTCAACATTGTCGCATATTCTTTACTTACCTTGAGATCAGGAGCATTTCTTTCATTTAAACTTAGTTCTAATTTTCCGTCTATTTCAAACAACAAGAAATCAGGAATTATCTGTTGGAAATTTTGTGCAGAGTCTCTTGTGCTACCGCCGGGTTTTGGATTTAATTTTAAAATTTCGTCAATCGCTAGTTTTAATTCTTCTTCATTGAGGTCTAATTTTTTGGCAATTTTATCAAAATGTTTTTTTGTAAATTCTTCAAAATATTTTTCTAAAATTATTTTCGCGTTTTTTCGAAATACCTTACCGTCTTGTTTGCGATTGATTTGTAGAATTAAGCACTCTTGAAGATCCCGAGCGCCTACTCCCGCAGGATCAAGTTCGTGAATAAACTCAAGGGTTTCAAGTATTTCGTCTTCGGTAACTGTTATTCCAACGGAAAAAGCTAAATCATCTACTATAGCTTCGATGTCTCGATTGAGATATCCAGATTCGTCCAAATTACCAATCAAGGTATCCGCAATGATATATTGGTTATTAATTAACGGAAGGAGTTGAATTTGTTCCATCAGCTTTTCACGAAAAGATTGTTCGCCTGAAAGCGGGATAATACGCTCTTCCTCATCTTTGGCGTGATTATTTGATTGAGTTTTATAATCAGCTAAATCATCATCTAGGTAATCTGATAAATCAAATTCTTCTTCATCTTCTTCAATTTCATCATCATCATTGTTGTCGAATTCATCATCTTTTTCTCCCCCTTCCTCTAAAGCGGGATTTTCTTCAATTTCCTGTTTTATTCTTTGATCTAGTTCTATTGTAGGAACCTGAAGCAATTTCATTAACTGAATTTGTTGGGGGGATAATTTTTGTTCTAACTTTTGAATTAAATGTTGTTTCAGCGCCATAAAAATATATAAATATAAAGTTAGGGTTTTTTAAAATTATATTGAAGCCAATAAAAAATTAACTTTGAGATTCATTAAACATCAATTACTAATGTTTGTTTTACTTTCTGACATGGGTAACTTTATAGAGGTCAATCTCAGCGGCGAGCCTAGTTATTTGCATTTTTATATTCAGTTGTTCCTACAGGCTACAGGAATACTTATTGCTGGATTTGTTTTGTGGCGTGTCAATTCATACGTAAATAATCAACGCGTAAAGAACCGAAGAAGAAATAACTTTTTTGAGACGAATTATTCGAAAAATTGGAAGAAATGAAACAAAGAGAGGAAAAGAAAATAATCATTATTGGAGCTGGATTAGTTGGTTCTCTTTGGGCAGTTTACATGGCAAAGGAAGGGTATAAAGTGACGATTTATGAGAGAAGATCAGACATTAGAAAAACGGTAATTTCAGCAGGAAAATCTATAAATCTTGCTCTATCCAATAGAGGGTGGAAAGCATTAGATGCTGTTGGGGTAGGTGATGAGGTAAGAAAGTTTGCCATTCCAATGTATGGAAGAGTAATGCACGATACACAAGGAATGTTGACTTACCAACAATATGGAAATGAAGATCAGGCGATTTATTCCGTTTCTCGGGGCCTCGTAAATGCTCGGATGATGGATATGGCTGAACAAAAGGGGAACGCCAATATTTTTTTTGAGCATGAGTGTAGAAATGTTGACTTAGAAAAAGGAATAGTTTATCTAACAAATAAGCAAACTGGAGAACAATTTGAAGATAAAGGGGAGTTGGTATTTGCTATTGATGGAGCATTTTCAGCAGTTCGTTATAATGCAATGCAGAAAATAGATCGTTTTAATTATAGTCAAAATTTCATTGCAGATGGTTACCGAGAAATCTTGTTGCCTGCTAATGCTGACGGAACTTATAAAATGGAAAAGAACGCTTTACATATCTGGCCGCGAGGAAGGTTTATGTTAATAGCTCTGGCAAATAATGATGGGTCATTTACGTGTACTCTTTTTATGCCGCACCAAGATCATAAATATTCGTTTGATAAATTAACCTCCAAAGAAAAAGTCAATGGTTTTTTTAAGGAGGTTTTCCCAGATTTTTATGAAATGTTACCAGATATTGCTGAAGAATGGGCGAAGCATCCACTTTCCTCTTTAGCAATTGTCCGTTGCCATCCTTGGGTTTCTGGCAGAGTAGCATTGATGGGGGATTCGGCACATGCTACGGTTCCATTTTATGGCCAAGGAATGAATGCAGGATTTGAGGATTGTACGGTAATGTCTGAATTGATTCAAAAGCACGGGTCCAATTGGGAGGCAATCTTTGAAGAGTATAATAGAGAAAGAAAACCAGATGGAGATGCCTTGCAAGACCTCTCGTTGGAAAATTATATTGAAATGAGAGATTTAGTGGGGGATCCTATGTTCTTGTTACGAAAAAAAATTGAAGCAAAATTCAGTTCACTATATCCCGACAAGTGGATGCCTTTATATTCACAGGTTACGTTTAGCTCAATTCGATATAGTGTTGCTCTAAAGCAAGGAGCAATTCAACGAGAAATTATGGATAAAATTATGGCAAAAGCGGATATAAATGAAACGTGGGATAACCCAGAAATTATGGACGAAATAATTAGTTTATGCGAATAGTTCTATCCCTAATTCTAATCATATTTGTGTCATTCCCTTCCATTGGACAGAGGGTATTTAAAAAAGGAGAGGTTAATGAAAAAAGCTTGCGTAAAGATGCCAAAATAGATAAATTGGTTATGAATTACGGCATACAATTTAATTTTGGGCCGGCCTATTTGATGACGGGAAGAACTAAATCTTATGACATACCTGGAAGCAGTGGTTTAGGGGGTAATTATGAAGTTAATCCAGCAGGTAGATTGGGGTTTAATGCTGAATTTGGCTTTACATACTTCCCTCTATGGAAGGGGACGCCAATTCCGGCCCTAAAAAAGTCGCGTATTTTAGATTACATAGAGGGGGGAGTTGGATTTAAGCAGCTTGGAGGCAAAGAAACAATTGGAGTTGATTACGACAACCAGAATCCTGTTTCAGAAAATGGAATAGGCAAATTCAGAAATAACTTTGTTTACATGCGAACTTCGTTTCATTCAATTGTTTTTGTTGGGAAGGCAAAAATTGATAAATCGAGAAAGTACTATATAGATAATGCACTTGGGATTAATTTAGATGTTAATGTAGTACCAGGGAATAAGTTATATGATGATCCGGGCTTGTCATTTGCACCACCAACTGAATTTCACAACCCCTTTGTGGCCCAATTAAATTATTGCCTCGGCTTTGGTATAAGACTAGATCGAGCATGGATGTTTATTCCAACAATCAATTTACCTGTTATTGGATTTTACGAATGGAACGGGGTTAATGCAAAAATGAACTGGTTCTCAAGCGAGTATTGGCCGATTCAACTGAGTTTTAAATTTATGAAGTTGCGCGAGAAAAATAGAAGCAAGTGTAAAGGAGCTCGCATAAATCATATTGATAAGCAATTGCTCAGAGAGCTTGAGAAAAACAATTAAGAGGATTAAAACGAGGATTTAATTTTTAATCTTACTAAAATCAGAGAAAAAATAATGTGTGCTGCACTGCAAATAAAAAAAAGTAAAACCCCTTGACAAAAATCGACATTACCGAATAGCCAATAGACAAAGCATACTCCAAACGCAGAATCAGATTTATCCAACAGCATAAAAAAATAGCCCCACTTCTGATGCTGCTCGCCTGGGCGAATGCCTACTTTTCTCTTTAAAAAGGAGTTTGGTAATTCAAATAACGGGTACGTAAATCCCAAAATTGCACCAAGTAACAAAGGACTTGGGACGTTAAATGCGAATAAATTAAATAGAGCATAAACAATCAGTGAGTTCATACAGGTTATAAAAACAAAACCTCGCCAAGTCTTATTTTTTCCAAATAGGTTTTCTGAGATGGGAATATCTAAGAAACCAAGCCACGATCTTTTAACCACTAGCATATGCAGGGTATTGGTAATAACCAATGGAAAAATTACAATTTCAATATGTTGTATAAAATCATTCACCTTCTTCTAAAAAATCAAGCATTCGAAGAGCAACGTTTAAAACCCGGTTAGAAAAATCATATTTAATTAAGATGCCCGCTACTTCGTAAAATGCAAGTCGAGTGGCAATATATGTTTTGAGCGAATATTTATATGCCTTATTCCATTCTTCTTTGGTGTAAGTTTTATTTAATTCTGAGTAGTAATTTAAGTAATGGTACATTTCCTCTTTTGTAAAGCTTATAGGAAATATAAAACTTAAGAACTCAACCACATCTCTACTTGGAAAGTCAATTACAGCCAATTCCCAGTCGTAAATGACAGGGGTTTTATTTTTTCTAATGGCAATGTTACGTGGGTTGAAATCGTTGTGGATAACAACTTTGTTTACTTTTATTTCTGTAGCTTCCGCCTCCCAACTCGATATATCGGCTAATAGATGTTTAAGCTTAGGGATATTATAAGATTCAGTTTTTTCAGTAATAATTATTGACAATAATTTAGCGTATAACGGCAATGCCTTCCATGCTGAAAATTCAGGAATAGATTTGATTTCTTTTGTTTTTTTATTGGAGTGAAATTCTGAAATGACCGACAAAACGTCTTTGATATTATCTTTTTGCCAAATTTCAGGATTGTTCTCAGAGTTTACGATGGCCAGTCTCGAATAATCTAAAAATTCTTGAATGAAAAAATAAATTTCACGAGAATTATTTTGCATTTGCCCATAGTAACTCGGGATGAAATTGAACTTACAAGAATGTAAAAATTGATTAATTTCAATTTCTTTGATATGGCAATTTTTATATTCAAGGACATTTCGATATTCTTTAATTAAGTCAGAAATCGTTGGATCAATAGAGGCGGCAATCATATGTAGCCCCTTTATAATTTCCTCGTCGAGTGGTTTGGATTTTAGAATTAATTTTTCTGTCTGATTTCCGTGATCTAATTTTAGCAGTGTAAACCCCATAAGTTTCTTGCTAATTTTGGCTGCTACATTCGTTATAATACCATTTTCAAGAATTGATTCTTCTATTATTTCAATTTTGGGGTTAGTCAGGGGTATTTCAATACAGCTGAGTAAAAAGCTTGGAGTAAGTTCAGATTTTAGTAACCATTGTTTTGGTTTATTTCTTCCAAGTTTTTCATGGGCTTTGGCAAATTCTCCGCTCACAATTGCCGAGTAAGTTGAAATTTCAAGCCCTAAAGCATACCCTGCAATTAATTGAGCAAAGCGCTCTACTTTTCCAGTTCCTAGGCAGCCCATCATAGCGAGTGCTTCAGATTGTTTAGAAAGATGCGTCCCCCCACCAATGGTTCCAATAACCAGATTAGGAAGGGTGAGCTGAAAGAGTAACCCGGAATCGTTTCTTTTGAGATTAAGGATACCAACTCCCGACTCATGAATTGATGCAAGGTCTTGCCCCGTAGCTACAAAAATGGAGGCAATTGCATTGGCGACATTAATGTTATAGCCAACCATTCCGTCTTCTTTTGCAAGTTTTATTGATGGGTGAAAAAAATTTTCCATTTTTTCCGATGTTGTCCTGAGAACTTCACGAATTATTTTTTCACTTAGAAAGCATTCGGCAACAACATGAATACCGCGTCCTTCTCGTATATTGGTGTATGAAATTTTTTTGTCGGAGGATGCATTTCCCTCAATGACAAAGTCAAGCGGATTAATTGTTGTTTTCGCTTTAAATTCTTCAATGAGGTACAATATGGCATGCCAAGTACAAGTAGTTGTCATATTTTGACCAGATGCATCACCCGTAGAATAGATGAATTTAAGGTGAACGTGATTTTCTTGCTGTATAATTTTTATTTCTTGAAGCTGAGCATGATTGGAATACTTTTTAGTGACAACTTTGATTTTCTCAAAAGTGGACTCCGTAAATTTTGCAAATAAGCCTGCATGGTCCTCATTTTCAAATAAAAAAAGTGGTGCACGACACATTTTTTGCCAATGTATTTTAGCCGAAAAGCCACCACTCAAACTAATTGCTCTAACCCCCCTATTCATGCTTGCTACCAAGGCCCCCTCTAAAGTTCCAGCTGTGCAATAAACAAATTCTGATTGTTGCTCATCCTTGAATAAAAGAGGGCCGACAACGCCAACAGGTATTTCTACAGTACCAATGTATGATTCTATGTTATTTTGAATTTTATCGAGATCAAGTGTCGACTCTGAAATATTCTTATAGGGCAAAGAATTGGCGTCCAGAAAATCTATTCTAAGTTGGGTGGATGCTTTGGTTACTAATCCTCTGCCAGGTATGATTGGTAGTATACTCATTCTCTTGTATTGAAAACTGATTAGTTTTGGATATTAGTAGAGAGGAGTACCCAATGTGACTAAACGAGTAAACAAATCTAATTAAAAAATAAGGGTTTAAAAAATTTAGTTTCAATCAAAGTACTTTTGAGAAGATAAATTATCTAAAAACAATACACTTTCGGGGAAAAGATTTTCTTCTATTGAAACCAAATGTCGTCTATTATTTTTTCACCTGCAAAGTCATTTACACGTTGTAAAATAATTTGTTTCCCGTTTAATAATTCTTCTCTCATTACAGCTGAATCCATTGTAATATATAAGATTCTATTGTTAATTTTGAGATTCGTTGTTCTGTTGGAAACTGCAATCCCCATCATTTCCGACCATCCGTTTAAAACATCCATCTCTTTCATTCGTTTTTCTAAGCCATAAGCCTTAATGATTTTGCTTACGATTTGACCGAGTGGTTTTTCATCATCGTTACGAAAAAAATCCGCATTACTCATACAAGCTCTTCATTTGATTGTAAAACTACCCCAAAATTAACGTTAAAAAGTTTTTTTGCAATAGGCAAGTCATTTAGAACGCCAGCTAGCCGTTTTTCATCGGTATCTGTAATTAAAACTTGCCCAAAATAATTATTTGTAACTAATTCCAGAATTTTGGCTACCCGCATCTCATCCAATTTATCAAAAATATCGTCTAAAAGTAAAACTGGATTTATATTTAAATGAGTTTTTAACCATTCGTATTGAGCAAGTCTTAACGCAATGATAAATGATTTTTGTTGCCCTTGCGATCCAAATTTTTTGACGGGGTGCTCGTTTATCAAGAATACCAAATCGTCTTTGTGGATTCCGGCATTTGAATAGTGTGTAATTGCATCTTTTCGCTCATTTTCAGCTAATAAAGCCAGGAAATCAGCAGATGATAATTGTGATTTGTACGTGAATGAAACGAGCTCACTTCCTGAACTTATATTTTGATAAAAATCTTGAAAATATGGGATAAATTGCTCAGTAAAAGCGAGTCGTTTTTCATAAATCCGCGTTCCTACTTCAGCCATCTGCACATTCCATGGCTCGATTGATTCTGGATCAAACAATCGGTGTTCGAACATATTTTTTAAAAGGGCGTTCCGTTGCTCTAAAATTTTTGAATAGCTCTGTAAATCGAACAAATATTCGCGATCTAGTTGACTTAAAATTCCATCCATCCATTTCCGGCGCAATTCACTTCCCTCGGAAATTAAATCTCGATCGTATGGTGAAATCATTACAACTGGAAATTGGCCAATATGGTCGGCAAGTTTTTCGTATTCCTTTTTATTATTTCGAAAAACCTTTTTCGTATTCATCTTTACAGCACAGTGAATTTGGTAACTGCTTTGGTTTTTCTCCCAATCACCAATTATTGAAAAAAACTGCTCGTTGAAGCGGATATTTTGCCTGTCCAGAACATTTAAATAGGATTTACACATACTTAAATAGTAAACAGCATCTAAAATATTCGTTTTTCCGGAACCGTTTGGACCCACAAAACCATTAATTCCATCTACCAACTCAATATCGGCAACTTCGTAGTTTTTAAAATTGACAAGATGGAGCTGGGACAAGTGCATATAACAAAGTTACCAATCGGATTAACTCAAAACTCAAAAAACAAAAATTTGATAAGAAAACTTGAATTAGATCATTTTTTTAGAAGTCAATATGGCTTCCATTTCAGTTTGCAAAATCTTGGCTTCTTTTCTGGCTGATTCTGCAAAATCAACTCCTGACGAAGCATAAAGTATTCCTCGTGAAGAATTTATCAACAGACCACAATCTTTTCCCCAACCAAACTGAACGACTTCTTCAAGTGTTCCGCCTTGTGCACCGACACCAGGAACTAAAAAGAAATGATTTGGCGCTAAAGAACGAACGTGAGCTAATTGCTCTGTTTTTGTTGCACCAACAACGTACATTAAATTGGATTCTGTTCCCCAATTTTGGCTTGTTTTAATGACATTTTCGTATAACGTTTCTCCCTCTTTTGATTCAATTAATTGAAGATCAAACGCTCCTTTATTTGAGGTCAATACTAACAATATCACCCATTTATTTTCGAATTCCAGAAATGGCTTCACGCTGTCTTCTCCCATATACGGGGCAACAGTTACCGCGTCACAATTCATGTTTTCGAAAAATGTTTTTGCGTAATAAGTAGAAGTGTTTCCAATGTCGCCGCGTTTTGCATCAGCTATGCAGAAAACATCTTTTGGTAAATATTCTATTGTTTTTTGCAGGGTTTCCCACCCTTTTGCTCCATGGCATTCGTAAAAAGCCGTGTTTGGTTTGTAGGCAACGGCCAAATCATACGTTGCATCAATGATTGATTTGTTGAATGCAAATATGGGGTCTTCCTCTTTTAATAAATGCGCAGGAATTCTGACCAAGTCAGGGTCCAAGCCGATGCATAAGAAGCTTTTTTTTCTTTTAATTTGTTCAATTAATTCTTCTCTCGTCATCTTATTCTCCTTTTAGTTTTTCAGCATTTTCAGCCATTTTCAGTGCGTCAATCATTTCTTGAACATCGCCATTCATGAAGTTATTCAAGTTGTACATGGTTTTGTTGATACGGTGATCGGTGATTCGCCCTTGTGGATAATTGTAGGTGCGAATTTTAGCCGATCTATCTCCCGATGAGACTAACGTTTTTCGTTGCGCTGCACGTTCATTATGCACACGATCCAATTCGATTTGGTACAAACGAGAACGTAATACTGAAATAGCTTTTTCCAAGTTTTTGTGTTGCGAACGTCCATCTTGACATTCAACTACTGTTCCTGTTGGAATATGCGTCAAACGTATTGCAGATTCCGTTTTGTTAATGTGCTGACCACCAGCTCCTGATGCTCTGAACGTATCTTTTCGTACATCATTCATATCGAGTTCAAAATCTACTTCTTCGGCTTCGGGAAGAACGGCAACCGTTATTGCCGAGGTATGAACCCTCCCTTGTGACTCCGTTTCAGGAACGCGTTGAACACGATGAACACCCGATTCAAATTTTAACATACCATAAATGCCATCTCCGGAAATATCCATGGAAATTTCTTTGTAACCTTTTACCGTTCCTTCCGATGAATTAATAATTTCGTAATTCCACCCCACCGCCTTGAAATACATGGTATACATCCGAAAACAATCTTCTACAAAAATACACGCTTCATCACCTCCTGTTCCAGCGCGTAATTCCATTATTGCATTTTTGTCATCCTCGGGGTCTTTGGGGATTAATAAAATCTTTATTTCCTCCTCCATGATTGGCCGGCGTGTTTCAAGTTCATCGATTTCCATTTTCGCCATCTCACGCATTTCAGGATCTGTTTCGATTTCCAATAATTCACGTGCATTTTTGATATTTCCTAACAGGTTGTGGTAGTCTTTAAAAACAGCATTAACAACCTCTAATTCACGATACTCTCTATTTAACTTGACATAGCGTTCCATATCCGAAATGATATCTGGATCGACGATAAGCTTACCCACCTCCTCAAATCGATAATGTATTGCCTCTAACCTTGAATATAAATCTTGCATTTGCTGCGGTTTAATAAATGAAAGTTCCAAATTCAGATTGTATGGTTAATTTTTTTGTGGCAGATTCTTCCACTCGACCAACGATTTGAGCTGCAACACCAAACGATTTTGAAATGGAAATGATTTCATCTGCAAGGTCTTGAGGAACGTACAATTCCATGCGATGACCCATATTGAATACTTTGTACATTTCCTGCCATTCTGTTCCAGATTCTTCTTGAATCATTTTAAACAAAAGTGGAACTGGAAACAAATTGTCTTTTACAATGTGATGTTGATCGATGAAATGCAAAACTTTGGTTTGCGCACCTCCCGAACAATGAACCATTCCATGAATTTGCGAACGGTATTTATCCAAAATTGCTTTGATAATTGGCGCATATGTTCTCGTTGGAGAAAGCACTAATTTTCCTGCGTCGATGGGAGCCCCATCTATAGAATCAGTAAGCGATTTTGTACCTGAATAAACCAAATCTGAAGGAACTAAATGGTCGTAACTTTCTGGAAAATCATTAGCAAGTTCTTTATTAAAAACATCGTGACGAGCAGAGGTCAGGCCGTTACTGCCCATTCCGCTGTTGTATTCGCTTTCGTAAGTTGCTTGCCCGAAAGAAGCCAATCCAACAATAACATCGCCCGGTTGGATATTGTGATTAGAAATTACCTCTGATTTTTTCATTCGGCAAACAACCGTAGAATCTACAATGATTGTTCGAACTAAATCACCCACATCAGCAGTTTCACCGCCTGTTGAATGAATATCGATTCCATGATTTCGTAAATCAGTTAGTAATTCTTCTGTACCGTTAATAATTGCTGAAATTACGTCTCCAGGAATTAGATTCTTGTTTCTACCAATAGTTGAAGAAAGTAAAATTGGTCCGGTTGCCCCTACGCACAACAAATCATCCAAATTCATGATGAGCGCATCTTGAGCAATGCCTTTCCAAACCGAAATATCCCCCGTTTTTTTCCAATACATGTAGGCCAACGAAGATTTTGTTCCGGCGCCATCCGCATGCATTACCACACAATAATTATCATCACCCGTTAAGTAATCAGGAACGATTTTACAAAATGCTTTTGGGAACAATCCCTTATCTACATTTTTAATTGCTTGGTGAACTTCTTCTTTGCCGGCAGAAACGCCACGGAGGTTGTATCGGTTATCTGACATAATTTTCTGGAACACAAAAGTAAAAAAATCAGTGCAAAAAGAACGTATCGAATAATTATTAATGAACAAGCATAGGGGGATAAACCTGAAATATTAATTACATTTGAATCGAGTGAATTTTACCGAATGCGTGCTACACTTTTACTTTTTTTATTAATTTCTCAACGAGTATGTAGCCTGAATATAGCAATTCCCCACCCGGGTAAATGGTTGGGGCAATTGGCAATGAATGATCGATTATCCATACCATTTACCATGGAGATCAGTAAAGTGAAAAATAAACAAGTTATTGAGATTGTAAATGGGAAAGAGAGGATTTCTTTGCAATTAAAAGACGATGGAGATAGTGTCATTGGTCGATTTCGTGAATTTGATGCCTATCTGAAATTTAAATTTAACGAGAACGGAGAAGAACTTCGCGGCTATTGGCTCAACTTGAATAAAAAAACGCAAATTAAAATACCAATCAATGCATGGCTGGATAAAACAGTAACCGAAATGGTTTCGGAAACCACTAATATTCATGGTAAATGGAGGGCTATTTTTAGTCCAAATTCAGAAAATCCAGATGTCACAGTGGGGATTTTTGAACAATCAGCGCAATGTGTAAGTGGAACATTTTTAACGGAAACAGGTGATTACCGCTTTTTATCTGGGACAGTTAGCGTGGGACAATTTTCCATATCAACGTTCAATGGTTCTTGGGCTTTTTTATTTGAGGGAAAAGTGGTGAATGATTCCATTTATGGAAAATTTTATAGTGGGCCAAGTTATCAAACAGATTGGATTGCGGTGAAAGATCCAAATGCAACATTACGTGATCCATCGAAACTAACGTATGTAGAAAACGAAAAAGAGTTTAATTTTTCAGCTATTAAAACGTTGAAACGCAAATCCTTCGATTACAGAAAAGTGAGTAAAAATAAAGTGGTTATTTATCAAATTATGGGGACATGGTGCCCGAACTGCATTGATGAACTTCATTACTATAAAGAATTATACAAAAAATACAACGATCAAGGATTGGAAATAGTAGCATTAGCCTATGAAGTAGGAACGAATGAAAAAAGCCAAATTAAACGCTTGAAAGCATTCAAAAAAAGACTTTCGATTCCATATGAAGTAACTTTAGCAGGGACTTCAAGTAAAGACGTTGCCTCGGCACAATTTCCTATGATGAATGAAATTATGAGTTTCCCGACATCAGTTGTTGTTGGGCGAAATGGTAAAATTGAGTATGTCCATACTGGTTTTAGTGGACCGGCAACGGGTGAGGTTTATGAGGAATATAGAAAAGAGATGGAAATGTTGATAGAAAGATTGTTTACACAATACATAAAGTAATATTTTGATTTATAATCCTCTTTTTAGTTAATCTCAAAAATCTCCTTACAATTTTCTTTAATTTTTTCAGCAATTTCATCTGTCGGCAAATCGTTATCGTCAACCCCAAATGGGTCTTCAATTTCTTCTGCTAATACCTCCATGCTTACCAAGGCAAAGAATACAAATGTGGATATAAAAGCAGCCCAGTAGCCAAAATGATTCACGAATGCTAAGGGAAGGGTTATAACATATAGGAAAATGAATTTCTTGATAAATATATTATACGAATAAGGTATTGGCGTTCCTTTTATTCTTTCACAAGCACCAAGTCCATTTATAAAAGAATCAATATTTGATACAATTGCAAGATATTCTTCTTCAGAAATTCGTAAATCGTTTTTTATATCTTTAATTCTAAGAGTAATAAGCTGCATAATATACATGGGGATATGATTTTTTTTAGAAAAATCTTCTCTCTCTTTATCGGTTAAATCAAGCAAAGTTAAACACACCCCCTTTCTTAAATGTTCTTTATTTGCAAATGAAAAATTTGGTATCATTCGTGAGAAAAAAGTTTTTTCGTCTTGAGATAATTGAACGCTTGAAAGCTTTACAGATAAATTCCTACTGTCGTTTAAAAATTGCCCCCAAATTTTTCTTCCTTCCCACCAACGATCATAAGCTGTATTTGTACGAAAAACAAGGAGTAATGATATTACAAACCCTAAAATAGAATACACAGCAGGCAAATGATTCAACATTCTAGCATTGGGAAAAAATCGAAGCTCTAAAAAACTAATTAGTATGGAAAGGAATGCGATGAATAGCAGTTGTTTCCACAAGACCCTAATGGTATCACTCTTCCTCAGGGCAAGGATGTGGGATGCCCAAACTTTCGTGTTATAATGAATCATGTTTGTATGTAATACAAAAGTAAAATTAGTTTTATTAAATTATGACAATTAATCGGTTAACTTTTTTTATTAATTTCGATAAAAACTGACTTGAGATGGAAATAACCCCCGAAATACAATCAAAACTTGAACAACTAAGCGATAAATACGCTGCCCTTGGGCAAGATTTAAACTCTTATTTGGAGGGGCTTTTACATGCCGATGTCACGAAATATTGGGATTATATTGAACTTGATACTCTTCTTAGCATTCAAAAACCAAAAACTCCTTATCCGGATGAGGTTGTTTTTATTATTTATCACCAAATTACGGAGTTATATTTCAAATTGGCAATTAGGGAGTTTGAACAAATTGGTAATCAAGCAAAAATAGAGAAAGCATTTTTTATAGATCGCGTAAATAGAATTAACCGCTATTTTGGTGCGTTGATTAATAGTTTTGAAATAATGGTTGATGGGATGGAACAAAAGCAATTTTTAAAGTTTCGAATGTCCCTTCTTCCTGCTAGTGGATTTCAATCAGCACAATATCGATTAATTGAAATACATTCTACTGACTTCATTAATTTGGTTCACAAGGATATTCGTGAACAAATGTTGGGAGAGAAAGACATTAAAAAATTAATTCAATACGTTTATTGGAAAGAAGGGGCAACCGAACTAAAAACCGGTAAAAAAACCTTAACCCTTTCCCATTTTGAGGAGCGCTATATTGGTGAATTTATTCGATTAGGAGAAACATGTGCCGATAAAAATTTGTGGCAAGTTTATCTCAAATTACCCAAAGAAGATCAAAAAGATCAAAAAGTAATTAATGCCTTGAAACAACACGATGTCAATGTAAATATCAATTGGCCTTTGGCACATTACAAATCAGCTGTTCGTTATTTAGCTAAAGATGCTACTGATATTATTGCCACTGGAGGAACAAATTGGCAAAAATATCTACCGCCACGTTTTCAAAAAAGAATTTTCTTTCCTGAACTTTGGTCAACTGACGAAAAAGACGCTTGGGGAAGAGAATGGGTTGAGTCTGTCTTAAACCAATAAATGTGTCAGATTTACCACTGATTTCAGTCTGTATTCCTATTTTTAATTCCGATGCCACTTCATTGGTAAATAAACTTGTTGATCAAGCTAATAATCTAGATAACAGGGTTGAAATCGTAGTGATTGACGATTGTTCGAGCGGTGAGTGGAAATTAAAAAATGAAACAATCAATAATTTGTGTAATTATGTTCAACTTTCTGAAAATAGTGGCCGTTCCAAAATTCGGAATTCATTTTTAAACTATACGAGAGGGGATTTTCTTCTTTTTATTGATGGAGACTCTGAAATAATATCAGATAATTTTTTAACGGATTATTTAAATTTCACTGAAAAGAACAATCCAGACGTATTGGTGGGAGGAAGCGTTTACCAAATTAAAAAACCAAATAGATCTCAACTGCTGCGATGGAAATATAGTATTTATAGAGAAAGTAAGCCCTCAGGATTAAGAGAAAAATTAAATTTAGGGTTTAAAACAAATAATTTTTTAATCCGAAGAGCCATTTTTTCTCGTACACCATTTAGCGAAAAACTGATCGGTTATGGTCATGAAGATACGTTTTTTGGAATTCAGTTAGATTATCAAAAAAGTAAAATTCAGCATATTGAAAATCCGGTATTGAATAAACAACTTGATAAAAATGCCGTGTTTTTAAAAAAAACTGAAAATTCCATTTCAAATTTGATTTACATCTATTCTTTGAAAGATGAATTTCCAAAAATTAAGGAAATAAGATTGATTCAAGCTTATGAAAGGCTGTCAAAACAAAACCTATGTGGGTTTGTTTTATGTTCTTATAATCTCACTGAAAATGGGTTACTCTTTTTTTTAAAGAAAGGGTTGTTTACCTTGTGGATGTTTGATTTTTATAAATTAGGATTGTTTATTCGTAAAATAAAATCGTAAATTAGTCTTTAAAATATAACGTATGAAATCACAGTTAACTATTTTATTTTTTATTCTTATCCGTTTTTCTTTCTGTCAATCTCCTACCTTATCAGTTGGACAAAGCGCCCCCTTACTTGAACACCGAATGGAAGCTAGTTCGAGCGAGTATTTTTCCCTGATGGATTTAAAGGGGGAGGGATTGATTGTAGTTTTCACATCCAATACTTGTCCGTTTGTAGTGGGGTTTAATGATGGGTCTTTTAATGGTTGGGAAAATACGTACAATTCAATAGCTGAGAAAGCCAGCCAATCGAATATTAATACCGTTTTAATTAATTCAAACGAAGCAAAAAGAGGCGATGGGGAGTCAATGGCAGATATGATTAAACGTAAAAGTGATAAACGATATTCAATGCCATATCTGATTGATAACAATTCGGAATTGGCAAATGCTTTTGGAGCAAAAACAACCCCGCATGTTTTCTTTTTTGATCGCAATATGAAATTAATTTATACCGGGTCAATTGATAACTCGTTTGATGATGATAAAAAATCAGAAATTTCCTATTTAATGAACGCGATTGAAGCATATTCAAATGATAAAAAAATTAAAACCAAATCAACGTCGCCAAAAGGGTGTAGTATTAAAAGAGTTAAAAATTAAAAGCATGAAATATAGTCTAATTATTTTATTTGCCATTGTTTCTGTTATTGGTTATGGACAAAAGCAAGGAAGTGGTGGTCTGCCGAAAAGTTTGAAGTATGAGCAGTTGTTCAAAAATATTGATAAGCGCACATTTGATGTCCCAAACATAGACGCTCTTCGGGCTGAAGATGAATTAACAGACCATACAGGAACAGGTCCTTGGCGTTTTGGATTTAACAATTACACTTCCCTTACTTTATTGAACTCAGGTTCATGGTTTGAGTTGGAAAATGGTGGGCGTATTTGGTTTTTGAAGTTAACGTGTGAACAAGCCCTAACAATCAATTTATCATTCATCAATTCTGAAATTCCTGATGGAAATGAATTATTTGTTTTTAATGAGAGCAGAGATTTTATTCTAGGCAAGTTTGAGCAAGAACATTTATATAACGGGCAACTGGGTGTAGAATTAGTGCCAGGGAGCACTGTAATTGTAGAATATTTTGTAAAAAAAGACAATCCAAATGGAAGTTTAGAGATTTCAACGGTAACCCACGGTTACAGAACTGCAGATGAGTTTCAAGAGAAGGCTTTTGGAAGTTCTGGGGCATGTAATATGAATGTAAATTGTCCAGACGGATTGCCGTGGCAGCCCGAACGAAATAGTGCTTTGATGCTTGTTTCTGGTTCTAATGGTTTTTGTTCTGGAGCATTGA
>VGFL01000028.1 GCA_016868915.1 Bacteroidota bacterium | reverse complement strand
CAATATTTAGTCCCCCAAAATTCAAGAACCCACTATTATAATTACCACTTCAAATAGAACCAAATTCAGTCGATAACTTTTTATAAAATACTCCCATACAGAATAGAAATTCAAATGATTTTCTTCTAATTTTGCTCAATCAAACAGCCTATGACGAATGAAACAATATCATAACCTTCTTCAGCATATTTTAGACCATGGAACAAAAAAAGAAGACCGAACAGGAACGGGAACACTCTCTGTTTTTGGATATCAAATGCGCTTTGATTTAAGTGAAGGATTCCCTTGTTTAACCACAAAAAAATTACACTTGCGATCGATTATTCATGAGCTTTTATGGTTTTTAAAAGGTAATACAAATATTCACTATTTAAAGGAAAATAACGTTTCCATTTGGGATGAATGGGCAGATGAAGATGGAAATTTAGGCCCTGTTTATGGTTCGCAATGGAGAAGTTGGCCCGCCGCCGATGGTCGTCATATCGATCAAATTAAACAAGTAATAGATCAATTAAAAAACAATCCTGATTCAAGAAGAATAATTGTATCAGCTTGGAATGTTGGTGAGATTGATAAAATGGCACTTCCTCCCTGTCATGCCTTTTTTCAGTTTTATGTGGCAGATGGAAAATTAAGTTGCCAATTATACCAGCGCAGCGCTGATACTTTCCTCGGTGTTCCTTTTAATATCGCTTCGTACGCATTATTAACTATGATGATGGCTCAAGTTTGTGGATTGAAAACTGGTGATTTTATTCATACCTTAGGAGATGCCCATTTGTATTCGAATCATCTTGAGCAAGCAAAATTACAACTAACCCGTGATTTCAAGCCTCTTCCACAAATGAAGATTAATCCACATGTAAAAGATCTTTTCGACTTCAAATACGAAGACTTTGAACTGGTAAATTACGATCCTCATCCACACATTAAAGCAGCAGTAGCAGTTTAAAATGAAAGTAGCACTTATAGTCGCCATTGATTCAGCAAGAGGAATTGGGAAAAACAATGATTTGATGTGGCATTTGCCGAATGACATGAAATTTTTTAAGGAAACTACGCAAAATCATATCGTAATTATGGGTCGTAAAAACTATGACTCAATTCCTGAAAAGTATCGTCCGTTAACAAATCGGTTGAATGTTGTTTTGACGAGAAACACTGATTTTCAGGCTCCCGGTTGTAAGGTATTTTCCTCGTTAGAATCATGTTTTGAATATTTTAAAAATGAAATTGAACGTAAGGTTTTTATAATTGGCGGTGGTGAAATCTACAAAATGGCACTTGCGTCAAATCGAATTGAGGAAATGTTTATTACTTTTATAGACAAAGAATACGGTGCGGATACTTTTTTTCCGGATTTCGATGAAACTCAGTGGGAAAGTGAAGTAATTCTCATTCAAAATAGGGATGACAAGCACGAGGCAAGCTTTATTACAAAAAAATATTACCGGTAAAATAAAGAGTTATAAATTTTTCAAAGTTATCTTTACGTTAACAATGTTAATAATATTAGTTCACTCCAAATCTTGCTTTTACATTTACTCAAAATTTAAATTATGGCAACTGGATTTTTAAAATACTTTCTACCAAAAGATAAAGTTTTTTATACTTTATTTGAGACGGCATCGGACAACATTGAATTATTGGCGCGTAAGTTTATTCTTGTAGTTCAAGAATCTGATTTCAATAAACGCGCAATTCTCATCAAAGAGATGGAGGATATTGAACATAAAAACGACGAAATTAGTCATCAAATTTTTATCGAATTAGGGAGAAATTTTATTACCCCATTTGATCGTGAAGATATACACAGTTTGGCATCTGCATTAGACGATATCGCAGATTACATTTATGGTGCAGGGAAAAAAATCAATTTTTATAGGATAGACCCACTTCAAGATGACGGTATTCAAAAATCAGCAAATGCTATTTTGGAGGCGGTATTAGCAGTTAAAAGTGCAGTGGCAGAAATTAGGAATTTAAAAAATACTCATAAAATTGTTGAGTTTATAATAAAAATAAACAACATTGAAAATCAATCAGACGAAATTTTTGATTCATGTATTGAAAAATTATTTGACTCGGATGTTGATGCAAAGGAATTAATAAAAAGAAGAGAACTTTACCAGGAATTGGAACTTATAACTGACAAATGTGAGGATGCCGGAAATGTTATTGAATCAATTATTGTAAAATACGCATAGAACCCAATCTGTAAAATCATGTTTACTCTTTTACTCACGGTAATTGTCATCGCCCTGCTATTTGACTTAGTAAATGGGTTTCACGACGCAGCAAATTCTATTGCAACGGTGGTTTCTACCAAGGTATTAACTCCGCTTCAGGCTGTAATTTGGGCGGCAGCATTCAACGTATTAGCGTTTTGGGTATTTGATATGAGTGTTGGTAATACTGTTGCTAAAACTGTTGACAACAATGCAATTGATTTGTGGGTTATTTTAGCTGGTTTATTAGCTGCAACCTTCTGGAATTTACTCACCTGGTGGTTTGGAATTCCATCATCTTCATCGCATACACTAATAGGCGGTTTTGCTGGAGCGGCTGTGGCGCACGCTGGTTTTGATGTAATCGCTAGCAGTGAAATCATAAAAGTAGCCTTATTTATATTTTTAGCTCCTTTTATTGGTGGCCTTATTGCCTTGATTATTGCTTTAGTTACCATAAGCCGTTCCTTTTGGAGAAAAATGCTTTTTATCGCTATTTTAGCGGCTGTTACAATTAAGGCAATGTTATATATGATTGATTATTTAGATGTAAAACCAATCATGATGTATATAGTAATAGGTATGATTTCGATTTTTATTTTAGTATACATCTGGTTTGAAATAGCTCACGGTAAAAGACCTTCAGCGCTTAAGGAAGCTGGAATGCATAAAAAATTACAATTGCTTTCATCTGCTGCGTTTTCATTGGGTCACGGCGGTGCTGATTCTCAAAAAGTAATGGGGATTATTTGTGCGGCATTACTTGTTTACGGAAACTTAGAACGAGAGGGAAAACTCGCGGAAGCAGTTCCTCAGGAGTTTAAAATTACAGAATTGGTTCAAATTGAGTTCGAAAACAAGGATGGTAAAAAAGAAAAGTTTAAGCCTGAGGTTGCTGAAATCAATACAAAAGTTTTTTACAAAGAAGGAAAAAATATTTGTGATGCATCAAACAATGAAGTAGTTTACGCAAATAAAAAAATAAATAAAAAGTACAGTGATATTGCTCATTCTCCTGAATTAAAGGTGATTGAAAAAAACATGCATAAAATTGAAGTATATATCAAGGGGGATACTCTTTTTGATGCTACAGTTAAAGCTCCAATTTTCATTGGAAAAAAAATAAATTCTGACTACAAATTTGCATCAATCTTCAATTCTCAACTTGACACTAAAAAAGGAGAATTATTAAAAGGACATAAAATTAAAACCAAAGTTCAGTCAGAGACCATGCCGTTTTGGATTGCCTTTGGTTGTTATTTAATGATTGGAATTGGAACACTTATGGGTGGTTGGAAAATTGTTAAGACAATGGGTACAAAAATCACTAAAGTTACACCACTAGAAGGTGTTTGTGCTGAAACAGCAGGAGCATTGACTTTATTTACAGTAAGTAATTTCGGAATTCCGGTTTCTACAACACACACAATTACGGGTTCAATCATTGGAGTTGGTGCGACAAAACGATTAAGTGCGGTACGCTGGGGTGTTACAATTAACCTTTTATGGGCTTGGATTCTTACTATTCCAGTAAGTGGTGTACTTGCAGCTTTAATTTATTTCCTAATTTCATTTTTGAAGTAAAATAAACCATCTGATTTCTTGGATTTACTAAAAGTCAGTTACGAATTCTCAGCAATCGTTTGGCAATATTCTGGTCAAAGTAGTTGGTATTTTGTTTCTTTACCGGTTGAATTAGCATCTGAAATTCGTCAACATTCTAAGTGGCAGGAAGAAAGCTGGGGTAGAATGAAAGCAAAAGCTAAAATTGGCGAAACAGATTGGGAAAGCGCAATTTGGTATGACAAAAAACATGGCACTTATTTGCTTCCACTAAAAAAGTACTCCGATTAAAGGAGCAAATAGAGAAGTTGGAAAAATAAGTACAGTATTTATTTTTGTATTGAACTAAATTATTCAGCTATCTAATTTGGTTAACTTAATATCCAATTGAGGTCGATTTAGTCTTAGCAATTTTTGACAACTGAGGTAACAAATAAATACGTAACTTAGTCATTAATTAAATTATTTAGGTATAAAAATCTCTTTAAAAACGACATTGTTATGTTTATTCCTAATAGGAATGAATTGTTTATCATTTTCTCAAAATGTAGATGAAATCATCTCTTCTTATTACGAAACTATCGGTGGAAAGAAATGGGATGCTATTAATGGAATGCGCATGACTGCAAATGTTGATCAAGGTGGAATGACGATTCCCGTTGAAGTGGTTAGTATGAGAGATGGTAGATCCTTTACGAAAGTTACATTTATGGGTAATACGATGACCATGGCCGCATTTGATGGTAAAAAAAGTTGGACAACTAACTTCATGACTATGGAGCCAGAAGAATCACCAGCTGATGATTCAGAAAATGCTCGTCGTATGGCAAATGAATTTCCAAATGGTTTAGTGAAATACAAAGATTTGGGATATACGGCATCATTAATAGGAAGTGAAAAAATTGAGGGAACAGATTGTCATAAGATTAAACTTGAAAAGAAATCAATGTTAGTGGAAGGAAAAGAAGTGCCTAATGTAGAATATTACTATATAGATAAAGAAAGTAATGTTCCCTTACTTGTTGAAACAGAAATTAGCTCTGGCGAAATGAAAGGAAAAATCTCTCAAACTAAATTTAGTGACTATCAAGAAGTAAATGGAGTGTTTTTTCCTTTTTATAATGCATCTGGCTTGAAAGACGGTGAATCACAAACTATTCAATTTGAAAAAATTGAGGTGAATCCAACAGTTGAAGATAGCATGTTTGCTTTTCCTAAAAAATAAAATATGAGAAAAATTTCAATTGGCATTCTCTTTTTGAGTCTGTCGTTGTCCTCTTGGGCACAGGAATCTGTATTGAACGCAGGCGAGTATTTTGGTGATTTAAAAGCGCGTCATATTGGTCCAGCATTAATGAGTGGCCGCGTTTCAGATATTGAATTACATCCGAAAAACAGCAATGTCGTTTTAATTGGATCTGCAGGTGGAGGTGTTTGGAAATCTCAAGATGGTGGTGTCCGATTTACTTCAATCTTTGATAATTATTGCCAATCAATTGGTGCGGTTGCTATTGATCCAACTGATCCGGACAATACGTATTGGGTTGGAACAGGAGAAACATGGACTAGAAATAGTGTTTCATACGGAGATGGAATTTATAAAACAACCGACGGTGGAAAAAACTGGACAAAATTAGGATTGGATAAAACAGATCGTATCGCGTCTATTCAAATTCATCCAATAAATCCAAATGTAATTTATGTCGCGGCTTTGGGTGCACTTTGGGGAAACAGTGATGATCGAGGTGTCTATAAAACAGAAGATGGCGGAAAAACATGGAATAAAATTTTATTTGTAAATAACACAACAGGCTGTTCTGAATTGGTTATGGATCCATCAAATCCAAACGTACTTTACGCTGCATTCTGGGAATTTAGAAGAACAGCTTATTCGTTTAGTTCAGGAGGTTTGAACAGTGCATTATATAAAAGTACGGATGGAGGAAAAACGTGGAATAAATTGCAGAATGGTTTTCCTAAAGGAAAATTAGGAAGAATTGCTGTGACTGTTGCTCCTTCAAATCCATCAATTGTTTATGCTGTTTTAGAAGCAGAGAAAAAAGAAGAAAAAGGGTTGTATCGTTCGGATGATGGCGGACAAAATTGGAAATTTCTAAATGGTGATTTTGGTTTGACCGTTCGCCCATTTTATTTTTCTAAAATTTCGGTAGACCCTAAAAACCCAGATATAATCGTTAAAGCAGGTTTGAGTGGCTCGATTAGTCGTGATGGTGGAAAAACCTTTAAAAATTTAGGCTCGATGCACTCAGACATCCATGACATGGAATTTGATCCAAACAACTCAAGTAAAATGTTTGTAGCCACAGATGGTGGTTTGTATCGTTCACTTGATGGTGGTTCTAGCATGGAAATGATTGAAGATTTGCCGTTGAGTCAATTTTACCATGTGAGCGTAGATAATCGTGAACCTTATTTCGTGTTCGGTGGATTGCAAGACAATAATTCTTGGTTTGGCCCCTCTGCAAGTCCAGGTGGAATCGAAGCGCGAGATTGGGAATTAGTTGGTCAAGGAGATGGATTTCGTGTATATCCTCATCCAACAGAGCCTCATATCGTCTATTCAGAAATGCAAGGTGCTGAAAATATCTGGCGTTTTGACGTTAAAAAACAACAACTGAAAGTCATCAAACCCTATCCGGTTGAAGGAGATCCTAAGTTTCGATTTAACTGGAATGCGCCGATTACTACAAGCAAGCACAATCCGGATAGATTGTATGTAGGAAGTCAGTTTGTTCATATATCAAACGATCGAGGGGATAGCTGGAAAAAAATATCCGGTGATTTGACTACAAATGATAAAACAAAACAAAACCAAGAAGCTTCCGGTGGATTATCAGCTGATAACTCAGGAGCTGAAAATCATTGTACCATTTTTACAATTGCTGAGTCTCCATTAACCGATCAAGTAGTTTGGGCAGGAACGGATGACGGGAATGTTCAATTGACAAAAGATGGTGGTAAAACATGGACAAATGTAACGAAGAATTTTCCTGGTTTACCTTTGAATACGTGGTGTTACCACATTGAGTCAAGTGTACACGGAAAAGAAATTGCCTATGCTGTTTTTGAGGGACATACCACCAATGATTATAAACCGTATGTTTATAAAACAATAGATTTTGGTCAAACATGGGTTTCGATAACAACACCCGAAATCACTTCTTTTGTGCGAAATATACAAGAAGATTATAAAAATCCGAATTTACTATTCATTGGAGCTGAAAATGGGTTATACATTACCTTGAACGGTGGAAAAAATTGGTCGCCATTTACCAATAACTTCCCGCGAGTTGCTGTTCATTATTTGGAGTTACATCCTGAGAAAAATGCACTAGTAGCTGCAACACATGGTCGTGGAATTATTATCATAGATGATATCACTCCATTAAGGAACATTAATGAAGGCTTGCTAAAATCCAATCTTACTTTTTTCGATACTAAACCTTTCACAATTAGTGAGAAAAGCAATTTTGGTGGGACGGCTTCTGAAAATCAGTTTGTGGGTGATAATCCAAGTTCAAATGCTCAAATTTCTTACTTTCTTCCTAGGCGTCATACGTTTGGGAAAATGACTGCAGAAATTGTGGAGATGAATGGAAATTTAGTTGCGAAATTGGAAGCAGGTAAACAAAAAGGAATTAACACAATTTCATGGGGATTCAATGGATTGGCACCAAAAGTTGCCAAAGGAAAAGGATGGTCTTTTGCAGGTGCACCAACAGTCAAGGCAGGTAAATACAAAGTGAAAATAACGAAAGGAAACGAAGTTTTTGAGAAAGAAATTGAGGTTCAATATGATCAAACCTCATCATTTACCATAGTCGAAAGAACTGAACAACAAAAGGTCACGAAAGAACTATTTGATCTGATTCAGGATTTAGCCTATTTTGTTTATCAAATTGATCTTTGGGACGAAAAGGCGGAAGAGTTTCAAAAGAAAAATAGCGCACCAAATAAAACTGTTGCAAAACTTGGAGAGGAGCTAGACGCTCTACGTAACAAAGTGGTAGTCACAACAGGTGATAATTATGTGGGGGCTGCCGAACCGCAATTGAAAGAAAAATTGAACGATATATACGGAACAATTGCATCTTATTACGGAGCTCCTTCATCTACTCAATTAGAAAATATCGCTTCATTGAAAAAGGATTTTGATAATGCTAAAGCTACATTTGAAAAAATCAAAGCAGGTTCTCTAAAAGCATTTGAGAAGGAGTTGACTAAAAACAAAACTGTTCAAGTACCAGTGCTTATTTCATTTGAAGAATTTCTAAAATTAGAGAAGTAAACCAAACTTTCTCGCGTAAAAGCATAAAAAAAGGGGAACTAAAATTCCCCTTTTTTAATTTTATAAGGATCTAAATTATTCAGCTAGAACAATCATTTTATTATTTGTTAATTCCGCAACCCCACCATTAATTGAAATTTCAATTTTCTTAGAATCACCAGTAGTTGAAATTAATTTGCTTTTAAATTGCTCAGGGTCAAATTCATTGGTTAATTCTACCCTTATTGTTCCTTGCTTCAGAGCCGAAATGATTGGGGTATGATTTGGTAAAACTTGGAATACCCCATCCAAACCCGGTAAAGAAATTGACAGCACTGATCCACTAAAGATGTTCGATTCGGGAGTTAACACATCAATATTTAACATCTTACGCTTCCATTAACATTTTCTCACCTGCTTCAATTACATCTTCAATTCCCCCTTTAAGGTTGAATGCAGCTTCAGGATATTTATCGTATTCACCATCTAAAATTGCGTTAAACGCTTTGATTGTATCCTTGATATCCACAAGTACCCCTGGAATTCCTGTAAACTGTTCTGCTACGTGGAATGGCTGAGATAAGAAACGTTGAACACGACGTGCTCTGTGAACAACCAATTTATCTTCTTCAGATAATTCATCCATACCAAGAATCGCAATAATATCTTGTAGTTCTTTGTATCGTTGTAATGTATTCTTAACTCGTTGAGCACAGTTGTAATGTTCTTCACCAACGATTTCAGGGGTTAAGATTCGGGAGGTTGAATCAAGTGGATCGACAGCAGGATAAATTCCTAGCTCAGCAATTTTTCTAGAAAGTACCGTTGTTGCATCTAAGTGAGCAAATGTATTTGCCGGAGCCGGGTCAGTTAGGTCATCCGCAGGAACATAAACTGCTTGTACAGATGTAATTGAACCATTTTTTGTTGAGGTAATACGCTCTTGCATTGCCCCCATTTCAGAGGCCAATGTTGGTTGGTAACCTACCGCTGAAGGCATACGTCCAAGAAGTGCCGATACTTCTGAACCTGCTTGGGTAAATCGGAAAATATTATCAACGAAGAAAAGAATGTCTTTACCTTGACCATCCCCTGAACCATCGCGGAAATATTCAGCAACTGTTAATCCAGACAGCGCAACACGAGCACGAGCTCCTGGAGGCTCATTCATCTGACCAAATACGAAAGTTGCTTTGGATTCTTTCATTTCTTCTAAATCTATTTTAGAAAGGTCCCAACCACCTTCTTCCATTGAGTGCATGAAATCTTTACCGTATTTGATAATTCCAGACTCTAGCATCTCACGAAGTAAGTCATTTCCTTCACGCGTTCTTTCACCAACACCTGCAAAAACCGATAAGCCACCGTGACCTTTTGCAATATTGTTAATCAGCTCTTGAATAAGTACTGTTTTACCTACACCTGCACCACCAAACAAACCAATTTTACCTCCTTTAGCATAGGGCTCAATTAAGTCGATTACTTTAATTCCTGTAAAAAGAACTTCGGTAGCGGTGGATAATTGATCAAATTTTGGCGCTTCACGGTGAATAGGCAAACCATTTGAATTATCAATTGCTTGAATTCCATCGATTGCTTCTCCAACCACATTGAAGAGTCTTCCTTTTATTGAGTCTCCAGTTGGCATTTTGATAGCGCTACCAGTAGAATGAGCTTCCATACCTCTAGTAAATCCATCTGTAGAGTCCATTGCGATTGCACGAACTGAATTTTCACCAACGTGTGATTGAACCTCAAGTACTACGCGGCCACCATCACTTTTACGAACTTCTAATGCGTCGTAAATGTTAGGAAGAGCACTTCCTTTTTCATAAATTACATCCACAACAGGACCAATTACTTGAGAGATTTTTCCGGTAATTTGAGACATTTTTCTTACTTTTTATCAATTTTAATTCGAGTGCAAAGATAGCTATTTATTTTTTAAGTAAAAGATTATTTTAAGTAAAATATATAATAAACAGAGGGCTCTTTTAATAATTTTTAAAAGGATAATCGAAAAGATTTTTAATCTCTTTTGGAGACTAAAAATTGTGTTATAAAATTGTTCCTTATCAAAAAATGAACAGTAGAGTAAGAAAAAAGAATGGTTAGAGATACTACCAAAAATAAAATAAAAATACCATCAAAAAGAGTGGGGTTTATCGGAAATGATTCGGTTGTACCAGGCAAAACTATCAAATTGCCGAATAATTGTGCAAAACACACAAGGTATCCAAAAACTAATCCTAAAAATAACCCGATACCAGAAATCAAAATACCTTCTATAAAAAAGATTGAAAAAATATTTTGCTTAGTTAATCCCATACTCAATAGAGAATTTATATGTTTCTTTTTTTCAACAAAAAGCATGGTAAGGGAGGCAATTAAATTAAAAGCTGAAAGAATAAAAATAAATATCAAAATACAAATGACAATGATTTTCTCCGATTGACTTGTTTTATAAATCAGTTCATTTTTTTCAATCCTTGTTTTAACCTTGAAGGCATTACCAACTAATTGTTTTATGCTTTCCTTTGTCTTCTCAACATCAATATTATCCTTTAAATCAATCCAAATGGAGCTGTATTCGTTTTCATATTGGAGCAGTTCGGAAGCAAAATTAAATGAACTTAAAATTACATCAGTATTCACCTCCCGATTATAGTTCATAATGGCAGTAACCTCGGCTGTTTCCAAAAAAAAGGGATTTTGACCAGGTTTGATAGATATTTTCCTTTTTGGAGCGTAAATAACGATTGGATCGTATTTGTTTTCTGAATCAATCCCTATTTGTAGTTTTTCTTGTAATCCTGCTCCGGGAATTACAAAACTGTTGTAATCTTGGATTTGTTCGTTATTTAATAAATGTTTATTCATTTTTGCCATTCCGAGGAATGAAGAATCAACTCCGATCAAGCGGGCATTCACCCATTTTTCGGCGTTTTTAATGATAACCAATTCATCTACTGTTCGTGAAATTGATTGAACTCCCTCCACCTTTTTAATTTTTTTAATGTCTATCTGAGAAGCATTAAAAGTTTTAGATTCAGCAGCTTGAATCGATAAATCTGTATCAAATTCTGAGTACATACGATCGATCATTTGTTCGATACCGTTGAAGGCAGAAATCAAAATAACCAACGATGCCGTGGTAACAGCAATTCCAATAATAGAAATGGCAGTAATTAAATTAATTGCATTCCTTTTTTTCCAAGAAAACAAATAGCGTTTTGCAATAAAAAACGGAACGTTTGTAGCCAATTATTTTTTTAATAAATTATTTATTTCTTCGGCATAATCCAATGAATCATCTATGAAAAATAATAATTCTGGGATTTTTCTCATATTTCGAAGCCGCTTGGAAATTTCCATTCTGATTTTTCCCTTGTGCAGGTTTATATTATCTAACACTACATTTTTATCAGGGCCAGCAAAAAAACTTAAATAGCAACGCGCCAATGATAAATCTGATGTCACGCGAATCACCGTAACGGTAACCATACTACCCAAACAAATTTCACTCGTATTGCGTTGAAGGTATGACGCTAATTCATTACGAATTGCAGATTCAATCTTGTGTTGACGTATTGATGACATATTGCAAAGATAGGGATTTTGAAATTGTTTAAAGTGAGCCCTTCATTTTTTGTACTATTCACCTAAAATAATTACAAATTCCAACTCAGCAAAGAACAGTCACTTGAAGGCACCCCAATTTCCTTTATCCAAACTTCTGTATTGAATTGCTTCTGCCACATGGTTCGTTTTAATATCGACCGATGCATCTAAATCTGCAATTGTTCGCGCTACTTTTAAAATACGATCGTAAGCTCGTGCGGAAAGTCCCATTTTAACCATGGCGTTTTTCACTAACAATTTTGCAGATTCATCAATAGCGCAATGCTTTTCAAAATCAGACCTGATCATTTGTGCGTTGCAATAAACACCTTCGTTTTTGTGATATCGAATTTCTTGAACTTCACGTGCTTTTTCCACTCGCTTTCGAATAGATTCGCTTCCTTCTGCCGGAATTGTAGTGGCTAATTCATCGTATGAAACGGGTGTAACCTCCACGTGTAAATCAATTCGATCCATCAAAGGACCAGAAATTTTATTCAAATAGCGCTGAACAACCCCAGGCCCGCAAACACATTCTTTATCCGGATGATTGTAATAACCACACGGACAAGGATTCATGGCTGCCACCAACATAAATCCCGCTGGATACTCCACAGAAAATCGTGCTCTGGCAATTGTAACTGTTCGATCTTCCAACGGTTGGCGCATAACTTCCAAAACGGATCGCTTATATTCAGGGAGTTCATCCAAAAATAAAACACCATTATGTGCCAAGGAAATTTCACCAGGTTGAGGATAACTTCCCCCACCGACTAAACCATTTTCTGAAATTGTATGATGGGGTTTTCGAAAAGGTCGTTGGGTTACTAATCCAAACTCATTTTTTACTTTTCCGGCAACGCTATGAATTTTGGTTGTTTCGAGTGCTTCATCTAAATTCATCGGTGGTAAAATGGTAGATAAACGTTTGGCTAACATTGATTTACCTGCACCTGGAGGACCTATCAAAATAATATTGTGCCCCCCAGAAGCAGCAATTTCAAAGGCCCTTTTCACTTGCATTTGTCCCTTCACATCCTTAAAATCGACATCAAAAAAGGTTGATAATTGCTTAAAATTCTTGGTTTGGTCAGGAATTGTTGGTGAAAGCGAAGATGAATCTTTGAAAAAGACAATTACCTCATCCAAAGTTGACACTCCATAAACCTCAATTCCTTCAACTACAGATGCTTCAGCGGCATTTTCTTTTGGAATAATAATTCCTTTAAATCCTTCTTTTTTTGCTTGAAGAGCCATCGGAAGAATTCCTTTAGTTGGTTGTATTTTGCCATCTAAGGATAACTCGCCAATCAATTGAAATTCGCATAAATTATCAACTGGCAGCTGCTCACTCACTGCTAATATCCCAATGGCAATGGGTAAATCAAATACAGAACCCTCTTTTCGGATATCCGCCGGAGCCATATTGACTGTGATTTCTCTTCCTGGAAATTTCAAGCCATTATTTTGAAAAGCTGCCCGAATTCGCTGTTGACTTTCTTTAACTGCACTATCGGGCAAACCCACCAAATAGAAATTAACTCCAATACCAAGATTTACCTCAATTGTGATGGTGGTAGCATTAATTCCGAAGAGCGAACTTGAAAATGTTTTAACTAACATAGATTAAATTATAATCTAATTTACGATTAAAATAAAATCAATTCAAGTTGCAAATAAATTATTTTTTTCGTATTTTATGTGAACGATTTATGATTTAAGCTGTATATTCAATTTGTGAAAAATAGTGTCATTTTGATTTTTTTGCTGTTACCATTGGTATCTTTTAGTCAGAACTGTAATTTCAATTATTACAACAAAAAAGGCGGCCATTATTTATTCTCTACCTTTTACCAAGATGACATGCGCACACCAAGAGATGGGGTTTGTGAAATAAGTGAAAATGGAAAAATATACGAAAAGCGAGTTTTCAAAAAGGGACTTTTGGTGGAAGAAGAACTAAATTTTTTCAATCAATATCAATCAGAGCAAAAGCGCGTGCGAACCAAAATGAATCATAACCCAATTCTTGGAAATGAACTTGGAACCTTAGAAGAATGGAATGAAAAAGAAATATTGGTGAATCATTGGCGATTTTATATAGACAAGGATAAACGGAGAAGGAGTATTATAACTGAATACCATCACAATGGGCCTTTGCGCTTTCGAAAAGAATATGCCTTTATTAAATTATCTGAAATTGATTCGTTTCATTTGAAAGAACATCCACCTCATACTGTGGATGCTTTCGGCTATACCGGTTTAATTATTCCCTACGGTAAACACGAAGAATTTGATGAAAAAGGAAATCTCATTCGAGAAGAGAATTATAACACACTTTCTTTTTATCGTCAAGATGCTATTCATTTATTAGATGGGGCAATTCGTGAATTTCATTCCAATGGTAAATTAAAATCTATGGGTACTTACAAAGAGGGAAACCTAAATAGTGCATGGATCAGCTATCATTACAATGGACAAGTACATGAAAAAGGAACGTATCGTCATAATCTAAAGGCCGGAAATTGGGAAGTTTACAATGACAAGGGTCGTTTGATTCAATTATCTATTCACGATGAAAATGCTATTAATCCATTTGCTCCAATTCAGGAAACAACATGGAATGATGCCGGAATTAAACTTGAGGAAAAATATATCGACAAAGAAAATCGACGAATTCTTACTAAATGGAATGAGAATGGGAAAACTTTGAGGAATGCCATTTATTCGAATGGAACCCAAAGCAATTGGAATAACCAAAACTATTTGCTTTTCGAGAAACTCTATTACGACAACCTCCAACTCAAATCAATTCTGAATAATTTACCAAATGCAGACACCAATTTTGTGAGCTATTTTCAAAATGGCCAAATGGAACAATACCGACATGGATACTGGAAGGAAACCACGCGATACGATCAGTATAAAAAATGGAATTCTTCGGGGATTTTACTTTCAGAACATACTTCAACTAATCGTCCAAAGGAGGTTTATCAACTAGCGATTCAATATTACAATTCCGGAGGAATAAAACTTAAAGTAGAAATTAACAATAATCTAAAAATTGATGAGAACTACAGTTCAACCGGGATTTTATCTTCTAAAAAAGAATATTTAGACAATCGCTTACATGGAAAATTAGTTGAAATAGATACCATTAATAGATTTCTTACCACGGGATATTATGATAAAGGAATTCGGAATGGCGAGTGGAGAATTCAAAATTCCAATGGAACAATTATCTACGCAAAAAAATACAAGTTCGGTTGCACGGATAATAAAAACGAACTAATCTCATGGGATAAATTCAGCTCTAAGGAGCAAAAGGAATTTAGGCTTAATGCGAATGCTCAAATTCCTCAATCTACATCTTTTAAATCGTGGGAGGAAATGCTACTAAAGCGAGATTCCATTGCTTATTGGATTGGGATGGCTCAAAAAGCGCTCGAAAAAGAAGATCAAACTTTCGAATTAGAAAAGGTAGAAACCCCCGAATTGATTTTTCAATTGCCACAAGTATATTACATTGGATTAGAAAGACGAGACACATCAAATGCTCGTGTTAAATCGTTATTGCACATCATGGATAGTTTGAATTGGAAGTTGGATGAATTAAAATTAGAAAATGGTATATATCAGGGGGAAATTAAATTGAAAGATTATTTGACGTATTATTTAATACAGAAATATTTAGGTGAACATGCTTCCTTTTTTTATCAGAAATTAGAAGGAAATCAAAGATATCGGGGTATTGAAATTGGTTTCCCTCAAAGAAACGAGCCATCACTTGCAATTACAGAAATGAAGGAATGTTATGCTCGAATTTCCTATTCGGAAAATGGCCAAAATGCACAATTAATTGTTTACAGCGATGGCCAACTTGAATTTGAAAATCGCTATTACACGTGGAAAGAATGGAATAAACTTGTAGAAAATGCTCCTCGCTATCCAAAAATGTTCAGAGATTAAGAAACTATGAAAAAAACAATTTTAGTGTTCTTATTCGCTACTTTTATTGTAGAAAATTCATTCGCTAACCTTCGTCCCATTTATCTTTCCATAGAGCTAAAACCGGTTACAACTGCTGCAAATACCAAAAATATCATCCAATGGAATGTGGTTTTTACCAATCTTGATTCTATAGGACATGCTATCGTAATTCCATCTTCCCAAAATCGAGGAAAGCGCATTATTCAATTACAATGGTATAAAGTTACTAGTTCTGGTTCTGGAATCTTTCCTTCTTCAGGTGACTACTATGAGCAGGTTTATGTGGATCCCATCGAATTGGAAATGGATACTTCACTATATCGTGGTTACCCCAGCATCGTGAATTTAGAGCCAAAGGAATCCTATACCTTCCCCATTTTTCTGAATGATCGAAATAATCAATTAAAACATGTTAAATCATCTTATCTTGTTCCCACTCTTCCTATCCAAGATTATGAAGTTCTCGTTCATTACAATCCCTATACAGAGCCTCTTTCCCAACATTTTTTCTATCACCGCGAGAAAGGCCAATTTGCTCCAGATTCCTTAAATCGACTTGAATTGCCACTTGGTGGAATATATTCGAATTATACGACCATTCATATGCAAAAAGATGACTTCAATACTGACTTATTTTTTAGTAAAACCTGTTCAAAGAATTGTAGCGTTTGCAGGTGTATTAAACAAAAAAAATGGAAAAAACTCCGAAAGCATTTTGAAAAAAAATCCAGTGATTTATCGCACAGCAGAGTCTTACATGAATTTCCAGGACCGGATGGAGTGCTAGATGTTTTACCGACGTACTATTCCAAAAATTATATTGTTCTAACAACGAATGGAGTTCAGCATATTTCAGTTACTTGGCAAATAGGGAAGATTTACAAAACGGCTCAGTTCTTCACGCGAATACTATACCCCATTTTTCGCAAAGTTGTTTTTCCTTATACCAATGCGAGAATCTCTAAATTGAAATGGATAAGGGCGTGGTAGAATCATTCCCCCTCCAAAAATAACTTTTTCAATTCGGTTGCTTCCGACGCTTTCATTTTTCCGGCGAGAATTAAACTTAATTGTTTTCTGCGCAGAGCTCCTTCGTAACGACTTTTCTCCTCATCAGTTTCTGGGATTAATTCCGGTACTTGGATAGGGCCTCCATTTTGATCTACCGCAACAAAAGTGTAAATGGCTTCGTTGCATTTTTCACGTTCGCCTGTTACTTGGTCTTCCACAAAAACATCTACAAAAATTTCCATTGAGGAAGAAAATGCACGTGAAACTTTTGCTTCTAAGGTAACAATGGAAGCATGTTTGATTGGGCGCTGAAAAGAAACGTGATTCACAGATGCCGTGACAACGACACGCTTTGAATGTCTGTGGGCAGAAACACTCGCTATTACATCCATCCAAGCCAGTAATTGACCACCAAATAAATTCCCTTGGGTGTTTGTATCATTTGGTAGAACTACTTTTGTAGATATCGATAATGTTTCGGATGCCCGTTTTGATTTCATGTCGTAAAGTTATGCTGAATTTCCTTTATAACGGAATAAATCTTTAGAAAGTTCTTGTTTAACCAACTTTACTTTCAACCAACTTTATTGTCTTTTTAATCTGAAGCATTTTAGAGGCTGTTTCCACAATTGCTCGTGAGTTAAATCCACAATCTTTCCAAAGTTCTTCTTGCGTACCGTGATGAATGTATTCGTCGGGGATTCCCAAACGAACAACTTCTGCATTGTATTTCTGATCGACCATGAATTCCAGCACGGCTGTACCGAAACCGCCCATTAAACATCCATCCTCAACAGTTATTACTTTCTTAAACTTTGTGAATACTTCATGAAGCATTGTTTCATCAATTGGTTTCACAAAACGCATGTCATAGTGGGCAACAGATACGCCATATTCAGCTAATTCTGTAAGAGCTTCCTGTGCAAAATTTCCAGGGTGACCAATCGTTAATATGGCGATATCATTTCCATTCGTGACTTTTCTCCCTGTACCAATCTTGATCTCGCGCATAGGCTTTTTCCATTCAACCATAACTCCATTTCCTCGTGGATAACGAATTGAAAATGGTCCTTTATTTGGAAGTTGGGCAGTATACATGAGATTTCTAAGCTCTTCTTCATTCATTGGAGCCGAAACTATCATGTTAGGAATCATTCGCATATATGCTAAATCATAGGCACCATGATGCGTTGCTCCATCAGCTCCAACTAAACCTCCTCTATCAAGACAAAAAACGACATTAAGATTTTGTAACGCCACATCATGCAGCACTTGATCATACGCACGTTGCATGAAAGTCGAATAAATATTACAAAAGGGTGTTAGACCTTGAGTTGCAAGACCGGCACTGAATGTTACGGCATGTTGTTCCGCTATACCAACATCAAACGCACGATCAGGCATAGCTTTCATCATAATATTCAACGAACAACCTGAGGGCATAGCGGGGGTAATTCCCATGATTTTCTCATTCTGCTCTGCCAATTCAACAATGGTATATCCAAAAACGTCTTGGTACTTAGGTGGCTCTGGCGATTTAGGTATCACTTTGACTATTTCTCCAGTTTCTTTATTGAAAACTCCCGGCGCATGCCATTTTGTAGGGTCTCCTTCTTCAGAATACTTATATCCACCCCCTTTTTTAGTCAAGCAATGGAGAATTTTCGGGCCCGGAATATCTTTTAGGTCTTCTAAAATCTTGGCTAAAGCAACAACATCATGACCATCAACCGGTCCAAAATATCTAAAGTTCAGCGATTCAAATAAATTACTTTGTTTGACTATCGAACCTTTTAAAGCATGGGTTACTTTAGATACAATTTTTTGGGCATCCGGACCAAATTTTGAGACTTTACCTAAAAGATTCCATATCTCATCTTTTACTTTATTATAAGTGTGTGAAGTTGTTATATCTGTTAGGTACTCTTTCAACGCTCCAACATTTGGATCTATCGACATACAATTGTCATTGAGAACAACCAATAAATTCGCATCTTTTTCAAATCCGGCATGGTTCATCCCTTCAAAAGCTAAACCTGCAGTCATAGCCCCATCACCAATTACAGCAATATGGTGTTTGTGCTTTTCATTTTTGTATCGGTTCGCAACTGCCATACCTAAAGCTGCTGAAATAGACGTTGATGAATGCCCAACACCAAAAGTATCGTACTCACTTTCAGAACGTTTAGGGAAACCAGAAATTCCTCCTTTTAGTCTATTCGTATGAAAAGCATCTCTTCTTCCAGTGAGAATTTTGTGCCCGTAGGCTTGGTGTCCAACATCCCAAACTAATTGATCTTCAGGAGTATTAAAAACAAAATGCAATGCAACGGTTAACTCTACGACACCTAAGCTTGCTCCAAAATGGCTATTTCCAATTTCAGAAATTACGTCAATGATATATTGCCTTACTTCGTCGGATATTTCAGGTAAATCATTAGTTGTGAACTTCGTACGAAGGTCATTTGGAACAGTGATTTGACTAAGTTTAACTCCGGGCTGGTAATCTTTCATTGCATAGAATTTTTACTAATTTAATAAATGCATTGACAATAACAATTTTTTAAATCTAATGTTCTAAACACGAAACTTTTAAAAAACTCTGCATTTACCAAAAACTACCTCAAATACCTGAAATCTTGTCCTGACTTAATTGATTTTAAGGTTTCAAAAATTAACCGAATGCAATTTTCAACGTCCTCCTTCTGTACCATCTCGACAGTGGTATGCATGTAACGCAATGGTAATGAAATTAAAGCGCTAGGTACGCCTTCATTTGAATATGCAAAAGCATCTGTATCGGTTCCTGTTGAGCGAGAAACAGCAGCACGTTGAAAAGGTATTTTGTTTTTCTCAGCTACTTTGATTATTTGTTTTAAGAAATTATTTTGAACAGCGGGGCCATAGGTTAGAACTGGCCCTTTACCAGATTGTTGATCCCCATTTTCTATTTTATCCACCATCGGTGTAGCCGTATCATGGCAAACATCAGTAATCAATGCCACATGTGGCTTTATACGTTGTGCTATCATTTCAGCACCACGTAACCCTATCTCCTCTTGAACGGCGTTTACAACATACAAAGAAAACGGCAACTCTACTTTATTTTCTATAAGAAGCCTAGCTACTTCAGCAATCATAAACCCGCCAACACGATTATCAAGGGCGCGTCCAACATATTTATTTTTATTCAGTATCAAAAACTCATCCTCGAATGTTGCAACACAACCAACGTGCACGCCCAATTTTTCTACCTCTTCTTTTGAAGAACAACCACAATCCAAAAATATATTTTTCATACTAGGGGTTTCTTCTTTGGTATGTCTCATATGAATAGCGGGCCAACCAAAAACTGCCTTTACAGGACCCTTTTCAGTATGTATCAGTACTCTTTTAGACGGGGCTATCATGTGATCGGATCCCCCATTTCTTTTTAAATATATGAATCCGTCCTTCGTTATGTAATGAACAAACCAAGATATCTCATCCGCATGTGCTTCAATAACCACTCGGTATTCTTTTCCTGGATTAATGATCCCGGCCACTGATCCGTAATTATCGACAAAATAGTCCTGAATGAATGGCTTAATGTAATCTAACCATAATTTTTGACCGCCGGACTCAAAGCCAGTAGGACTTGGGTTATTCAAATAATTTTCTAGAAATTTCTCCGATTTTACGTTTACTATTTTTTTCATTTTATCATTTCATTAACGTTACGTTTCCTTTTACAATTGACTTCAAACCTCCAATGCAAGTTACATCAAGGTAAAAGTCATAAACATCAGAATCTAATTTTCTCCCCCTGAATGTTCCATCCCAACCAATAGAGGGATCTATTGATTCAAAAACCATTTCTCCCCAGCGGTCAAATATACGGAAGATCATTTTTTCAATCCAAATTCCACGAACATAAAGGACATCATTTTCTGTGTCTCCATTTGGGGAAAACGCATTTGGAATAAACACATAAGGATCGCCACAGACGACTTCATATACTTTTACTTCTGTAGTATCAGAACGGGTACATACTCCATCTGAAACCGTTAATGTGTATATGGTTGTTTCATTCACTAACGCATTTGTTTGTTGCATTGATGGATCGGAAACACCCGTAGTTGGACTCCATGAATATGAATCCAACCCAGTAGGAGATCCATACAATGTAACTGTACTTCCAGCCGTTACTATATATTGCGAAGCACTCGCTACAACGGATGATGAATCGATCGATGAAACATTAATGAAAATAGAGTCATTTACTATACAACCATTAGATGATGAGGCAGTTACATAAACATATTGACTCGATAGAGGGCTAATTTGAATTTCATTTGAACTCACAGAGTCAATTATTGAAGTAGGAGCCCATTCATAGCTGAATGATATATTCGGATTCAAATTAGATACAGTCAAAGTGGTACTATCCCCTAAACAAAGATTCGTGTTTCCTCCCAATATCACTGATGCTCCAATGAAGTCCACAACGGTACTATCTATTGAAAAGCAACCGGAATTACCCGCAAGAACGTAATAAATTGTCGGTCCGTTTGGAGTAATTGTTAATATTGAGTCCGACAGTGAAGTATTTAAGGTATCAGTAAAATTGGGTGAAGTTGACCAAATAAAATATGAGGCAGTACCAAAACTATTTGCAACCAAGTTTAATTCTACCGGAGAGCATAATTCAAAATTGTCTGGTGTATTTAATTGAATTTCGTCTAAAACAGTTACAGTAATCAGGGCCGTATCTGTTAATAAGCAAATGCTATCGGTAACGAAAAGATTTACAACATAGACCCCGGGAACATCATAAACGATGGTGGGGCTGAATACGGTTGATGAGGTATCGCCATTTCCAAAATCCCACAAATAGGAATCGGATTCCGTGGAGAAATTCTCAAAATTTACCTCAAAACTCGCACATCCAATGTTGTTATCAATTATAAAATCTGCTACTGGAATAAGTTGAAAGTCAAATTTAAAGATAAGGTTATTACAATTTGAGCTTAAATTTTGTGATGACCAAGCACCGGGTGTAGTAACAAAATCTGAAAAACCTCCGCAGCCCCCACATACAGATTGATATACCACTCCATTTTTGTCAAAACGAGAAGTACCTCCATCAACATGCTCAGATGCAGTACTACCACCTATATATGACCCGTAGAGTATATCCTCAAAATCTCCTTTGATAACGAGAAGGTAAAAATCAAATCCATTTGGGGCTAATTGTTGGAAAGCATTTTGTGTGACAGGCATTCCGGAAAGAGGTACTGATTGAAGAATATTTGCGCCCCATCCAGAAACATAAATATTTCCGCAGATATCAACTAAAAACGCGGCCGGAGATATGTTTATGGAAGGGCTCCCATTTCCGAAAACGGTTGAACTTAAATTTTGGTTTAATGCAGGATTAAGCTTAATAATAAATTGACTACTCCCCGGATTTACAAAATTTGCGTTTACCACAGGAAATGTACCTCCCATGGATTGCCCTAATACGAAAACATTGTCATACCTATCAATTTCCACAAAAAATGCCTGGTCATAATTTGGAGTCCCTAAATAGGTGGCATTTAAAATATTCGTACCTAAAGGATTTATCTTTGCAACAAAACCATCCGTTTTACCTCCGTTATAGTTTGGAATAAACCCTCCTGATGTATAAGGAAGATTATTCGAACTTGTACCACCGGCAAAGACGATATTAGAACTTGAATCAATCTTGACCGAATAACAAGCATCGTTATTTGAACCACCGTAATAACTCGACCAAATTAAATTATTTAGATTTGGGGACATCTTAAAAATTACACCATCTAATTGCCCTCCATTCGTGGATTGAAATGCATTTAAAATTGGAAAATTGAGTGATCGGGAGCAAGAGGCGACAATGCAATTTCCATCATTATCCAACATAATCTCACCGCGAAATTGGTCTCCGTAATTCATGGACAATGAATCATAAGCTGCCACGGTGTTGTATGTCCCAGAAGTAACTTTATAGTTGACTCCATCATTAGCAGCGCCTCCAACGTAAGTTGATCCAAGTAACGATTGACCGTTTGCACTAAATTTGGCAACAAAAATATCTGTTCCTGTATTGCCGAAATTTGTACCATTAAATGCGATATTCAGTGAGCTTCCCCCATTGTGAACAGTCTGAAATCCTCCCTGGACGGGAAAATCAATCGAGGAAGTTACCCCATACATGTAAATATTATTGCTCTGATCGCAAATTAAGGAGTGGGTAGTCTCTGTACCTTGGGTATTATCTCCACCGCCGATAAAAGTTGTCCACAGCATGGTTGATCCATCGGCAGAGTACTTTGAAATAAAAGCGTCAGTAGTGGCTACATTCGAACTAGGAATTGTAATATTTGAGGTTACATCCCAAGCCAATGGATCTGGAGTTGGGTATTGATTTCCATAAATAATTCCCGCTGAATATGCAGTTCCATCATAACCATAGGTGGCAGTCATACCAAAATTATCTGTCACTGAACCGCTGTAAGTTGCAAAGACTAATATTGGGTCAATTATAAGCCTCTCAGAAGGATCATACTTGCCTATTTTAAAAGATACTTGATTGTCTTTTAGAATAAACGAACTTTTTACCTCCTTCATTTTACCATTTACAAGTTGATATGTAAATGGTTTCTGTTCCATAATTTTACCAAGTTCTGTTTCGATAATTAAATTCCCATTATTTGCCAATTTTATACGTTTAACCCCTCCGTAATTGAAGTAAATAATACTTGGATCTATGTTTGGCTGCACGTGGAACTCATATTTAAAATTATCTGCGTTTGATATTAATTTCAAATCGATCCCGTTGTAAAATTCTTTCATCGTAACTTCCGAATAACCGTGCACATCATTTGTCCATTTGGATTTATCGGCGCCAATGAAGTAGTTGTAGTAGGATTCTGTTTTATTTTCCTTTTCAATAATTTCAACCGAATTAGAAGAGGGAAAATTCAGGTGAACCAAAAGTTGTTTCCCGTAAATTATTTCCTCTGCATCCTGAGGTTTAAGGTGTAATTCATTTAATCTGGAATAATCTTGAAGGTGAAACAGAAGTTTGTGTTGTTGAACCCAAATATTTCCTGCCTGAATTTTTGATTTAAAAAGAATGGGGTTGGGCCACTGTCCTTTGTTCTCCAAAAAGTAACTGCCTTGATTAAGAGAGTGTTTATGTTTAATCAGTTCATCAGATGATTGGTCTTGAGAAAAACTTGTTAAAAACAACGAACAAAATAAAAAAAATATACCCTTTTTTAACTGCATTTAAGCAAAGTTTGCTTCTAAATTACAGATATTCGGCAACATAAAAAAATGCAAAAAAAACCAATTTACTTAATGAGAATTCCCCGGGAGGAAAACAATTCACTCGAACTACTTTTTGACTTTGGCAAACCGAATGAAAATATGCTACCCTCACCCACTTTACTCTGAACAGTAATTGATTGACCATGAACTTCCAATATGTGTTTTACAATTGCAAGACCCAACCCAGAACCGCCTTCGTTTCTGTTTCTACTTTTTTCTACGCGATAAAACCGTTCGAACAAACGATTCAAATGAACCTCTTCTATTCCCAATCCATCATCCTGAACCGAAAGTAAAACCAAGTCATCAACACTTGAAATGGCAATGATCGTTTTTCCATTCTGGTTGCCATAAAAAATAGAGTTTCCGATCAAATTGGTGAGAACTTGAGCAATTTTATTTTTATCAGCATCAACCAAAACAGCATTATATCCCCTTTCAAAAGAAAGCTTAATTCCCTTCTCTTTTGCTTTTAGATCGAATGATTCAAAAATTTCTTTTACCAATTCAATAATATCAAAAGGACGAATATTCAATTTAAATGAATCCGCTTCTATTTTTGTTATTTGATCTAGATCGGCAATGATACTCACCATCCGTTCAGTCGCTTTTGATGCACGTTCTAAAAAAAGTTTATTAACTTCTTGATCCTCCAAGCCTCCCTCTAATAAGGTTAAAATATATCCTTGAATTGAAAAAATGGGGGTTTTTAATTCGTGAGATAAATTACCTAAAAATTCCCTTCTGAATGCTTCTTGTTCCTTTAGTTTATCTATTTCCTTGACTTTTTCACTCTCCCAATTTTCAATTTCTAACTCCATATCTTCCAATAAGTCATCAGTAGATTTTGTAGCAAGTTTAGTTGAATTTTCTTTACTGGCAGAATACATCGTTTTTGTAATCAAGTTTAAACGAGTAAGTACAAATTTTTTAACCAAAAAGCTGTAAATCAAATAGGATGATGTGCTAACTAATAGAGGAATTAAAACAAATTTTAGTTGATATAGCGGTTGATTGAAATTTAACAAAACCAAAAGAACAAAACACATTAACCCAGTGGTAACGCTTCCAATGGCTATGGCTATTCTCGGTTTTTGAAATTTCATTGCTCTGTAAAGGTATATCCAACACCTTTTATAGTGCGAATATACGCATCTCCGAGCTTTTCACGTAATTTTCGAATATGAACATCAATTGTTCGTTCGCCAACAACAGTTTCATTACCCCAAACAATGTTTAGAATTTGATCGCGATTAAATACCTTTCCCGGCCTACTTGCGAGTAAATCTAACAATTCAAATTCTTTTTTTGGCAAAATTATTTTCTTCCCATCCAATTGAATGGAAAATTTTTCTCTTTCAATGATTAAATTAGTTGCAGTAATTGCTGTTGGATTAGCCAAACTGTTGCTCAGTCTTCTCAACAACGATTCCACTTTACTAATCAATAATCTTGGACGAATTGGCTTTGAAATATAATCATCCGCACCTGCTTCGAAGCCAGCAATTTGTGCATAATCCTCTGCCCTCGAAGTTAAGAAAGCAATAATTGGTTGGGATAAATTCAGATCTTTTCTAATCACTTGACACGTTTCAATGCCATCCATTTTCGGCATCATCACATCTAGAAGAATTAACGATGGACTGATTTGTTGTGTCATTTTAATCGCTTCTTCACCGTTGGAAGCTGTAAAGACTTTGTACCCTTCTTTTCGAATGTTATAGGATAGGAATTCCAAAATATCCGCTTCGTCGTCAACAAGTAAAATAGTATGCCCTTTTAAATTTTCCATATCTTTTATCCTAAAAAAGGGCTGAAAAACTCCAGCCCTTTGATAATGAAACGAAAATTATTTTCTTACAATAAGTCTTTTAGAAATTGTATTCTGATTTGATGTAAGTTGAACGGTATACATTCCCTCAGAAAGATTTACTAAATCGAAAGTGAAAACAGTTGAACCGTATGATTGGATATTGTTCTCAGTCATTATTATTCTTCCGAATTGATCAATCAATTTAATGTCGATTAAACCACCTAAGGTATTGTCAAATGAAACCTTAACGCTCTCATTCGCAGGATTAGGATAAATAGTAAGATTTGATAATCCTTCCAACTCGTCAACACCAACTGTTATTGCTACATTAAACACAACTGTATCTGTACAGTTTCCATTAATTGCAGTTAAAACAACTTGGTAATCTCCATTTACTGCATATGCATGAACCGGAGCTGAGGCAGATGAGTTTGTAAAGTCTCCAAAATCCCAAGAGTAAGAAGATGCACCCGTTGAAGTGTTAGAGAAAGTTACCACATTTCCATTTGTCGTAAATGAACCTGCTGCAGTTGGTGTAGCTGTGAAAGTTACGTTTACTGTGTTTGACGTTCCAACACCTGCACAAGCATCCGCATTAGTTGTAATAACTGAATAATTTCCTGAAGCAGAAACCTGAATCGATTGCGTTGTGGCGCCATTTGACC
>VGFL01000027.1 GCA_016868915.1 Bacteroidota bacterium | reverse complement strand
GTGCACCATCCTGTAAAATTTCCTTCAACAACAAGAATTCTGGCGACTCCCTTTTTTTCGTCTTGCCATACATCTCCGACAGGAGAACAATTTACATTGACCTCACAAGATGCGGATTCGTTAATTTTTTCCTTTCTGCCAAAGCCGGTTGAACGATAATTGTGCATTACTCGATCAATTAAAATTTCAGATTTTTGTGTGTTCACAGGTTCGTGTAAAACAAGTATTAAATCATCTCCTTGACACAATGCTGCGTGTTGTGTAAACGATTCTTGTACATCTGCAGATGTTAGTGTATTATGAACCTTTCGCCCGTCAAGATTCAAGACATCAAATGTGGTTTCTCCATATATTTTAAAGGTTTGAAAAAGAATGCTAAGGGCCTCTGCCTCAACCGATATTAGTCGCAACATCCACGTTTTACTCCCATCAGAATTTATCACCCAATATCCCGCATTTTCAGTTGTAATATTAGTTGGTTGAGCAACCCCAATACGATACAAAACACCTTGAGCTTCGCGTACTGCATCTTCTTGTGCTAATTGTAATCTATTAATTTTAGGGAATTTGACAATCGGCACCTTGTCAATAGCCATATCTCGACTAATTTGGGCCTTTAGCAAATTTGAACAAACAATTAAAGTAAATACAAGCAGAGAACGTTTCATAATTTTAAAGATTATCATTTTAACACAAATATAAGCAAATAAGAATATTGATGGAATACAAAAGATGATAGGTGATCAAGAATAAATATCATCCAAGGCCTCACAAAATAAACTCGTTGCCATTGATAATATCTCCGGTGTATGGGCAAAGGATACAAAACCGACCTCATAACCGCTTGGCCCAAGATATACCCCTCTATTTAACAATGCCCCATGCAATTCGTTGAACTTAGACATATCTGGATTAATTGCATCTGCATCTTGAATTCGCTTTTTACCGGCAAACGAAATCCAAAAAATAGACCCAATTTGAACAATTTCAAAATTGTATTTTTTTGAGGCTGCATGTTGGTTAATTAAATCAACCATTGTTTTTGTTCGTGCTTCTTGGTCTTCGTAAAATTTCGGTTGATTACAAGTGGTCAATTGTGCAATACCCGCAGACATGGCAACCGGATTTCCCGATAAAGTACCCGCTTGGTAAACAGGCCCATCTGGCGAAACAAAAGACATAATTTCGCTCTTAGCACCGTAAGCCCCAACGGGTAATCCTCCTCCAATTATCTTTCCATAAACGACAATGTCTGGGGTTATACCATAAAGTTCTGCCGCACCACCGAAGGCAACACGAAAGCCAGAAATTACTTCATCAAAAACCAATAAAATCCCCAATTCGGAACACCACTCTCTCAAACAAGACAAAAAAGATTTATCCTGTAAGAGCAATCCATTATTGGCTGGAATCGGTTCTATTATGACACAGGCTAATTCCTCTTTAAATTGAACCAGCGTTTTACGTAATTTTTCGGTGTCATTCAGCGGCAAAACAATGGTTTCACAGGCCAAAGGCTCCGGCACCCCGGCACTTGAAGAAGTACCAAATGTTACCAAACCACTTCCCGCCTTTACCATCAATGAATCTACATGTCCATGATAACATCCTTCAAATTTTAAAATTTTTGACTTTCCGCTGTAACCTCGAGCTAAACGAATAGCGGACATAACGGCCTCAGTTCCAGAACTTACAAAACGCAGCTTATCAATAAATGAAATGCGACTTAATATCAATTCCGCTAATTGATTTTCTAATCGAGTAGGAGCCCCGAAACTTGCACCATTTGCCATGGCCGAAATAACGCTGTTATATACATTCGGGTTATTGTGGCCCAGTATGAGCGGACCCCAACTACAGCAAAAATCTATAAATTTATTTCCGTCTTCATCCCACAAATAAGCTCCGTCTCCTTTTTTTATAAATAAGGGCGTCCCTCCAACAGATTTAAATGCTCGTACGGGTGAGTTTACCCCTCCGGGAAAGTATGTCTTTGATTTTGTAAAAAGTTCGGCTGAAACAGTTCGTTTAATTGGTGTCATGGAATCTATATTGTATATCTTTGTATGTAATAACAAAATTAATCATATATTGTGCTAAATGGTATCCTTTGAAAACACACTTTCTTTTGCTCAAAAGATGGATGATGCAGACCCATTGAAGAACTTTAGAAACCAATTCCATTTTCCAACTTTTAACGACAAACCATGTTGTTATCTAACGGGAAATTCTTTAGGACTTCAGCCCAAAAATACGGCAAAATATATTACAGAAGAGCTTGACGCATGGGCCGCACTTGGTGTAGAAGGACATTTTATGGCCAAAAGACCTTGGTACGCATATCACGAAAATTTGACGGCATATACGGCTGAAATCGTAGGCGCAAAACCCATTGAAGTTGTTGTCACTCATTCGCTCACCACAAACATACACTTGTTAATGGTTTCATTTTACAGGCCAAGCGGAAAAAGAACAAAAATATTGTGCGAAGCAAAAGCATTCCCGAGCGATCAATACGTTCTGGAATCACAGATTAAATTTCACAAGCTATCATTGGAAAATTTAGTAGAGGTCCATCCAAGAGAAGGTGAACATTTAATTCGTGAAACAGATATTTTAGCAAAAATTGAAGAACTGGGAGAAGAGTTAGCATTAGTAATGATTGGGGGCGTTAATTATTACACGGGCCAATTATTTGATATGAAGAAAATCACCGAAGTAGGACATTCCGTTGGGGCAATTGTAGGATTTGATTTAGCTCATGCCGCAGGAAACATCAATTTAAAATTACATGATTGGAACATCGACTTTGGAGCTTGGTGTGGATATAAATACCTAAATAGTTCCCCCGGTGGGGTTTCAGGAATTTTTATTCACGAACGTCATGCCAACAAACCAGAATTACCCCGTTTTGCAGGCTGGTGGGGATATAATAAGGAATCTCGTTTTAAAATGGAGCCTGGTTTTGTTCCAATGCCTGGTGCAGAGGGGTGGCAGCTTAGTAATGCTCCCATATTTGGTATGGCAGCACATTTGGCAGCACTTGAATTATTTCACAAAGCTGGCATGGGCCAGATTGGAAAAAAGAGAGATTTATTGACCGCATTTCTTGAATTTATTATTCACGATGTTTCAGAGCGAAATAAAGAACATTGTGCTTTTGAAATAATCACTCCTACTGATAAAAGAAGACGGGGATCACAGCTTTCAATTTTGGTTCACGGAAAGGGGAAATCACTATTTGATAAATTAAGCGCTGAAGGTGTTTTAGCTGATTGGCGCGAACCAAATGTTATCCGAATAGCGCCTGTGCCTCTTTATAATTCATTTACTGATTGCTATTGGTTTGGGCAATACTTAGAAAAATCCATTTTGTAGTGGGGTTATCACATTATTTTTTCAAAAAAAGCGATAAACAGAATCTTACTAAAGTTTTAATTTAGTAGCTTTACAACTTGATTTTTGAGATGCAACAGACAAAAAAAATTCGATCTGCACTGGTGTCTGTTTTCAATAAAGATGGATTAGAGCCAATTGTAAGAACCCTTCATAGTCAGGGGGTTACTTTTTATTCTACTGGAGGAACCGAGGCCTTTTTAAAAGAATTAAACATCCCCGTCGTTGCGGTTGAAGATGTAACATCTTACCCCTCCATTTTAAGTGGTCGTGTAAAAACACTTCATCCCAAGATTTTTGGCGGAATTTTAAATCGCAGAGACAACGAATCAGACATTCAGCAAATCAATGAATTTGAAATTCCAGAAATTGATTTGGTCATTGTTGATTTATATCCCTTTGAAGAGACATTGGCAAGTGGGGGGACACACGAAGAAATTATAGAAAAGATTGACATTGGGGGGATTTCTCTGATTCGTGCGGCAGCTAAAAATTTCAAAGACGTTGTGATTATTCCAGCTAAAAATCAGTATGCTAATTTTTTAGAGGTTATAAGAAATCAAAATGGAGCAACAACAATGGAGCAACGCAAAGAGTTGGCATGCGAAGCGTTTCACATATCATCTCACTACGATTCTAAAATTTATGCGTTTTTTAATCAAGAAACAAAGCCGTACCTTAAAATTAGTGAAAGCAATAGTACCCCTCTTCGTTATGGAGAAAACCCTCATCAAAAAGGAACCTATCACGGGGATTTAAATAAGGTTTTTAATAAATTAAGCGGAAAAGAACTCTCTTACAATAATTTGCTAGATATTGATGCCGCTGTTAATCTTATGCGTGATTTCTCATTCGATGGCCCCACATTTGCAATTTTAAAACATAATAATGCCTGTGGCTTAGCAAGTCGAGAAACAATTAGTCAAGCGTACGATGATGCATTAGCCGGCGACCCTGTAAGTGCCTTTGGAGGAGTCCTAATATCAAATACTGAAATAGATTTAAAAACAGCCAATGCAATAAATGATCTCTTTTTTGAGGTATTAATTGCGCCTTCATGTACGCGTGAGGCTTTGGAAATTCTTACAGCGAAAAAGAATCGTATTATATTGAAACAAAAAACGTTTCATTGGCCCAAAACCATTCTCCGGTCAGCCTTGAACGGTATTTTAGAAGAAGAAAGAAATGATATGTGTGAAAATTCATCCGATTTAAGATTACAGACTGAAAAGAAACCAACAAGTTCAGAAATTGAAGATTTACTTTTTGCCAACAAAATTGTAAAACATACAAAATCAAATACAATCGTCTTGGCTAAGAATAAGCAACTTTTGGGTAGTGGCACCGGGCAAACGTCTCGTGTTGATGCATTAAAGCAAGCGATAAGCAAGGCAAATTCATTTGAGTTTGACCTAAAAGGTGCCGTAATGGCATCAGATGCATTTTTTCCATTTCCTGATTGTGTCGAAATCGCGCACAATGCTGGAATTAAAGCTGTAATTCAGCCTGGAGGGTCTATAAAAGACCAATTATCAATAGATTACTGCAATTCTGTTGGATTAAAAATGGTTTTTACTGGAACTCGTCATTTTAAACATTAACTTTAGCAACTTTTTACAAAACTTTTTATAGTTTTGAAGTAGATATAAAATTTAACGATTACAGAATATCAAATTGACAAAAAATGGGCTTGTTTAACTTCTTTACACAAGAAATTGCCATCGACCTTGGAACGGCGAATACACTAATAATTTGGAACGATAAAGTTGTTGTGGACGAACCATCTATTGTAGCTAAAGATATACAGACTGGAAAGGTTGTTGCTATCGGAAAAAAAGCTCAGCAAATGCATGGTAAGACGCATCGTTTAATTGAGACGGTAAGGCCTTTAAAAGATGGTGTAATTGCCGATTTTCAGAGTGCCGAGCAAATGATTCGCGGAATGATCAAAATGATTAATCCAGGAAGAAGCCTCTTTAGCCCCTCTCTTCGCATGGTAATATGCATTCCATCGGGAATTACTGAAGTTGAAAAAAGAGCGGTAAGAGATTCCGCTGAACATGCTGGGGCAAAAGAAGTATATCTTATTCATGAGCCTATGGCCGCGGCAATTGGAATCGGAATTGATGTTGAAGAACCAATGGGTAATATGATTATCGATATTGGGGGTGGAACATCTGAAATCGCAGTAATTGCGCTTGGCGGTATAGTATGTGATAAATCCATCAGAATTGCGGGAGATGATTTTACAAATGATATTGAAGAATACATGCGCCGTCAGCACAATATGCTTGTGGGAGAACGAACCGCTGAACAAATAAAAATTGAAGTCGGAGCTGCAATTCCCGAACTAGACAATCCACCTGAAGATTTTGCTGTACGTGGACGAGACCTTGTAACTGGAATTCCCAAAGAAATCGTTGTTACCTATTCCGAAGTTGCTTACGCCTTGGATAAGACCATTGCAAAAATAGAGGAAGCTATTTTAAGTGCTCTAGAGTTAACACCCCCTGAGCTTTCGGCAGACATTTATAAAACTGGCATTTATTTAGCCGGTGGAGGCTCAATGCTCCGGGGATTAGACAAACGAATTTCACAAAAAACCAAGCTACCTGTTTGGATTGCAGAAGATCCTTTACGGGCCGTTGCACGCGGAACTAGTATCGCGCTTAAAAATATTAGCAAATATCAGTTTTTAATTCGCGATTGATTCTCTTTTTTCATGCATAGTTATTCAGAGTTTTTTAACTTTGTTTATGCGAAATTTGATCGCGTTTTTAGAACGCTTTAAGATATTCATATACTTTATATTTCTTCAAGTAATTGCCTTAAGCTTTTACTTCAGTTATATCTCATACCCTCGAGGGCAGTTCCTTACTTCAACGTGGGCAATTTCTGGTACATTTTTAAATTTTCAAAATGATTTTATTAAGTTTTTTCATTTAGAAGAAAACAATGTTGTCCTTCAACAAGAAAATATTAGACTTCGGAAAAATCAACTTTCAAATTACGTAAAAATTTCTTCAGAATTAGTCCAAAAAAATGATACTATTTACAAACAACATTATGATTTTATCCCCGGGAAGGTAATAAATTCTACCATCACAAGAAGAAATAACTATTTCACCCTAAATATTGGCTCTAGCCAGGGCGTTCGTGTTGGGATGGGTGTTTTTTCAGATAATGGGGTTGTGGGTATTATTTATATGACAAGCAGATATTTTTCTTTAGTAAAATCCGTTTTATCGGAAAATAGCAATCTTGATGTTGAAATTCAACCTACAGGTATACATGGTTATTTAAAATGGGGAGGAACTAATCCTCAGCGAGGTTCTGTAATTGGTATTTCAACTGATATTAAACTAAAAAAAAATAGTCTAGTTTACACTCGAGGAGGGTCGGGCATCTTTCCGAAAGGAATTCCTATTGGGAGAGTGGAAAAACTGTTACCCATTGAAGGGAAACCTATATGGGATGTAGTTATCAAATTCTCGCAAGATTACAGATCGATACAAAATGTTTATGTAATAAAAAATCTCATGCAAGAGGAACAAAAAAAATTGGAGGCAAATATACCCGCCGAAAATAAAAAATAATGGAGACTGTAATAATGCCAATATTGCGTTTTCTTGGAGTATTTATGCTTCAAGTATTTGTGTTTAATGCTTTAGAGCCTGGTTTTGGGATTCATATTATGATTTACCCTCTATTTATCGCATTATTGCCATTCAATAATAATGTTTTTTCAATGTTAACAATCTCTTTCTTTCTTGGCTTTATTATAGATATTTTTTCGAATACTTTTGGTTTGCACTCATCAGCTGCATTGGCAATGGCGATTGCAAGGCCCCCTATTTATAATAATTTTTCCCCTCGGGATGGATATGATAATCTCAAGCTACCCACCATATTAAGGATGGGATTTCGTTGGCACCTCGTTACATTTGGCCCTTTATTGCTTATTCATCATCTTTGGTTTTTTGCATTAGAATCTTTTCGATTAGATGAACTATTTTTTACTTTGAAAAAAACTTTTCTAAGCGCATTTATAACTTTTATTGTTTGTATGATTTTACAATACATTTTCTTTAAAAAAGAAAAAAGCCGATGAATACAGAAAGTAGAAAGTATGTAATTATTGTGTTTATTTTTTTAGTGGGTATATCATATGTTATCCGACTTTTCTACATGCAAATACTAGATGAGTCTTGGATGCTTCGAGCTCAAGAAATAGCAGAAAAACGGAAGGAAATAACGCCAAATCGTGGAGCTATTTTTGACCGGAATAATAAACAAATTGTATCCAATAAAGTCTATTATAATTTAATGTTTGTAGAGGATAAATTACATAATTTTGACGCCAATGCTTTTGCAAAAATGCTTGGCTGGACAAAAGAACAAGTTCTTGCTCGATTTGAGGAGATTAAAAAAGGAGAAGGAACATACTATAATAGACACAGCAAAAAAAGAACTTCAAATTATTTAAAATCAAGGGCCTACCCTTTCCTCAAAGAATTAACATTGGATGAAATATTAAAAATTGCTCCTTTTTTAGATAAATTTCCGGGATTTTACGAGGAAGCAACAAGTATGCGTAGCTATCCATTTGCGAATGGGGCAAATATTTTAGGGTATCTATCAGAAGTTACTGGCGAAGAAATTAAAAAAGATAGATTTTATAAACCAGCAAATAATATTGGAAGAACTGGTCTTGAGCGGTACTATGAAAAAGAATTACGAGGAAGAAAAGGAATAAAATACGTGGTTGCTTCAGCTATGAATAATACGATTCAACCTTATGCAAACGGAAAATACGATACTGTTTCTAAACCAGGTGCTAATTTAATTTTGGGAATAGATATTTCCCTTCAAGCATATTGCGAGAAATTAATGCAAAATAAAAAAGGGTGTATAGTATCTATAGAGCCCTCTTCAGGAGAAATCCTATCATTTGTTTCAGCGCCTTCTTTTGATCCAAATTTATTGATTGGCAAACGAAATATAAGTCAAAATTATCCAAAACTTAATAAAGACCCCAATTTACCTTTATATCCCCGTCCTTTAGCTTCTGAATATCCTCCAGGATCGATATTTAAATTGGTACAGGGTTTAGTAGGAATGCAAGAAGGAGTAATAACGGAAAATACTGGGTTCCCATGTAATAAAAGTATGGTTGGTTGTCATGGCCATGCAATGGCAACTGACATTCCAAAGGCTGTTCAATATTCATGTAATCCTTATTTCTACTATGTGATGAAAAAAATTATTCAACAAGGAAAAAAGAAAAACACATTTGCAGACGCCGAAATTGGTTTAGCAAAGTGGGTAAAATATATGAATAGCTTTGGACTTGGTATTAAACTTCAAACAGATATTACCGGTATAAAAAAGGGGCTTATCCCAGGACCTGCATTTTACGACAAATGGTATGGTCATCATAATTGGCAATTCAACAGTATACAGTCTATTTCGATTGGACAGGGAGAAGTTAAATTAACCCCTCTACAAATGGCAAATATTGCTGTAATTATAGCAAATAAAGGATGGTTTTATACTCCTCATTTTGTTAAATCTATATCAGGAAAAGGCCCTTTGGAAAGATTAAAAATAAAAAACTACACTATGGTAGAATCCAAATATTTCCCAGCAGTAATTGAAGGGATGAGAAGGGTTGTAAATGAGCCCGGAGGTACAGCAAATTCAGCCAAATTAACCGATATAATTATAGCTGGAAAAACAGGAACTGTTCAAAATCCTCACGGGAAAGACCACTCAGTTTTTATAGCGTTTGCTCCTTTGGATAATCCTAAAATTGCAATCGCTGTTTTCATAGAAAACTCGGGATTTGGTGGAACCTGGGCGGCTCCTACAGCAAGTTTAGTTATTGAAAAATATCTTACAGGGAAAATCACGAACGAAAGTAAAGAAAAGCGAATTATTGACGCTAAGCTTTCAAATATTGAAATAGAGAGAGAATGAGAAATAATAACTCCATTACTGGACGAATAGATTGGATTTTAGTTATTCTTCTTATTTCGCTCGTATTAATGGGTATGGCCACTCTTTACTCCGCAGCTTTTAATCAAAATTATCCTAATATTTTTGATATTTCACAATTATATGGGAAGCAACTTATATGGATAGGTATTTCCCTTTTTTTTGGTTTTATTGTTTATCTAATTGATTCAGATATTTATAAAAAATTTGCCATACCAATTTACGGAGTTATATTATTTCTTCTTGTAATTGTTCTATTTATGCCAGCAGTTAATGGTGCTAGGGCTTGGTTAGGAATCGGATCGCTAGGAATTCAACCCGCAGAGTTTGCAAAAATTGCCGCCGCATTAGTTCTTGCAAAATTTATAAGTGAATCAAATTTAAAAGTACAAAATAATCGAGTGGTTTTACTTGCGTTTTCAATCATTTTAATTCCAATGATTTTAATTCTTTTACAGCCAGACGCCGGAACTTTCGTCGTATTCACATCATTTTTATTTGTTTTATATAGAGAGGGAATTACCTTTGATCCAATAATTTTAAACATAACAAACTCATTCCCAGGTGTTAAATTTAAACAAACTTGGGTAGGCACTCATTTTATTCCCATTTCATTAATTATCATTGTTCTCGCCATATTTACAATTCTGTTATCGAGATTAGCGGTCTCCTTTGTTTTTCTCCCCTCTTTTGAAATATCTGGATTCGTCTTTATCACTGTAGTTCTCTCAGTAATTGGATTTATTGGCTTTTTTGTGGTACAACAGTATAGTTCAAAAAGAGATCGAAGTAATTTAACAAGCGCCATAATTTTGGGATATATCCTATCATTAACAATAACATTCACCGTTCATTTTGGGTTTTCAAGCCTTGCCTCCCATCAAAAGGAGAGAATTGAATTCTTTTTAGGTATGCGAGAAGATCCAGATGGCGAAGATTACAATAGAAACAGAGCAATGGCTGCGGTTGGCTCTGGGGGTATTAATGGAAAGGGTTATAAAAATGCATCCGTATCGAGCGTCAGAGCTAATCACGTTCCTGAAAGTGAAACTGATTTTATTTTTTGCCCTTTTGCTGAAGAGTGGGGATTCCTTGGTTCTTTAATTCTTATTTCTATTTACACGGCTGTTCTAATTCGAATTGTTTTTATTGCAGAAAGACAAAGATCAGTATTTAACCGAGTATACGCCTATTGCGTTGTTATGATTATTTTTTATCATGTGGCAATTAATATCGGGATGAATATTGGGTTTGCTCCTGTAATAGGAATCCCTCTTCCATTTTTCAGTTATGGTGGTTCGTCTATTTTATCTTTCACCATCATGATGTTCATATTGTTGAAATTAGATAGTCAAAGAATGGATGTTTTACGTTAAATTTGTTTAATACTAAATAAACCGCTACCTGTAATGAAAGGAAATAATGAACCAAAAAGTCAATTGAAAAATAAAAAATCAGTCTATATATTTTGGGGGGTGCTTCTTATCCCTTTTCTTTTAATCTGTTGTCTTCTTATATTTCAACCAGAAGATTCAATGCCTCCCGTATCAATGTTAGATAATCCGCCGGAATTGCAAGCGTCATTAATTTTAGCTGAAGATGGCGATACGATTGGTCGCTATTTTAAAGTAAATAGAACAAGTACAACCTACAAGAATATATCCCCTTACATATTAGATGCATTAATTTCAACAGAAGATGAACGCTTTTTTGAACACTCAGGAGTTGATTTCAAGGCTCTTGCAAGAGCTGTTTCAGGAGCCGGAAAAGCAGGGGGCGCATCCACAATCACTCAACAATTATCAAAACTCATTTTTACATTACAACGAAGAGAAAGAGAAGAGTTGGCCAAAATGACTGGGAAAAAGGAAGAAATTGATTTGAATGATAATATTTTTAAAAGAATAGGTGAAAAAGCAAGAGAAAATATTATTGCAACTAGACTAGAAAAACGATTCACAAAAGAGGAAATAATCACGATGTATTTAAATCAATTTGATTTCTTATATAATGGTGTGGGCATTGAAAATGCTGCTAAAATTTATTTCAATAAGTCTGCTAAAACAGTCACTAAAGAAGAGGCCGCAATGCTTGTTGGAATGTGTAAAAACCCTTCATTATACAACCCGTATACCCCAAAAATTAAAAATTATGAGCGGCTTATTGCTCTTGAAAAAGGCATCGATGTTGCAAAAGTTGCAAAAACTGAAATTGATGAGAAAAGAGCAAAAGACTCTTTAAGAGCGGTTGAAAGACGAAATCAAGTGCTTATGCAATGGCTCAAAAACAGCGAAAAAAACAATCCCGCTTTGAAACATAAATTAAGTCGTGCGGAATATGAAACTTTAAAAATAAAACCTGTTGTATTAGACTATCAAAGAGTGGATCATAAAGACGGTGTTGCTCCTTATTTCAGGGAGGCTCTTCGTAAAGAATTAACAGAACTTTTTGAAAAGAAAAATCCAGACGGCTCGCTTATGTATAAACGTGAAGATGGTCTGAAATACAATATATATGCTGATGGATTGAGGATTTATACTACCCTTGATTTAAGAATGCAAAAACATGCTGAGTATGCCGTAGACCGACACCTAAGAAATGAATTACAAGGTCTATTTAACAGTAACTTTAAAACACTTCGTAACCCGCCATTTTCTAATTCATTATCAGAAGATAACATAGCTCTTATTATGCAGAATGCCCGACGATCAACAGATCGTTACAGGCAATTAAAAAAAGAAGGGGCAAGCGATAAAGAAATATTGAATAATTTCAAAAGACCAGTTCAAATGCGTGTTTTTTCCTACCGCGGAGAAATAGACACTGTAATGACCCCTGACGATTCTATTCGTTACTACAAAAGTTACATTCATGCTGGATTGATTTCAATTGAGCCACAAACAGGGTTTATTAAAGCATGGGTAGGCGGAGTGGATATAAAGCATTTTGCCTATGACCACGTTCGCACAGGGAAAAGACAAGTTGGTTCTACTATGAAACCATTTGTTTATTGTACCGCCATGAATATGGGAGTTGCAAAACCTTGCTCACCTGTTCGTGGCTCAACATGTGTTGAGATTTACGATACCCTTGGAAATAATACAGGTAGGAAATGGTGCCCAAAAGGCGGGGGAACTGGAACAGTAGGGCAAGGATTAGTAAGCTCTTCCAACCCAACAACCGCGTATTTAATGGGTCAAATGGGGGGCTTCGCCGGTCCTAAAACACTTGCAAAATTTTTGAGAGCAATGGATATTAATCTCCCAAGCGAATCCATTACACCCGCAATGTGTTTGGGGTCAGTTGATATTTCTCTATTTGATTTGGTGGGGGCACAATGTGTTTTTGTTAATCATGGTCTCTTTATAAAGCCTCAAACCATTATGCGTATTGAAGATAGAAATGGAAGGGTTATTTACAGTGCTGATTCAAATCCAAAAGAAGTTTTTGATGAAAGCGCGGCATATGAAACCCTTAAACTCATGAAAGGGGTTATAGAACGCGGGACAGGGACTAGATTAAGAAGCAGTTTACCCTATGGTGGAATCAAGTACCCGATGGCTGGAAAAACAGGAACTACTCAAAATAACTCAGACGGTTGGTTCGTAGGATTAACACCTGAATTAGTAACTGGAGTTTGGGTTGGAGCAGAAGATCGAGGCGTCAGAATTGAATATACTGGTTTAGCTCAAGGAGCAACTCTTGCCCTACCCATTTGGGGGTATTTTATGAATAAAGTATATGCAGACCCAAAAATTGGTATTTCAACAGATGATTTTCCTGAACCCCCCAATTATGACGTAGATAGATATGCTTGTAAAGGTGAAGAAAAGGGTGGTCGAGAATTTAAAAATGAAAACCCGTTCGGAATCTAATCATGAATAAAGTTATAAGAACTGTAGAAGAAGCTTTATCAGGTGTTGAAAATGGAATGACCATTATGGTTGGAGGATTCGGTTTATGCGGTATCCCAGAAAATTCAATTGCTCAGTTGGTTAAAATGAATGTAAAAGAGTTAACCTGCATCTCGAATAACGCTGGAGTTGATAATTTTGGTTTAGGCCTTTTACTTCAAAACAGACAAATAAAAAAAATGATTAGCTCCTATGTAGGAGAAAATGATGAGTTTGAACGGCAAATGTTATCGGGTGAACTCGAAGTTGATTTGATTCCACAAGGTTCATTAGCTGAACGTTGTCGAGCTGGTGGCGCAGGAATACCTGCATTTTATACGCCCGCTGGCTATGGAACTGAAATTGCAAAAGATAAAGAGGTCAGAGTTTTCAAGGGTAAATATCATATTTTAGAATCTGCTTTAACCGCTGATTTCGCAATAGTTAAAGCATGGAAAGGCGATACAGAGGGCAATTTAATTTATAAAGCAACTGCCAGAAATTTTAATCCTATGATGGCAATGGCTGGCGGAATTACAATCGCTGAGGTTGAGGAACTTGTCCCTGCAGGGCACTTAGACCCTAATCAAATTCATACGCCTGGTATATTCGTTCAGCGTATATTCAAGGGAAATAAATTTGAAAAAAGAATTGAACAAAGAACTTTAAGGAAAAAATAATTTGCTTTACAACATCATTGATTTGAAATAAACTTGTACCCAACGCCTTTTACCGTTTTTATATGATTTTCCCCAACCTTTGTTCTGAGTTTGCGTATGTGTACATCTATCGTTCTATCGCCTACGATTACATCATTTCCCCAAACCTTTTCAAGGATAATTTCTCTTTTGAATACACAATCTGGTCTACTTGCAAGCAAAGCTAATAATTCAAATTCCTTTCTGGGAAGTCTTATTTTATTGCCGTCTTTTTCTACTATATATTTTTCACGATTAATTTCAATTCCTCGGGTTAATTTCATTTCAACTACAGAATCTTCTCTTCTGCGAAGTAATGCATTGACTCTACTAATGAGCACCTTTGGCTTTATAGGTTTAGTTATGTAATCATCAGCCCCTGCATCAAGGCCAGCAATTTGACTGTAATCCTCTGATCTTGAAGTTAGGAAACAAATCAAAATAGAGCTATTATCCGGATTTGATTTAAGTACCTCACAAACCTCAATACCATCCATTCCAGGCATCATGACGTCAAGTAGTATTAAGTCGGGTTTTTTTCTGTTTATTTGATAAAGGGCCTCATCTCCCTGAGAAGCTTCAATCACATGATAACCTTCTTTCTTCAGATTATACGACAAAATCTGACGAATATCCTCTTCATCGTCAACAACTAAAATTACTGGCATTGTTTATAAAGATAAAAAAGAACCTGTATAGTTAAGTAAACTTTCATAAAAATTTAATGATTTCTTAAACTTTAATTTACTTTCTTAATTTTTGATTGGTGTTCCTTTAATCAATTTTTTTTTCAAAATTTCATCGCTATTCTCGTGTATTTATATAAAATTATTATTTTTAAAGAGAGTAAGTGAACTGATTTAGTACTAAAGCTTCTTTTTAAAAAATTAGACCCTTAATTCCATAATCAAATTGAATTACTTCTTCAACTGTGCAAACCATTTATGAAAGCTTGTATTTTACTCGTAGAGGATGATTTTAATCTTGGATTCATACTAAATGACGAACTTCAATCCCAGGGATACGATGTAAAACTCTGTCTTGATGGTGTTGAGGCAATTCAAGAATTTTATACGAAAAACTATCATTTATGCATTTTTGATGTTATGTTACCTCGGAAAGATGGTTTTACCTTAGCTAAAGAAATAAGAGTAACTCATCCGGATGTGCCAATTCTTTTTTTAACAGCTAAATCAATGACAGAAGATCGTGTTGAAGGGTTTAAAGTTGGTGGAGATGACTATCTTACCAAACCTTTTAGCTCAGAAGAGTTGAGGCTTCGAATAAAGGCGCTATTAAAGAGAATCAATATTAAAGTTGATGAAGAAAAGGAAAAAATCATTGCTCTGGGCAAATACACTTTTGATTCAGAAAACTATTTACTTACATCGGAAAATTTTAAAAAAACCCTAACAAAAAAGGAAGCTCAAATTTTAAAAATCCTTATAAAATATAAAAACCAAGTTACCCCGCGTGATATTATTCTTAACGCGGTTTGGGGTCAAGATGATTATTTTGTAGGTAGAAGCATGGATGTTTTTATAACCAAAATAAGGAAATATTTAAAACACGATACAGCCCTCTGTATAGTTAATGTTCATGGTATTGGATTCAAGTTGGAAGAAAAAATTTAATTCATGGGCACTATTTTACACATAGAAACAGCTACACAAACCTGTTCAGTTGCAATTTCTGTCAACTCGAATCTCATAGACACTCTCGAAATTCACACCGATAAATATATCCACGGTACGAAACTAACCGAGCTGATTCAAAATATTCTAACTAAAAACTGTATTTCAATTAATCAACTTTCTGCAATTTCAATTTCTAGTGGCCCCGGTTCCTACACTGGATTGCGCATTGGTGTGACCACTGCCAAAGGGATTTGCTACGCAAAAAATATCCCATTAATTGCAATTGATACCTTACATTCCTTTGAAAGTTGTGTCCGCCATTTATACCCTGGTGAAACGATTTGCGTAATGCTCGATGCCCGTCGAATGGAGGTCTATTCATGCATATATGATTCGAATAGAAAAATAATAAAACCCCTTTCTTCAGATGTTTTAGACGAAAATTCATACCGCGAATTTGAGCCGTTTATTTGTATCGGAGATGGCGGAACGAAACTAACCTCTCTTTGGAAGGGTAGAAATATAATAATTAATGACGCTCCCTATTTATCTGCCAGAGGTCAAGTAGAAGTTGCCTTTAAAAAGTTCTTATCTAAAGATTTTGTTGATCTTGGCAGCTTTGAACCCAACTATTTAAAAGAATTCTATACTGAAATAAATAAGCCCGCAGGCTAATTACTAATGATTTTAATCTCAACTCTCCTATTAGCAATCTCCTCAACTGTTGATTTTTCAGGAATTTTGTACAGTGGCTGTGAAACGCCGAACCCAAAATAAGAGATTCTCTCAGACTGAATTCCGTTATTAATTAAATATTCATAAACACGAAATGCTCTCGCTGTTGATAGGTCGGAAAAATCGGCCGTAGCGCAACAGATATGCCCCTGAATTTGTATTACCAAGTTTCGATTTGTTTTCATTACTTCCAGTAATTCCTCAAGAGTTGGGACAGCTTCGGGTAAAAGTATGTCCAACCCGGGCTGAAAATTTAATGCTTTTAATTTTATCTTATCCCCAACCTTTGCTTTTACTATTTCATCACGAACACTTTTTTCACTTTGAAAGGCTGAAGAGGTTAAGGAACTGCCCGCAAAATAAATTACCACTTTTCTGTTTTCTGCATGGATCGTTGATATTAAGTTATCCTCTCCTTTTGCAAAAATTTGTGAAATAGTATTTTGATTGATCCCCAAATAATTGATTGTTGCATTTATTCTTTTTTGAGCAAGATTTTTATTATATAAATTACTACCTCGAGAATCGGTAAATCCAAAAATTGCAGAGATTGACTTCCCTTTGATAGAATTTAATTTTTCTTCGGAAAACTTGTTTATTTTATCACTGTCAAATTCAAAAAAAATACTTAAACTATCTTGAGCGTTGGAAATAATAGAACCTACAGTAAAAAGAATTAGCAAAATGTTTTTCATAGAATATAGAATGTTCTTTTTTCATAAGGTTACAGTAACAAAAAACATTAATGAATCCAATTACTATTTCGAACAGACATAAACAAATGCAGGAGGAAAATTAAAGGCAGTGAAACCGATTTTAACTTCTCTAAAGAGGTAATTTAAAGTTTTTTTTGATTGCATGGAGTATTGAAATTGAATAAACTTACCCTTGCTCTTCAAAGTTGTATATGCCTCCAAAATAATTGAATTCCGGAAATCTTCATCATAATTTGAAAGTGGTAACGATGAAACAATAGTATCGGCATATTCAAGTTTATTATCTCTGAGATGTTTCAAAAGTTGATCTGCTGAACCATTTATTAATATTACATTTGGTTGATTAAACTCTTTTTTTAAGTCAGAATAAAATATTTCATTAATTTCTAAAACTAAAAAAATTACATTTTCAGGTAATTTCTTAATGATTTCCCTTGTAAAAACTCCGGTTCCAGGACCTAATTCTACAATTACTTTTATTTCCTTAAAATTAATGCTTTTTAAAATTTTTGAAACCAAAAATCGCGAACTTGGAGTTACGGATCCAACACTCTTATTTTCTCGAATAAATTCTTTTAAAAAGGATTTTTTTGACATGGGTCATCAATCATTGTATGTGATTTTATCTTTAAACAGAACTCCATATACTCTTCCAACCAACTCTTTACCGAAAAAAGGAGAATTTTGAGATTTTGAAAGATTTAATTCCTTGGTAAAAATATAGGATGACGTTGTATCAAAAAGCGTAGCATCTACCAATGAATTTACCTCAATAGGATATGATTCTATACCAACAACTTTTCTCGTCTTTATAGATAGTGCATTAATAAATTCTTGTATATTTTCCCTAAAACAGGTGTTTAAAGCGGGGAATACTGTTTGAAGCGATATTGTTCCAAAACCGGCATTATCAAACTCAACATCTTTTTCCTCAATATCCATAGGGCGATGATCAGAAACAACGGAATCAATAATCCCGGATAAAACCCCATCTATCAGTGCCAAGCGGTCATGTTCAGTTCGAAGAACTGGCAGTACCTTGTAATTTGTATCAAAATCTAGAACTTGAGACTCGTTGAAAATTAGATTCATAACGTGCACATCAGCAGATAAATCAAGCCCCTTTGCCTTTGCTTTTTTCACAATCTCAACTCCTTCGGCAGTTGATAGCCCGGAAACATGCAAACTCCCATCTGTATATTCTACTAATCGAATGTTCCGTTCTAATTGTACGATTTCTGAAATAGCTGGATCTGCTCTCAATCCCGTTCTAGTACTTGCAATCCCTTCGTGAACCATCCCGTTTATTGCAAGTGATTCGTCACGAGGAAAAGCGATAATTTTACCCCCAAAATTTTTACTGTACAGTAAGGCGCGATATAGAATGCCAGCAGTAAGTGTTTTTTGATCATCAGAAAAAACTTTTACTCCCGATTGGGACATATCATACATTTCAGACAGAATTAGTCCATCTCTATTTTTAGAAACACACCCAATTGGGTGAAGTTGTGAAGTATGAAATTCAGAATTTTTTACTAAATACTCTATTTGTGATTTCCCATCAACCGCCGGATGAGTATTTGGGATGACAAATACATGCGTATAACCTCCAGCAGCAGCACAGTTCATTCCAGAATCAATCGTCTCTTTTTGTTCATGTCCTGGATCACAAAAATCAGCCTTTAAATCAACCCATCCTTGTGATATTTGTAATCCCTTATGTTGGATAACTTTTGCATTCGTTTCTGATATGGAATCTTCAATTTTTTGATATCTCCCGTTGTAAATAAGAATGTCCTTTATTTTTCCAAAATAAGAAGATGACGCATCTGAAATTAGTACGGATTTTAAAAGAATTTTCATTGTATAATGAATTTTTACAATATTACTTCCAATATTTTAAAACAGCCCACTCTGTCAAAAGAAAAATTAAAGCAATTATTAACATCCAACGCCAATATTCAACGGGTTTATCTAATTCTATTTTTGAAAGACTCTGGCCTTCATTTATTTTCTTGAATGAAACTTGTTCTAATCCTTTATCTTTCATCCCATCAATAATTTCTTTTTCAGAGGATAGTAATACTTCTGACTCATCCCTAGAATAATTTAATGAAACAGTTCCTATTTTATCTCCATCCACAATATCAAATGTCCCTGCTTTAAGCATTTCGATTGACTCGCTACCACGCAAAATAAAATATGTTATCAACCCAGACTGCTCGGTTTTGGGAATAAAATCGATTTCTTCATTTTTTATATGAACTGGTGATTCACTGTTGGCTTTTTTGATTAGAGGAAAGCTCGACTCTTTTCCAATGATCATATATATTGGTGTTTTACGTTGGCTCATTTCTGCCATTCGTAATAGTATCGATGGAAATAATGCGTCTGATGTAAAAGTGCTAAACGAACTTGCTAATGAACTTGTGAAAAGAAAAATTGAACCCCCTGTGCTTGAACGCATAAAAAGAGGAAGCCCGTTTTGCAAATTAATTAAATCAAATGACCGGGTAGATGAACTCCGCTGGGTTTGATACAATTGAGAAACTGCGGGCAAGGTAATATTCGTACTTTTCTTTTCAAACATTCCACTAAAAAATGGATCGTCAAAAGCAAGTGTTTTAATCTTTGTTCCTGATGAGACAGTCGCCCCAAAGGATGGTAATTGAACTTGATTTAAAAAAGAATTCCATGAACCTTTGTCGATTGTGGGGCCTGGAAATAGACCAAGAGTCCCTCCTCCTTGAACAAATTCCTGAAGTATTGCGCCGTGACCTGAAGAAATCTCATTTACGCCATTCAAAACAACCAAATCTGTTTGATTTAATTGGTCTTTGGAAAAAGAACCTAATTCAACCACATTTAATTTGTAGTATTTTTCAAGGCTATATACCTTATTCACAGCATCCGTTGCATCTGGCCCATTAACAATCAAAACATTTGTGTGATCATCCAAAAAGTAAGAAAAATAAAAATCGTCATCCCAAAATAATTGTTTGTCATTCACGGATATTTTACCCACTTTGTATCCCGAAGAGTTGTCCGTGAAATTTATAGTGGTAGTAGTTTTTTTATTAGGTGGTAAATCAATGACAAAATCTCGCTTTATTGAATTAATCGAGCAAGATACATCTATACTATTTAAAACAATATCTCCATAATTTATTAAGCGTATATTCAATTCTGTATTTTCCCCTAACTTTCGAACGGGCGAAGTGAACCAAACTGAGTCAACTGCTATATTTGATGCCTGTTGTGGTTTTAACTGGATAGGATAATAATATCCAACTTTGTCGCGGGTCAATTGATCAAAACGTGTTTGATTTTTTTGAAAATCCGAAAATAAAATATATTGTTTTGCTCCTAATTTCTTCTGCCGTGCCTCCTCGTTTTTAACAATATTTCTTTCCCATTCTATCACTTCATCAATTGATTTTCGGATGGGCGTTAATTTTATTTTATCCAGCATTTCAATGGCCTCAACTTTTGAAATCAGCCTGCTTTCAATGCCATTCATCAAATTTGTGTGTAAGAGAACTCTTGTTTCAAGTGGAAGATCTTTGATTATTTTCCGAGCTTTTTCACGTGCTTCAGATAACAACTCTCCTTCTGTTCCCTTAGCTGACATGGAAAAGGAGTTATCAATATAAATCGATAAAAAAGGATTCCCCATTTCGTTTAAAGATTCATCAACCGGTTTGTAGGGTTGGGAAAATGCAAAAACTAAAAAAACTATCGCAAGCATTCTCAAGACAAGAATAATCCAATGTTTTAATTTACGGACGGATTTTTGTTGCTGATCTAAGTATTGTAAGAACTTGAGGGAGGAAAAATAAAGTGTTTTGTACCTACGAAAATGAAATAAATGAATGATTATCGGAATAGATATTGCGGTTAAACCCCATAAAAACTCCGGATAAACAAATTTCATTAATCAAAGGTACAAAAATGCAAGAAAAATTGAAGATAATGCCATTTTGAAAATCACAATTCCTTGTCTTTTTATCATCTAAATATTTATTTGAATTACTTTAACTTTTCATATAAGCTAGTATCAAAATCAATTCTCCATTCTTTTCAATTCAAAGGATTTTATCATTATTTTAAGCCATTAATTAACGAAAATGTACTGTCTAAAATTTGTAAAATTTTAAATATTCCTTATATTTGTGGCCCTTTTAAACCTTTTTATTGGTTTGTAATTTGAGGGAATGGTTTTAAGAAGTCTAACGCGACTTCATTTAGAGCCTAAATTAAATGCGGATGTGGTGAAATTGGTAGACACGCTAGACTTAGGATCTAGTGCCGAGAGGTGTGCGGGTTCGAGTCCCTCCATCCGCACCAAATGGTCTCTCTCGAGGCCATTTTTTATTTAAATACTTAACAAAAAAAAATGAACGTTATTCGCGAGGATTTGAATGCACTGACTGCACGACTAAAAGTAAAAATATTTCCTGAAGATTATCAACCAAAAGTTTCAGAAACATTATCAAAGTATAGAAAAACTGCAAAAATTCCCGGATTTAGGCCGGGGAATGCTCCAATGGGAATCATCCAAAAACAATTTGGAAAATCCGTGTTATTCGATGAAGTTTCTAAAATGGTAACGGATTCGATTAATAAGTATATCTCTGATGAAAAATTAAATTTATTAGGCAATCCAATTCCAGTTGAAGAAAATGGTTTTAGCGGAGATTTTTCTAATCCAACTGACTTTGAATTTATTTATGAAATCGGATTCCCTCCTGCAATCGATGTCGCAATTAGTAAAAAGGATTCATTTGATTTTGAAAAAGTAGATGTCAATCAGAAATTGATAAACAAACAGGCAGAGGATATTCGCAGACGATACGGGAAGTTAGTAAGTTCAGACGAAGTTAAAGAAAAAGATCTCATTTTAGGTCGATTTGTCGAATTAAACGAGGATAAATCTGTAAAAGAAAGTGGGATTGATCATACCTCATCCATTTCGTTGGAATTTTTAGATTCTGATGATGCCAGGAGCCTATTTGTTGGAAAAAAAGTGGGGGATTCTGTTGAAATAAATCCAGACGATGTTTCTAAAGGTCCGAAGGACAAAGCAGCCATGTTGGGAGTAAAAGAAGATGAGTTGACAACTATCGGTTCATTATTTTCCTATACAATCAACGAAATTAAAGCGATGGAGTTGGCAGAGTTGAATTCAGAATTATACTTGAAATTATATCCTGATGCAACAGTTACCAATGAGGAAGAATTTCTAGCTCGTATCAAATCAGATTTAGAAAAAATGTTTGAACAAGATTCAGAAAAGAAACTATATAAGACCATTTGTGATTCATTGATGGCAAAGATAACTACGGATTTTCCAGATGATTTCTTAAAACGCTGGATTAAACAGGTGAATGATAAACCAGTCACCAATGAACAAATCGAAACAGAATACGAGGGGTATAGAAATATGTTAAAATGGCAATTAATCGAAAAAAACTTATTTGATAAATATAATCTTAAGATTGAACAAACAGAATTAATTGATTTTACAAAGTATTTATTAAGAACAAATTATGCCAACTATGGTATACTAGAGGTAGATGAAGGGGAATTGACTCAGAGTGCAATGAAGTTTCTACAAGATAAAAAACAAACTGATTCCATTGTAAGTCGGCTCGCTGAGGATAAACTTTTAAAATTATTTAAAGCAGAGGTTACTCTTAAAGAAAAAAAGGTTTCATACGAAAATTTTATCGCTAGGTAAATATAAGGGAATTTTACTAAAATTACCTCTTCTATATTTATTTTAAAATGTATCTTTATACTAATGAAACATCTATTATTTTTAATTTTTTGTGGCTTGCTAATTGGAAATTGTTTTTCGATAGATATTCACCCCACTCCATCAGATACATCGAAAGGGATTTTTAACAAAGCATTATCAGAAAAAATACTAAATGATGGAATTGAGCTTTATTCAATTGGGGATAATTATGGGGCGCAGAATAAATTCAAAGATGCATTAATGAAAGATCCCAATAATTGGATGGCTCTCTTTTATTTAAGTTTAACAAACTATGATCTCAAATTTTATACGATATCACTTTTTCAAGCAAGATCGGCTCTAAAATTGGCAAAAGGAAAGCCCAGCCCAGATTTTTATGAACATTATGCCAAAGTCAACCATATATTAGGGAATTTGGACTCAGCACAATATTATTACAAAATAACTGATACTGAATTGTCAACTAGACAAAAAAAATTATTCCAAATCGCGATAAGATTAAAACAGGTCGAATTTGCACAAAATGAAAAAAGTGCGAATAAATCAATAAAAAAATTCCTGTTAAAAGAAAATATTAACACCGCCTATTCAGAATATGGGCCGCTTTTAACTAATAATGGACGAACTCTATATTTTACTTCAAGAAGGGCTGATTCAAAAGGGCTAATTATTAATTCAGCAGATCAGGAATATTTTGAAGATATCTATGTGGCGATTTGGAATGAAGGTATTAATACGTGGGATAGCGTTACGAATAATTTAAAATTGAATACAAACGGATTTGATGCGCTAACCTATGTTTCAGAAGATGGTAAATATGCCTTAATGACAATTAACAATGAGGCATTGGACGATGTAACAACTTCAAGTTCAGATATATTTGAATTAACTTTAAACACTTCAAGTGGAAAATGGGGGATGCCAAAAGCAATTGAAAACAGATCGATTAATTCCTCTTATTTCGACGGTTCAGCCACAATGACCTCTGATCGAAAAACAATGTATTTTGTTTCTGACAGAAAAGGAGACAAAAAATCGACTGAAATTTACCGTGTTCAAAAAGAAGGAGGTGCCTGGGGGAAAGCCGAGCCTTTACCTGATCATATCAATTCAATTGGGAGAGAAACAACCCCATACATTACACCAGATGGTAAATACTTATTTTTTAGTTCTGACGGATTACCCGGGATGGGGGGGCTTGATGTATATGTTTCTGAAATAAAGGGGGGTGTTTTTGGGCCGCCAATTAATTTGGGTTCATCGGTCAATACGTACGCAGATGATACCCACTTTTCATATTACCCGGAACTCAAAAAAGGGCTCGTTGCCTCTGTGAACACTTCTGAAGATAAAGCAAATTACGATATCTACGAAATTGATTTGAGCGAATTTTCATTGCCAATCAAGTAACCCCATCTATATATACCCCTTTAAAATTGGGGAAAAAGAGCACTAAGGCCTTGCAGAAAGAATTGGTAGCACATGACAGTGATGTGCAGTTTATCTTATTCATGATGATAAGGCTCTCCTTTCATTATAGTTGCAGCTCGATACAATTGCTCCAAAAATATCATTCGCACCATTTGATGAGAAAAAGTCAGTTTGGATAAGCTCATTTTTGAATTTGCTCGTTCATACACCTTTTCTGAAAAACCATACGGGCCGCCAATTAAAAATATAATGTCTCGTTGATTGTAATTGAAATGAGTTGTCAAAAATTCAGAAAATTCTAAAGATGAAAAATTCTTCCCTCGTTCATCCAAGAGAATTAATTCGTGATTGGGTTGAATTTCTTTCAATATTCGTTTACCCTCCTCTTCCTTTATTTGCTCCTCAGTTAAATTCTTCGTGTTTTTTAAATCAGATAAATCGATGCGTTCAAATGAAAAATAATATTTTAGTCGATTTTGGTAATTCGCTTCGCCTTGAACCAAAAAAGAATCGACCGTTTTACCACAACAAATAAGCTTAATTTTCATTGCAAAATTTTTCTTCGATTTTATTCGCTAAAACTGAACTTAATTTATAATAGCTTTCATCTGTCCAACCTGCAACATGAGGAGAAAAAAGTAGCTTATCTGATTGAAATAAATACTGAAGATCTTCGGGCAAAGGATCTTTAAAAGAAGTCGAAAAACTGGAAGATTCATACTCCAACACATCCAAACAAGCTCCAAGAACTTTCCCTGATTTTAACCCATTAACCAAAGAAGACGTTTTTACGATTTTACCGCGTGATAAATTCAAAAGATAAAATGGTTTTTTCATTTGAGAAATAAAAAAATCGTTCATAAAATATACAGTTTCATGATTCTGTGGAATATGAAAACTAACCACATCTGCTTGACCAAAAATTTCTTCTAACGTTGATTCAACCACACGTCCCTGGGAAAACCCAGATTTATATTTATCATAAACCAAGATTTTACAATCAAACCCGACTAGTTTTTTAGCAAAGGAACTTCCATTATTACCAAAACCAATTATTCCAACCGTTTTTCCATCTAATTCTATTCCTCTATTTCCTTCTCGATCCCAAATTCCTTGCCTTACCTCACAATCTGCCTTATTGATTTTATTAAATAAACTAAGCAACATTCCCAAAGCGTGCTCGGCAACAGCGTTTCTATTTCCCTCGGGTGAATTGAACACCGCAATTCCATTTCTATCACAATAATTCGAATCTATATTTTCGAGGCCTGAACCAGAACGCGCAATGAATTGAAGTTGGTTACATTTTTTTAAAAAATCTTCATTTAGTTGAAATCTTGAACGAATTACGATTCCAAAAGCGTCTTTAATGAGCTCTTTAACTGATTGTTCGTCTAAATCAATCGCACGAAGACATTGAAATCCTTTCTTTTCCAATCTTTCCCATAGAATTTCGTGTACAGAATCCAAAAAAACAACCTTCCTCACAGCTATAAATTGTACAATAACATTCCTACTGTGAAGTAAATGAACAAACCAAGTACATCGTTCAGTGTTGTAATAAATGGACCAGTGGCAAGTGCTGGATCGATATTTTTTTTGTGCAGTAAAAGTGGAATCAGGGTGCCAATTATGGCTGAAAAAAATACAACCACAAGAAGCGATATACTTACAACAAAACCAAGTGTAGTGCTTGAAAAAACAAAAGCAATCCCGTAAATCAATAAGGATAAAAATGCCCCATTTAATAAACCAACCAGCCCTTCTTTGAGTAATTTTGGAATGATTGAATCGAATTGATCATTTCCTTTTGCAAGAGATTGAACTACTATTGCTGAAGACTGAACTCCAACATTTCCTGCTGTTGCGGTTATGAGTGGAATAAAAAATGCCAATGAAGGAACCAAACTAATCCCCGTTTTAAATTGCGAAATTACTTGTGCACTAAATATTCCGCCTACCATACCAATTAGCAACCAGGGTAAACGTGCTCTTGAAATCCTCCATATACTTGAATTTGATTCTATACGCTCAGAAATACCTGATGCTAATTGAAAGTCTTTATCGGCACCTTCTTTGATTATATTAACAACATCATCAAGCGTAATTCTTCCAACCAATTTATTCTGAAAATCGACAACCGGAATGGCTACTAAATCATATTTTTCCATAATTTTAGCGACCTCTTCATCCGAATCACTGGTTTTAACAGAAATAATATTTTTTGATTGAAAAATCTCAGAAATAATTGTTTTCGGACTTGCAAATAATAACCTTTTCAAGGAAAGTATTCCTGCCAATTTATTTAAATCATCAACCACATATATGTTGTAAACTTTCTCAACGTCTTCTGCCTGACGCCTCAGTTCAACAATTGCTCGATCAACAGCCCAATTCATGTTTGCCTGAATAAATTCTTTCTGCATCAAACCACCGGCAGTATTTTCATCGTAATTTAAAAGATCTACAATATCTTCGGCTGCCTCGTCGTCCTCCATTTGAGAAATTACCTCATGGATTTGCTCGTCAGAGAGCTCCCCTAGGATGTCAGCGGCATCATCAGAATCAAGATTTTCTAATTGATCTGCAATTTCTTTTGTAGTTAGCGAGGCTAAAAATCGATCACGCACATCCTCATCTAACTCCATTAGAATATCGGCTTGTGTATTTTCGTCTACCAAGAAATAAATGTATTTGGCCTCTTCGTTTGAAAGTGCATCTAAAATTTCTGCTATATCTGCATAGTGTAGTTCAAGAACATTTTCTTTTACCCAAAGTGAGTCCTGTTCAACAATTTTTTGTCGAACTAATTCCATAAATTCTTTGGTGAGTGTAAACCGCATTAGTATTTAGTATTCAAATAGTTTTGCAAATTTCGGCTATTTATCTTTTCATGACAAATAATCTACGATCATTTACGAATAAAGTTATTGTGTAACTTTGTAAAAT
>VGFL01000026.1 GCA_016868915.1 Bacteroidota bacterium | reverse complement strand
GCGTTGGCTGTGAATACGAATTCCCACTTCAGTTTGATATTGAACCGAGTATGGAGTTAGCTGAATTAGTAATTCCAAATGTTATAACTATGAACAACGATGCGATTAATGATAAAATAATTATTGACCCCTTGTTCGAAAATTGTTTTAGCTATGAGCTGATAATCTTCAACCGATGGGGAGCAAAATTATTTACAAGTACTTCCTCCGCGCAACCGTTTGAAGGAAAAGACCAAAACGGAAATGAACTTGTTCCGGGGGTATATTTTTACACGCTTTCGAGCGACCAAGGGGAGAAACATGGATTTATTACTGTATTAAGATAATCCAATACAAGTCATACTAAAATATTATAAATAAACAGCAAAACATAAGTATAATTTATTCGTTATGATTAATAAAGTTTAGCCATGAAAAAGTGTATATTATTTTCTATTTTGCTTATTGCAATTTCTTCATCTTGTTCTATTGTTAAGCCTCATCAAGTTGCAGTTAAATCGAAACTTGGTAAAATCAATAAAAAGGTTAAAGAGGCAGGACCAGTTTACTATAATCCATTTCTTACGAAGGTTATAAAAGTTAATGTAAGAACAATGAACTTGTCAATTAAAGAAAATTTACCATCCAAGGAGGGGTTGACAATATTGTCTGAGAGTTCAATTCTTTACCACATAAAAGCTTCTGATGTTCCAAAAATAATTGAAGAAACAGGTTTAGATTATGAATCAAATTTAATTCTTCCGGTATTTAGATCTGCTGCTTCTGATGTGTGTTCTCGCTATTTTGCCAAGGACATGCACAGCGCGAAACGCAATGAGATTGAGGAGGAGATAAGAAAGCGATTAGCTGAGGTATGCGGTAAAAAAGGGTTTGTAATTGAAGCTGTTTTACTCAAAAGTATCACATTACCGGCTGGACTAACAAAATCAATTGAAACAAAATTAGAGGCGGAACAAGAAGCACTAAGAATGGAGTTTGTCTTAGATAGACAGAAAAAAGAAGTAGAGCGTCAATTAATTGAAGCAGACGGGGTAAAGAAAACCAATGTGATTCAGGCTGAAGCAAAGGCAGAATCAATGCGAATTGAGGCGGAAGGTAGAGCCAAAAGTATTGAAATTGAGGCAAAAGCCAATAAAAATGCTAATGATATGTTAAATGCAAGTATTTCTGCTAACATATTAAAAATGAAAGAAATCGAGGCATTTATTAAATTATCCACATCAGCTAATTCAAAAACCATCATTACTGATGGAAAAGGTGGTTTACTGAATGTTTTAGAAGATAAATAATGTCAATCTGACTCGTAAAAGTTTATCGTTTCAAAAAAAGATAAGTTAAATAGATTCTTTTTAGTAAAGTGATGGATATTTCGTTGGGTTAGCATCATGCATAATTGCGTAAACTTTTTCAACTATATCGTCAATATTAGGTTTAGAAAAGTAATCACCATCTGTTCCATACGCTGGTCTGTGATCCTTAGCGCTTAACGTTTCAGGAGAGCCATCCAAATGATAATACGCCTTTTGTTCAACCAAGATTTTGTCGAGTATGAAAGCGGAGGCTCCACTTGATACGTCTTCATCAACGATTAGTAAGCGATTTGTTTTTTTAATTGATTCTGAAATAATTCCATGAATATCAAATGGAATTAAAGTTTGAACATCAATTAATTCAATATCAATTCCTAATTCTAACAGTTGCTTAGCAGCAATTTCACATAAATTGAAAGTAGAACCATACGAAACCAGTGTAAGATCTGAACCTTCTTTCACAATTTCTGGAATACCTAATGGTTCATTAAACTCGCCAACATTATCAGGCATTTTTTCTTTTGATCGATAACCATTTAAAGGTTCAATTACTAAAGCGGGATCATCTGAAGCTAATAGCGTATTATAAAAACCAGCTGCTTTGGTCATATTTCGCGGTACACAAACATAGATTCCGCGCAATGCGTTAATAATCATTCCCATTGGCGAACCACTGTGCCAAATTCCTTCTAATCGATGCCCCCTTGTAGAAATAATCAATGGTGCTTTTTGTCCTCCTTTTGTTCTATATTGAACGGTTGCCAAATCATCTGACAATACCTGAATGGCATATAATAAGTAATCAAGGTATTGTATTTCAGCAATCGGCCTTAATCCTCTCATCGCCATACCAATTCCTTGTCCGATAATTGTACATTCTCTAATTCCAGTATCAAAAACACGGTCAACACCAAATTGAGTTTGTAATCCTTCTAATGTTTGGTTCACTCCTCCAATTCCACCAACATCTTCACCAAAAACAACTACTTCAGGCATTTTGGAAAGAACTTTTCTGTAGTTTTCTCGCAAAATAATTCGACCATCTTCCATGGGAGAATCGCTTGAATAAATAGGTCGGACAGCTGGAACCTTTAAGGCAGATTTTTGAGATTCTGAATAAAGTAGCGAACTGTAGCGTTCAAAATTTATATGGAGCTGTTGCTGCAACCAACTTCCAAGATCTTCTTTTGACTTTGTATTATCTTTAAGCGCAAAGCGCAAGCATTTACGAACGATTGAAAATATATCTTTTCGAACAGGTTCAAACGCTTTTTCTAAACTTTCTATTTCACGTTCAATAAAAACTTTGTTTGTTGACTCAGAAGCTAGATTTTTTAATAGCGCTAAAGCATCTTTCAAATCCTTATTTATTTCATCAGTAAATGCTTTCCAAGCTTTGTTTTTTGCATCTCTAACAGAATTTTTGGCTTCAACTTGAATTTGATTTAACTCTTCCTCATTCGCAATAGTTAAACCGCCTGAATCAAAGGATAGAATAAATTCTTTAAATTTTGCTATGCAATCGTATTCAATCTCCCATTCCAAGCGTTCTTTAGACTTGTAGCGTTCGTGAGAACCTGAGGTTGAATGTCCTTGAGGCTGATTGACTTCCAGAACGTGTACCAATACAGGTGCATGCTCTTGACGAGCAATATTGGCTGCTTTTTCATAAGTTTCGCAAAGATGTACGTAGTCCCATCCTTTCGTGGTAAGTATTTCAAAACCTGTTTTATCTTTTGATCGCTGAAATCCAGCTAAAGCTTCAGAAATACTTCCTTTAGTCGTTTGTAGTTCACGTGGAACAGAAATTCCATATCCATCATCCCACACAGACATAACTAACGGAACCTGGAGAACACCAACTGCATTCATTGATTCCCAAAATGGCCCCTCAGAAGTTGAGGCGTCTCCAATCGTACCAAATACGATTTCATTTCCATTGTTTGAGAATTTTTTAAAGTCTTCGTGATTTTGAATTCCTTGATTATTTCGATAGAATTTTGATGCAAGAGCAAGTCCGACCAAGCGAGGCATTTGACCTGCTGTTGGAGAAATATCAGAGGAGCTATTTTTTTGCCCCGTTAAATTTAGCCATTCACCTTCTGAGTCAAGATTTCTTGTCGAGTAATGTCCGCCCATCTGTCTTCCGCCTGATAATGGTTCCTGCTCAACGTTGGTATGAGCGTAAAGCCCCGCGAAATATTGTTCAAGGGTTAGTTGGCCAATTGCCAACATCATTGTTTGGTCCCTGTAATATCCTGCCCTGAAATCACCATTTTTAAATTGTTTGGCAAGAGCAATTTGAGCCAATTCCTTTCCATCACCGAAAATTCCAAATTTTGCTTTTCCAGTAAGGACCTCTTTTCTTCCAAGTAATGAAGCTTCTCTCGATTCGCAAGCGAGCTTAAAATCATCAATAACTTGTGATTTAAATGTTTCAAAATCTATTTTAACCGAAGGTTCAATATTGGAAGTCTTGGACATATTGAATACAAAAATTAGGTACAAAGATAAAAAATAGATCTAAGATTAATTGTGAATTTATTTTTTGATTGGTACTGATTGAAGTTGTCTAAAGACTTAATCTGTCACTATTAAAATGTTTGGATTAAATGGATCGATTTTCTCTATTAATTTATGCATTAATTTCAATGTTCCATCTGGACAGAATGTAAAAAAATGATAGAATTTTTCTTGAGGGGTAGAATTAGGAGTTAATTTTGATTTAATCTGTTCAATTTGGTTTAAACTTACAGTATGCTTTACCGCAACTTGTTTTTCAAGTTTACTTTTAATTTTTTCGACGCTTTTTTCAATAGTCCTCCATTCACTGTTTAAAAAATTGGATATTTCAGGGGCTGAACTCGCATAGAGATTTTTTAAATCCAATAAAATACCTTGCAATTTTGTGTCCGTCTGAATCCAATCAAGATTTTTAAAATCTTGTGTATTGGATAAATAGCTTTTTTTCAAATCATCAAATGAAGAATTAATAAAATCTAAAATAGAGAATGAGAAATTTTTCATTTTTTTCTCAGTCGAGGATTCAACTACAAATAAAGAAAGTCGATTAACTAATAGGGGAAATGGTATTTTGTAAAAATCAAAATTCTTTTTTAGTTGCAACCAATAGCTTAACTCATTTGGTCCACCGATATATGCTAAATTCGGTAAAATTAATTCTTGATAAAGAGGTCTAAGAAAAACATTTGGTGAGAACGATTCTGGATTAGTTTGTGCATCAAATAGAAGTTCATCTTTTGATATTTCTCTATCCGAGATATAATATTTGTTATTCGAAAAATTTATTTTCAGTCGATGACCTTTTTCTAATTTAAAGAAGTTTATTTGTTGAATTTTTGCTTGAGGTTTTATTCCTTTTTTTTGGAGTTGTTCATTTGTTTCAGAAACATTTGTAAAGGTCGAAAACTCATTTATTTCGTTTTTTATAATTCCTGAAAGTTCATTCTTTAAAATAGGGGAGTTTGCATCTAAAACGAGAAGGCCATAATCTTTAAAAATAGAGGTTAAAAAATGAACGAATGCCTCTGATAGGTTTGCACCATTAAATTCATTTAAATGCCTCAGTATTTCGCATTCTTCATTACTTGAAAATTTTTTTTGGATAGAGTTTTTTAATATTTGGAACTTATCATCCAATGGAAAATCACCTGTCGCACCATTAAATTGATTTTCCCAAAGAAATGTTTGATTAAAGATTGTAGCCTCAGAAATTTCTTCCTTATCATGATCTTCTGATGCAAGCCAAAATACAGGTATAAAATTAAATTCTGGAAAAACTTCTTTCAGTTTTTTAGTAAGTGAAATACAATGAATTATTTTATAAAAAAAGAAAGCAGGCCCTCCAAATAAAGTTAATTGATGACCAGTTGTAATAGTAAAGGTATTTTCTTCCCCAAGTAAACTTATGTTATTCTTGATTGATTCAGATATGCTAAGATTGGTATACTGATTCTTAAAATGCGTTTGAATAATATTTCGGTTAACTCTTGAAAAACTTTTTTGTTTGAGCTTGATTTGTTCTTTTATTGATTCTATTGAAAATACTGAGCCGATGAATTCATTCAACGCTTCCTGATTTTCAGATAATTGAAGTTGAAAATTACTGTAATAATTAAAATCTTTCCGAGAATAGGTGGTAATTTTCATGCATGGAAACAAAAAAAGACTACCCGAAGATAGTCTTTTTATCAATATAAAGTTTTCTTTAGTTCAGTAAGGAGGTGAATGAGGAGTTTGCGTTAAAGTTCCTGAATTCTTTATCATTTCTTGCTTTTTCTTTGAGGCTTGAATTTTTAGCAATAGCACTTTTTAAGTTTGAAACTGTTCCTTCAACGTTATTCAAACGTGCGTTTGCAACAGCTTTTAAATAAAACCATTCTGCCGTTTCTTTAGTTTCGCAAGCGTCCAAAGTTTTGATTGCTTCGTCCGCTTTTCCGTTTAGTAACTGCGCTAACGCTAAATTGAAACTATTCTCTCCTTTCATAGCTGTAATTGCATCTGTATATCTACCTCTTTTAATGCTGAAATATCCGAAATTGTATTTAGCTGCTGCTAATGAGTTTTTTTCTAGCAATTTTCTTGCTGTTTCAAAATCACCTTTTTTAGCAGCCGTAGAAGCAAGGTTATTTCTATTCTCAGCTGAGCTTTCAATTTTACCAGATTTTTCAAAATAACTTTTAGCTTCGTCGTATTTTCCTTGATCGTACATTAAAACTCCAAGATTATTTAGTACCAGTTTATCATCTGCCTTAATTCCAAGTGCCGCGGTGTAAATAGATTGTTTTGTTTTTGCATCTTTTATTAATTCAGCAGCTTGTATTAACTCGTCAAGTTTTAAAGATGATGGATTTGTAGAACCAATGCTCATAAGTTCTTCATTTGAGGGACCAACAATACTGTATGTAATAACTATTTCAGCTCTTCTAAGTCGAGGGAAAATATCTTTTTCAATTTCCGTGTAGACCTTAGAAATCTCTTTAATTTTTCTTTCACGTGTATCTAAATCTGTAGTTTCTTTTATTACTCGAGAAATTAAACTTTTATCTTCAGCTGTAAGATTACTTTTATTTAATTCTGAAGTAAACCCTTCAAAATCTTCACCAAGACCTTTATTTTTTGATAATGTTTTTAAATCTACAGGCGAATATTTAGTTTCTTTGAGTAAAGATTCGATTACCTTTAAGGCAGTTGTAACACGATTGTCAGATAAGGTAAGATTTTTACTTTCAACCCCGTCAGGACAGGCGTATCCGTTTATTGAAATATTTTTGATAATAATGCGTGAATTTCCTGCATTTGATTTTAACCATTCTTTCAATGCAACGATGTCAGCATCTTTCATCTCGTTAGGTCTTAATTCAGACCGACCCTTATCATAATTAATCGTTGCCTTGATAAGATCATCTTTTGTTTGGATATACTCTTGCTTAAGGGAAACAACCTTAAAGTTTGGTTGAAGTAGCATTGGAGTTATTATAGTTCCTTCAGCAATTATCTTTGAGTCAATGGCTTCTTTTTTCTTTTCTTTGGCTCCTATTGCACCTTTGTAGGCTTTTAAATTTATTTCTAGATTCGTGTTTTCAAAACTTGGATCATAAGCATACGTTTTGTCATAAGTTACCTTTCCGCCAGACTTAAAAGGGATTGATTTTTCACCTATTTTGATTTTTTCCCCGGCAACTTTTACCACATCCAAAGTTTGATTGCCTAATTTTGGAGTAATTTCAGCGACAATCTTCTTTCCAATGCCTTTTTCAGGAACTTTAACCTCAATCTTAACCCGAACAGAATCTCCATGCATTTCAAGAGGATTTGGCGTTACTGTATAAGTTAAATCTTTCAACGAATCACAGCTAGAGAGCGTAATTACAACCAATAATATTTCGAGTAATATTAATTTATTCATTTTCATGAGATATATTATTTAATTTGCGTCAAAGTTAAATAAAAAAATGACTTATTTGTGATACTTAACATATTTTATGGACTATTTATAATTACTCTATAACGTTAGCCAAAAAAATGCAATTTATCTCACGGAGAGGAATTAAAACAAATTCTCGCAAATGGTATTTTGGATGTGGTATTTTTAGTTTATTCGATTCATAAATTAGTTGATTAAAAAAAATTATATCCAAATCAATTATTCTTGACTCGTATTTTCCTTTCGAGGATGGATCTCGACCAAATTCAAATTCAATTTTTTTTAGTTGATTAAGTAATTCTTCGGGATTGAAAATGGTATAGATTTCTACACATGCATTTAAAAAGTCACCGGCATTTTGCATATCCTCCGGTTTTGTTGTGATATAGGTTGATTGTTTGGTGACCTTTCCTATTCTTAAATGAAGCATATTTATAGCCTTATCAAGGTTATCTTTTTTATCTCCAAGATTTGACCCTAAGGAGATGTAGACTAGATTCAATTTTTCTTTGTCCACTCAAAAGTATTTATTAAGTGAATTAAATCTGTTTTGATATAATTTAGCGTTGGCTGAAGTGAGTCATAATTTGGCTTTCTACGAATTAATAGCTCAGACCGAACAAAATTTCTTGTTGAATCAGTGAGATAAAATTGAAAATTGGTAGCAGAATTACCGATGAATTCATATAAACTTCCGTAAACTTTTTTATCTCTAAAAATGAAAGTAGTATCTTTTAATTGTTTTGCTTTTACTTTGTGAAAATCAATTTTAGCAAAGGTTTTATTGATATGCATTGACAATGAATTTAAAGTATCAATCTGTGCATACTGGAAATGTAAATCACCATCTATTTCTTTTCCTAAGTAAATTATTAATGAATCTCTTTCTTTTATGTTTGCCCTTTCAGACCATAACTTCGAAATGTTAAAGGAGTAATGTGCTGAATCTGAATATTTTTGATAGGAATGACTTGGTAGATCAACTGCCAGATGCGTTGGTGGTTTTGGAACAAACGTTTCCTCTTCACAACTGAAAAAAAATATTACTGAAACTAAGAAAAATAATTTTTTCATTTAATGGTTTTCTTTAAGCATTTCAGGAAGTATACACTTAATCATTTTTATCCTGCGTTTATCAGAAGACTCAACGATTAATTTAACGTCATCGCAAATAATATATTCATTATTTCTTAGGATTCTTCCGGCTTGTTCTATAATAAACCCGCCAAGTGTATCTGATTCTCCTTTGGTGCTTTCAAATTCTTTACTACTTACATCCGTTACTTTGTAAAAATCAACAAGCGCAGTTCTGCCTTCAAAAACATAAGTATTTGCATCAACTTTTGTATATACCAACTCTGTTTCGTCAAATTCGTCGGTAATGTCACCTACAATCTCTTCAAGGATATCCTCTAAGGTAATTAAACCAGATGCTCCACCGTATTCGTCAACAACAATTGCCATATGCATTTTCATTTGTTGAAATTCTTTTAACAAATCGTCTATCTTTTTATTTTCAGGAACAAAATACGGTTTTCTAATTACTTTTTTCCATTCAAAGTCTTCTTTTTCGTTGAGATGAGGAAGTAAGTCTTTACTATATAAAATTCCGATTACATTGTCTAAAGATTCTCTATATACTGGAATTCGCGAGTATCCATAATCCAAAATACAGCGAATTAATTCTTCTAAGTTTATCTTTTCATCGATGGCTGATATTTCGATTCTTGATCTCATAATTTGGGAAGTTTCGGTATTTCCAAATTTTACAATTCCTTCCAATAATTTTTGTTCCTCCAAGGAACTGTTTTCCTCTTTTGTTAGTGCTAGTGCTTGTTCCAAATCATCAGATGTAATTTTAACGGTGCTTGCTTTATTGAGTTTATTTATGAACGAACCTCCGTTGACCAAAAAATATTTAATCCATGAAATAGGCGGAATTTTACCTAAGTAATAAAGAGGTTTAGATGTTAATTTCGCTACCGATAGCGCGTGCTTGTTCGCATAAATTTTTGGCAATACTTCCCCTGTCAATAAAATAAGAAAGGTTATACCAATCACATCTAGCAAAAATCTTACAATCTCATTCGAATTTGAGTTAAGCGGAAAAATTTCATTTAAAACAAATGAGGACAAAATAACCACACCAACATTTACCATATTATTGGTAATTAAGATTGTTGCCAATAAGTCCCTTGGATTTTCTAATAATTTTAAAATTAACCGAGAATTTGAATTGTCCTCTTCCTTTAAATTATCCAATTCCTTTGGGCCCAATGTAAAAAAAGCTGATTCCGAGCCTGACATCATAGCAGAAATTACAATTAATAAAAAGATGACAGCCAGATAAATCGCAAGACTACCTCCTATTTCAGACTTAAAAACAACCTCTTGATTTAGAAAAATTAACGTATTCATAGTCAAGATTGGGATCTAAAAGGGTAGGGGATCAGAATCATCGGGAGCTAAATTATCCATTTGCGACGGAGCTTGGGGAACCCCCTCTTTCGAGAATATTTTTAATTTCTTTTCTGAATCAATGGCTTCATTTCTTGGTGTTAAAATAGTCAGTTGTTCTGCAATTATTTCACAACTATACCTTGTGTTACCGTCTTTATCCTGCCAGGATTTTTTTCTTAATTTTCCCTCAACATAGACTTTCATTCCTTTTCGAAGGTATTTCTCAACAACTTCAGCTAGTCCACGCCAGACAACAATGTCATGCCAATCTGTGAGTTCTTTTTTATCACCAGATGCCTTATCGGTATATGTTTCAGATGTGGCGAGTGAAAAAGAAGCCACTTTAATCCCAGATTCAATTGAACGGATTTCTGGGTCTTTGCCTATATTTCCAATGAGTATTACCTTGTTTACTGAACCTGACATAATTAGAAACAAATGTAGTAAGATTTAAGAAATAGCACTTTATAATTATAAACACTTTTTTAAATTCAAGTATTGTCTTGTTAAAACCGAAAATAGTTGTATCTTTGCACCCTTAAAATAATTTATGAACCGAGGTTTCGCACCTCACAACGTAAAAAAAAACAATGGCAACAAGAATTCGTCTTCAAAGACATGGAAAAAAAGGGAAAGCATTTTTTCATCTAGTAGCAGCAGATAGTAGAGCAAAAAGAGATGGTAAGTATATAGAAAAATTAGGTACGTACAATCCGAATACAAATCCTGCAACAATTGAAATCAATTTTGACAAGACTCTGTCTTGGGTTCAAACAGGAGCAGAAATGAGTGATACAGCCCGAGCAATTTTATCTTACAAAGGAATTTTGTACAAAAATCACCTTATCAAGGGTGTAGGCAAAGGAGCGTTAACACTAGAGCAAGTTGAAGCAAAATTTGCTGAGTGGCAAGCACAAAAAGACGCACGAATTTCAGGTAAAAAAGACATGCTATCTAAGAAATCTGATTTAGATAAAGCAGCAAAAATGAAAGCCGAAATTGCGTCTAATGAGGCAAAGGCGAAAGAAATTGAAGCCAAAAATAATGCCGTTGATGAAGTGATCGAACAAGACGAAGATGTTGTAGCTGAAACACCAGAGGTTACACCAGAGGTTACACCAGAGGTTTCAACTGACGATTCCCCTTCGGCTGATTTAGAGAATGAAGATACGAATGAAGAGATTTCTGAAAATTCTGCTATAAACGAGCAAGCTGAAAATGAAGAGGCAGTAGAGGCAGTTGAGTCTTCAACTGATGAGCAAACGCCTGATGAAAGTGCATCAGATGAAGCGGTTGCGGAAGAACCCTCCACAAACGAACCTCAAGTAAATGAGGATTCGACTGAAGAGGTTGCCCCCGAAGAATAAATCAATGACTATAAAAGATTGTTTCAATCTTGGATATATCGCGAAACTTCACGGATTTAAAGGTGAAGTTTCGCTGTTTTTGGATGTTACCGACCCGTCAAATTACAAAGAGTTAAAAACGGTTTATATAGAGGTTGCTCTAAATCAATTAGTACCATTTTCGATTCAAAATTTAAAATTAATGAATAATGGGTTTGCTGTTGTTCAATTTAATGGAATTGATTCCGATATCAAAGCCAGAGAAATTCTTCGAAAAAATGTATTTCTACCTTTGAAGTCACTTCCAGAACTTGGTGAAAAGGAATTCTATGATCATGAGATAATTGGGTTTCATGCCTTAGATCTTACAGAAGGGGATATCGGTATCGTTCAACAAGTCATTGATTTGGCAGCGAATCCACTAATTCAGATCGATTGGAATGGAAAAGAGGTATTAATACCAATATTCGAAGGACTCGTTCAGCGAGTTGATAGAGACGCTAAACAACTGTATCTTAACGTCCCCTCAGGTTTGTTAGATCTATATAAATAAATTCAATTGTCGACAATTTTTCGATTTAAACAATTTGCGATTAATCAAGAGAATGCCTCTTTAAAAGTAGGAACAGATGCAATGGTTTTAGGTGCTTTTTGTTCATTTCCAGCAGCTGAGTATGCATTGGATGTAGGAACAGGCACAGGTGTATTATCTCTAATGGTTGCACAAACCCACCCAAATTTGTTTATTCATGCTATCGATATTGACGAACAAAATTGTTTGTTGGCAAAAGAGAATGTTCAAAATAGTCCGTTTTATAATCGAATTTCCGTTATTCATGAGGATATTTTTAAATTTTCAACAAAAAATAAATATGATTTAATTTTTTCAAATCCGCCCTTTCATTTTAATTCTTTGAAGAGTATTGAAAATAGAATTTCACAGGCGAAACATTTATCAATCGAGCAATTTGATGGATTTATAGGTAGACTTTCAAAATTACTTTCTAAAAAAGGAAAAATAATCATGATTATACGACATGAACACTTAGATGATATTTCAAGTTGTCTTAATAAACACAAGCTCTTCCTGAATGAAATCATTTTAATATTTGGAAAGCCTGCCTCCAAAAAGCGTTTGATAATAACTTGCTCAAACTCAACATCATCTTTTGAAGAAAAGGAATTTACAATTAGGGATTCTTTCGGAAGGTTTTCTAAAGAATACATCGAGAAAACAAAGGAATTTCATTTTACCAAATTATAATTTGCGTGACTCTCGATACGATTAAATTTAAAGGAATATTCTTTCAATCGAGCATAATTTGGAAATTTATTTCCGTGGATTAGATCTTCGGATTATTAAGGAATATTAATTTCGTTTTAGTAAACAACAAATTTCTGCTTGTATTTCATGCCCCTTGTTGGTATTATACCATTTCTGAATATCTTCTTTCAACTGATCATTGGTTTTATTTTTTCTCTTTAGCTCATCAATATATTTAATACATGATTTTGGTCTTGGGCCCCATTTAAATATATCTTCTCCATTTTTCCTGCCAATAAGTATTGGGATAGATTTTGTACCATTTGTAAGATATAAATCAATTTCAGAATCTTTTGAATCACGGAGTTGAAATTTTAAATCTATTAATGAGTTGTATGAAGCCAATTTTATGATGAATGGAAGTGAATGAGCCGCATCACCACACCAATGTTCTGAAATTATAACCCATTCTTGTGGTTCATCAATCAACAAAATAGTATCAATACATTCATCATGTATTTCTCCAATTTTTAACCACCGATTAAATCGGGAAAAATTGAGTTTTGTAAATTCAACGTATTTTAAATCGTTATACGGGTTAATTTTAATTTCTTGCCTGACGATTCGTTGAAAAAAATCTAGATATTCTTTAAATGTCATTAAAAATTATGTTGGTGGAAAGACTATCACACGAATTATTTTTTTCAAAAGAACGAATTTAATATTTCTTAATCTAAAATTTCAGGTTAATTTTGATAATGATTTCATTTGAGAATACGGAGATTGCTTTTAAAAGTAAATCAGAGTTTCAGCTTAAAAAGGCATATTGGTTATTCAAGATTATTTCCTCTCCAACACTCGTAAAATTGGGTAAAATCATTACTCCAATTGCCTTAAATTTGCGTTTACCAATAAAAAAAATCATAAAATCTACGATTTTTAGTCAGTTTTGTGGCGGGGAGTCAATAAAAGAATGTTCCACCACAATTGATACTCTTGCAAGATATAGAATCGGGACGATATTGGATTACTCGGTAGAAGGACAGGAATCCTTGGAGGGGGTTGAAAATACGGTTAGAGAAATTATTGGAACGATTGAGAGAGGGTCAAATGACACAAACATTCCATTTGCCGTTTTCAAGGTAAGTGGGATTGCCACATTTTCACTTTTAGAGAAGGTATCTTCAAATATTATCTTGTCTGAGGATGAACAAAAGGAATTTTTACAAATCGAGGCAAGGGTGAACAGAATTTGTCAGTCTGCTTTTGATTGTAATCTGCCTATTTTTATTGACGCGGAAGAGTCTTGGATTCAGAAAGCAATTGATGATATTGCATTAAAGATGATGCTTGTTTTTAATAAAAAAAGAGCAATTGTCTATAATACCCTGCAAATGTATCGTTGGGATAGAATGACGTACTTAAAATTTTGTTCGGATGAGGCAAAAAAATATGGCATAATATACGGCGTGAAGCTCGTTCGTGGAGCATATATGGAAAAAGAACGTTTGAGAGCTGAAAAACTGGGATATAAGTCACCAATTCATGCAAGTAAAGAAGATTGTGATAAAGATTTTGATACTGCTTTGGAATTTATTTGCGAAAATCACGAGTCTTTTGCACTCTGCGCCGGAACCCACAATGAAATAAGTTCACTTTTCTTAACTCAGCTTATGAAAAGTAAAGGTATATCGTGTTCTGATGAACGTTTTTATTTTGCTCAGCTATTGGGTATGAGTGACCACATTTCATTCAATTTATCTAATTCTAGTTTTAATGTGGCCAAGTACGTTCCGTACGGCCCAGTGAAGGAAGTTTTACCTTATCTGTTGCGAAGAGCTGATGAAAATACCTCAGTAGCAGGTCAGACAGGTCGAGAATTATCCCTTATTCAAAAGGAAAAAATGCGTAGAAAATTATTTAAATAGGGGTTATTTTTACTTTTTAGTTGTTGTAATTAATTTATTAAAGTCTGTTGTTTGATCAATCAATTTGAGTTATATTCGCAAAACAAAATTTAGACATGCCTGTTTTAAAAACAATGTTTTCAATTCAAGAAACTCAAAACTCTAAATTGTCGTCCGTTGATTGGGAAAATTTAGCCTTTGGCAAAGTTTTTTCGGACCATATGTTTGAAATGGATTTTGAAAACGGCTCATGGAAAACTGGTAAAATCGTTCCTTTTGGTCCAATTTCTATGCATCCCGCTATGTCGGCAATACATTACGGACAGTCGATTTTTGAAGGATTGAAAGCATATCGATTTGTGAATGATCAAGTTGTCATTTTTAGACCCGAAATGAACGCAGCGAGATTTGTAAATTCAGCCAATCGTATGTGCATGCCACCTGTACCGGAAGATATATTTGTTGAGGCGATAAGAAAGTTAGTGGAACTTGATAAAAATTGGGTAAGTGGTAAAGAAGGATATTCACTTTACATAAGACCGTTTTTATTTGCAACAGATCCCCTCGTAGGGATTAAACCTGCCGAAACGTATAAATTTATGATTATAACTTCTCCCGTTGGTATGTATTATTCTGAACCGGTAAAAGTTAAAATTGAAGAATATTATGCCCGAGCCTCAAAAGGAGGCGTAGGTCGGGTAAAAGCAGCCGGTAATTATGGAGCTTCACTTTATCCTGCCAAACAATGTCAAATTCAAGGATATCACCAATTAGTATGGACGGATGCTATTGAGCATAAATACATAGAAGAGTCTGGAACAATGAATATTGTTTTTCAAATTGGAGGTAAGTTAATATCACCGACAGAGGAATCCGACACAATCCTACGAGGTATTACAAAGCGTTCTGTTTTTGAATTGGCGCAAAGTTGGGGCGTTGAGGTGGAGGAAAGAAAAGTATCGGTTGAAGAAATTGTTCAAGCAGCCAGAAGTTCTACTCTTGAGGATGCTTTTGGTGTAGGGACGGCAGCAACACTTGCACAAATAGCCATTATCGGATATCGCGATGAACAATCGCATCTTCCTCCCCTGGAAACTAGAATTCTTTCAAATAAGTTAAAAAACCATCTCAGTGGAATAAAAACCGGAATTGTAGATGATACCTTCGGTTGGTGTTTTAAAATTTGAAATCAGAATTTTGTGTATTTTATCTTAGTGGTATTTTTTGGTCAATAATTTAGAGACTATCCTTACTTTCTTAGGGCTTTGTATCTCCAAATTAGTATGAGTTTATTTGATTAAAAAAGTATTTAGGATAACTTTGAATTATCGAACATAATCCTCCTTTTTCACAATTACATATTTATTATTCTCTATCTCATAGTACCCGTAATCATAACAAAAGCGATAATGTTTTCCTGTTTTTGTCGAAAAAATATTTGTGAAATAGTGAAAGTTAAATCCTTCATCTGCAAGTCGCAAAGAATCAAGCGTAGTTTTTCCATTCGGATTTAATTTTTCAAGAATTCGTCGGTTTTTACGAAGAATTGCGTTGATTTTACGAACAGAGGCATTGGCGTCTTCGTTTAATTTATTATTGAAACTATTTCTACAATAATCACTGCAAAATTTTTGGTCCTTTCTACCCAATAGCTTGTGACCACATTCTTTACAAATTCTCTGTTCCATTTTTTAAATTTAGTTAAATGTCGTGATGCTAATTTACAAATTCTAATGCTTGTTAATGCTTAACATTAATTAACACGATTAAAAAAAATACACCTTCGAACTTTCAGAATTTTGTAAACTAAATCTAAATTCATGGAAGAACTAAACAACCTTGTTAATCCTGCTGAAAAAATACGTATTTTAAATGAGGAAATTCAAGTAGAAATTAACGGAATAAATCAAATTAAAGAAGAGGTATCACGTGTAATTGTTGGTCAAAAAATTATGATTGAGCGACTTTTAATTGCCATTTTAGCAGACGGACATATTTTATTGGAAGGCGTTCCGGGTTTGGCAAAAACTCTTGCGGTAAAAACTTTGGCGGATACCTTAGATTTGACGTTTAATCGAATTCAATTTACACCTGATTTATTACCGGCAGATGTTACTGGAACCATGATTTACAATCAGAAAAAAGAAGAATTTAGTGTTAAAAAAGGTCCTGTTTTTGCAAATTTTTTACTGGCTGACGAAATCAATCGTGCTCCAGCGAAAGTTCAAAGCGCCTTGTTAGAGTCTATGCAAGAAAAGCAAGTTACTTTAGGAGATGAAACCTTTATTCTTCCCGATCCTTTCGTAGTTTTAGCTACACAAAATCCCATCGATCAGGAAGGTACCTATCCTCTTCCTGAAGCACAAATTGATCGTTTCATGTTGAAAGTACTTTTGAAATATCCATCGAAAGAAGAAGAAAAGTTAATCATTCGTTCAAATGTACAGCCTGAAGGAATCCCTCAGGCAAATAAAGTCTGGTCAAGTTCTGATATTCAGCGTGCACGCGCCCTTGTCCGAAAAATTTATGTTGATGAAAAAATAGAGCAATATATAGTGGATTTGGTTTCAGCAACGAGAAATCCAAGTGAGTATGGATTGCCAGAATGTAAAAAATGGATTGGATTTGGTTCTTCTCCGCGCGCTGGAATAAATTTGGCCTTATCAGCCAAAGGAATTGCTTTTTTAAACGGTCGTGGATTCGTTATTCCTGAGGATATTCAGTCTGTTGCAACTGATGTATTGAGACACAGAATTGGTCTCACCTATGAAGCTGAAGCTGAAAATATCACTCAAGAAGAAATTATTTCAAGAATTATTTCCCGCGTTGAAGTTCCGTAAATATAGCTTATGGAGATTTCTGAAATTATAGCGAAAATTAAACAAATTGAATTAAAGTCAAGACTGCTATCTGAGAATATTTTTTCAGGAGAATATCATACGGCCTTTAAAGGGAGGGGAATGGCTTTTAGTGAGGTGAGAAAATATCAATTTGGGGATGATATTAGATCGATAGATTGGAATGTAACAGCGCGCCATATTGAACCACATATAAAAATTTTTGAGGAAGAAAGAGAATTATCAATAATGTTTTTAATTGATGTTTCTAGTTCCAATGATTTTGGAGGAAAAACAAAAACAAAAAAAGAACTTGCTCTTGAAATTTTGGGTGTTTTACTTTTCTCTGCGTTGGCTAATAATGACACGTTTGGTGCTATTTTTATATCTGATAAAATTGAAAAGTATATTGCTCCCGCTAAAGGAAAAAACCATATATTTTACATACTTCAGGAGTTTTTGATGTTAAGTTCAAATAGAAAATCTACGAATTTGAAAATCGGGTTAGATTTTTTGAGAGAGAGAATTAAGAAAAAGTCAGTTGTCTTTGTATTAAGCGATTTTATTGATGATTCGAACTATTTGAACACATTGAAATGGGTTTCCAAAAAACACGATACAATTGCAGTCCAATTAAAGGACGAATTGGAAGAGCAAATACCAAATATTGGGATTGTCCAATTTGAACATGCCGAAACTGGAGAAAAAGAGTGGGTTGATACAAGTATTCCTGAAGTACGCCGCTTTATTGCAAAACAAATGGAATTTAGATCGAGAAAATTGGAAATAGAACTGAAAAAAATTAATTCAGGTTATATTTTACTGAATACAGCAGAAGATTTTGTAAAACCTCTTCATTACTTTTTTAAAAACAGATGAGAGTTACAAATTTATTAATTATCGTATTTCTATGCTCTGTGGGTTTTTCACAAAAACCGTTGCTTAAGGTTTCAAAAAATCCAGTGATTGTTGGTGAGCCATTTGAAATTTCCATTATGTTGGAATTAACTAAATCCGTGACCCTCTCGAGTAAGTTGGATTCGCTTCCATTTCGATTGAAAAATGACAAAGGAATTTTTGAGTTAGCACCTGATAAATTTGAAATTATAACCTTTGAAGAAGATAAGAAAAGCGCCAACAAATGGGGAGCTACATTAAAAGCTATTGTTTGGGATAGCGGGACGTTTGTATTTCCAAGCTTGGCACTTAAAACTTTAAGTAAAACTTTAATTACTGATAGTTTATTTATTGAAAGTAAGTTAGAAAAGAAAATTAAAGGAGTTGATTTGTACGAGATTCGTGAATCGTTCACAGACGTAAATGCCGCCGAGAAAAAAGCGAATGAAGAAAAGGAGAAATCTAAAAAATGGATTTACTTGATTATTGTTTTGAGTGTCTTTTTGGTTTTTGTCATTATCTTCATTTTTGTCCGTAAAGTCAAAAATAAAAACAAAGAACCTTCTTCAAAAGAATTGACCATAGCTGAACGAGCCATTCTAGCAATTGATGAATTAGAGAAACTTGAACTTTGGAGGAAAGACCGTCATAAGGATCATTTTGTTGAACTATCATTTATTTTACGTTCCTATTATTCGTCAATATATCAATTGAATTTGCTTGAAAAAACCACGTCCGAGACTCAACTTTTACTTCAACAAGTTGGCTTATCAGCGAAACATTTAAAGCAGATTGAATTTGTATTAAAACATGCAGATTTGGTAAAGTTTGCAGGGTCAGTTTTGCAAGAAAATTACGTTTTGGCTCTTGATGAAAAATCAAGAGAATGTATCCGCTTGACAATAAAGCAATAGTATGTTAACGCATTGGAATATAAAATTTTGGGAATATTCATATCTTCAACCGCCTTGGTTGATTTTAATTGTCCTTATTCCACTATTTTTATATTTTTCTTTACGTCGAGAGAGGACAAAAACAAGTGATCTACGATTTAGTGGGACATTAAAAACACAACGTAAAGTTGAATTGAAGTGGGTAAAAATTCTTCGTCAAGTAATACTGTTTCTTCAAGCAGCCTCATTCTTATTTATAATTGTTGCACTGGCAAAACCTTTTCGTTGGGATGATTTTAATAATTCAGAAAATGAATACAAAAATGGTATCGATATAATCCTAGCCATGGATGTTAGTGGCTCAATGATGGCAACTGATTTTATTCCGAATAGGCTTGAAGTAGCAAAAAAAGTAGCAAAAAGTTTCATTAATGATAGAAAAGGTGATAGAATAGGACTTGTTGCATACTCTGAAGAAGCTTACACGGCTTGTCCGGCAACCTTGGATTATGAGGTGCTGAAAAAACAAATTGATGAAATTAGTCCAAACTTGATGGGTAAAAAGACCGCAATAGGAATTGGTCTCGGAACGGCAGTTGCCCGTTTACGGAATGATAGCTTGCCTTCAAAGGTTATAATTTTATTGACAGACGGATCGAATAATGCAGGTGAAATTGATCCAATTACCGCAGCAAGTCTTGCAAAGGCCAAAAATATTCGTGTTTATACCATTGGAGTTGGTTCGAATGACACTGCCATGATTCCTGAACAAACATCGTTTGGAATAGTTAATCGTCCTTTTCAAGTAGACATTGACGAAGAAACTTTAAATGAGATCGCAAAGACTACAGGTGGTGAATACTTTCGTGCGACAGATGAAAAAAGTTTGGAAGAAATATATATTCAAATTGATGAAATGGAAAAACTCAAGATTCTAAATAATAAATATAAAAAAACATCACCTGCAACACCTTATTCCTTTTTAAATTTTAGTCTCTTACTTTTAGTGCTATCGTTTGCCGTGGATCGAATAATTTTTAAATCGTATGCTTGAGGATAAATTTTCATATGATATAAGGAAATTCTGGTTGTATTCCTTTGTGTTTTACATTGTATTTACAGCTTTTGTAATTACTTTATTTTGGTTTTATGGTTTTTTTGACGCGAAGGCTAACGCTAAAAATCATCTGCTATTTGAATATCCTTATTCCTTTTATTTACTTTTTATCGTTCCGATTTATACTATTTTACAATTCAGAGCTCTAAAACGAAGAAATAAAATGGTTTTTACTATTGCAAACCCAAATTTACAACCCTATTTATTTAATCCGGTAAACACTTCGAGTGCAATACTTCAATTTTTACTTTTGAAATCAGTTTTAATCTTTTTAATTTTTGCGATAGCTAGTCCCATTTATGGCAAGAAAAAGCAAGATGTCCAAGCAAGTAATTTGGAGTTAGTTATTTGCTTGGATGTATCTAATTCAATGAATACGAAAGACGTAGATGGCGTTTCGCGTTTGGACGCATCGAAAAGAGCTCTTTCTCAATTAATTAATAAATTATCAGGTGAACGAATCGGGATTTGTGTTTTTGCCGGGTCTGCATTTGTGCAGTTACCTCTCACGATAGATTATCATGCGGCCAAATTATTTGTTCAAGAAATTGAAACTGAAATGGTATCGTCACAAGGTACAAATATTAGTGAAGCATTGGTCATATCAAATAATATGTTTACTAAACTCAAATCATCCAAAGGAATTTTTATGCTTACCGATGGAGAAGACCATATTGGATTAGAGGATAGTGTTATAGGAGTTTTGAGTGATAGAAAAGTTGAAATTTCTATTCTTGGAATAGGATCTGAAAATGGAGGCCCAGTCCCTGTTGATATAAAACGTCCAGGTCTAGGGTATAAAAAAACTTCAGGTGGGGAGCAGGTAATTAGTAGACTAAATCAAGAATTTATAAAATCATTGGCAGAAAAATTAAACGGGAATGCTAGCTTGACCAATCAAGCATTTCCCAATATAAACGAGGTCTTAACAGAAATTAACCAAATGAAGAAAGAGAATTTACGAAATTTGGAAATAGAAATCAGTGAATCATGGTATCAAATACCTCTTGTCATGGGAATCCTTTCTTTTGCTTTATTATTTATTCATAACACTGTTAGACTTAAAAAGAAATGATTAAAAAAATTATTTTTAGTACACTCCTTTCGTCACTCGCTGCTCAATTTTCTTTCGGTCAAGCTTGGAAATCTAAATTAAACCAGGCTCGAACTTATTATCAGAACGGAAATTATGACCAATCCTTACAATTGTATGAGGAAGCCAAAAGTCTTGCTCCCGAATCTATAGATTTTTCATCCGAAATCGGACAAGCAGCGTATAAGTCAGGCAATTTTCCTAAAGCAAAAAGTTACTTTGAGTCAGCTATTTCAACGTCGGATAATACATCGATTAAATCTGATGAGTACTTTAATCTAGGAAACTCCCAAATGAAAATGAAAGACTTCAAATCTGCAATAAATTCATACAAGGAGGCATTGAGAAAAAATCCGAATGATTCTCAATCTAGATACAATTTGTCTGAAGCTATTCGACAAAATAAAAAGAATAATCAACAGTCAAACGATAATTCGAATGAAAATAATGACACACCGAACGAGCCGAAAGATGAGCAAAAAAAAGAAAATAATCAGCCGGCTGATATTCCAAAACGATCTGTTGACAGAATTTTAGATAATCTATCTAAAAAAGAGTCTGAAACAAAGAAAAAGTTAAACAATTCAACGAATAAAAAATCAAATACAACGAATTCAGAAAAGGATTGGTAATGCAGTTAAAATATTGTCATATTGTTTTTTTTCTTTTTTCATTTGTGGGTTTCTCACAAAATAATGTTTTGAATTTAAGTGTTTCAAATACGAATCCAGAGGTGGGTGAATCATTTGAAATTTCGGTAAAATCTTCGTTAAGTCAGGACATTCAGATTATTACACCAACAGGTTTTGTTTCAGGAGCAGTCATGAATGGAATTTCACAACAAATAATTAATTCGAAAAGAAAAACGATTTATTATAAAACGGAATCAGGGCTATTTCAAAATGAGGGAACATTTGTAATTGGCCCCGCAAAAATTCGTTCTGGAAACAAAGTATATACGTCCAATACAATTGTTGTAAATGTATCCAATCAAGGCAAAAATTCTTTAAGTCCTCAAGGTAAAACTTCTGCACAGAAACTATCGGAGAGAGTTGCTTTTGGTTTGATAGAAACAAATAAGACCTCTGTTTATATTGGAGAACCTATTCGATTAAATGCACGAGTTTATGCGAAGTTTGAACCAAATTCTTTTGAAAATTATAAGGAATATATTTCAAAATGTTTTCCAGATAAAAAAAAGATTCCAAATCCGGATATCGCAAACGTGGAAATGAAAAGTTTTGAAAATAAAAGGTTTTATTCATTTTCCTATGATAAGAGCATCTGCTTCCCAACAGCGACTGGCACATTCACGATACAACCTTTTCAAATGAATTTAGGAAACTTCTTTGATCAAGAAAAAATTATTTCCGAATCGGGTGAAATTACTGTTAAACCGCTACCTGGAGAAAAGCCTCCTTCATTTAACGGAACTGTAGGGAAGGTAAAAATGGAAAGAATTATAAAAAAAGGAGCCAAAAAACAAGGTGATGTAGCTGTTGTAAGTTATATTTTTTCTGGATCTGGTAATATTCACAGTATAGAAATCCCTGACCTAAAATTACCTCCAAGTATACAACTGTATGGAGATCCTGAAATAAAGGAGGATTTTGAATTTAATGAAAATGGAGCGGAAGGAAAACTTACGATAGATTACAATATACAAATGCTTGATCCAGGTAAATTGCTTATCCCAACTTTTGAATTTTCTTATTTTGACTTGGAAACTGAACGGTTCATTATTTCTTTTGCTGACTCAATTTATTTTGAAGTGTCTGAAACTCCAGGATTTGATAGGAAAAAGGCACAAGAGGAGGCAAATAAACGATTAACATCAAAAAAGAATAAAAAAGATTCTCAAGATTCAATTTTTTCATCTATTCCTTTTTTAGTTTCGATTGGTGTTGGACTAATCACTCTACTGGGATTATTATTCCTCTTTTTTAGAAAAAGAAATTCAAAAAATGAAGTTCAAGTGAAAAATCAGGGTAATGAGAAGGAAGATAATTTAGAGATTCAAGAAGTACAAAATTCTAATTCAAACGGGGATGTGAAATTTGATTTAACTAATTTAGAAACACAAATTGATTCCCCAAGCGACTACATTAAATGTTTAAGTGAAAAAATGGATACTTGGCTTAACGAAGTATCAAAATCAAAAGTTTCCACTAAATTGAGTAGGGTAGAAAAATTAACTATCATGGAAAAGGAATCTGCCTTAAGCGAGGACATCAAAGCAATAAAATATATATTTAACAAAATTGATGAGGCGCGATATGGCCTACAGGTTGATTCATCTTTTTGTAGAGAGATTCATGAAAAAGTCGTTGAGATTTTCAATAAGTAAATTCAATATTATACCCACTGTGTCTTCTTACATTCAGTACAAAATCATTTTCAAAAATTAAATATTGTCCTTTTATTCCTTTAAGAATTCCTTTATGCATCGGAGTTTTCTCCAAATTTAAAACCTGAATAGCGTTGGGGTAATTTAAAACAGGATAGGCAATCTTTGTAATCGAGTCATTTTCAGAAACAAATTCTTGTAAATCAGAAGGTAATTGTTCAACGGTTTGCCATTTTTCTTCAATTAAGTCTATGCTATTGTCAATTTCGTTCCGTAGCATTTTTCGGTAATTCGTTTTGTCAGTATAAAAAGCTTTTAGCTCAACTTCTAATTTCCCCGCTTCATATCGATTCGGCGTCTCCGCAAATATTATTGCAGAATGAGCACCTTGGTCAATCCACCTTGTTGGAAGCTGAGTGCTTCGTGTGACCCCGACTTTTACACAATCTGATGCAGCGAGATACACAATATGTGGTTGGTTGTGGTGTTTTTCTTCCCATTCAGGGTTTCTTCCAATACCTAAGTGAGCTTGACAAAGTTCTGGTTTTAGTATACAAGGTGAATTTTCAGGACTATTTTGAAAACACGGGTAACAAAACCCTTCACCAAAAAATTTATTTGTTTTTTTACTACAGGATGTACAAACTAACAAACCTGTAAATTGAATTGTAATTTCTTTTCCAATTAATTCATTAAAACATATTGGTTTGTTTTGCCAATGGGCCGTGTAAACTACTGGCTCTGAATAAGTTGTTTTTAATTTTGAAATTAACATTACAAAAAAAGTATAATATTCATATTTTCTGAGAGTATGCCGAAAAAATAGAATTCAGTGTTCTTTTCATTTATTCGGTTAAAACAATCTTTTTTTTTGTTTGTGTAAAAATAAAATTATTCATTCAACGCATCACAAGAGACATTTAAAATAGTTAAAAATGAATTAACTTCGTTTAAAAGAACATTTTTGAAAAAGAATAAGCCATTCAACCCTAAGGGCAAAGAAAATAAAAACGTGGAAGAGAAAAAATCGAGTTTTCTTTCATTTTTTACAACGAAAAAAATGAGTTGGCTTTGTATGCTTACAGCCTTTCTATTTTATGGTAATTCAATAAAAAATGGATATTCCATGGACGACGAGTATGTCACCACTACAGCCAATCAAAAAAATGAACTTATTGAGAAAGGAATTTGGGGATTTGGAAAAATTTTTACGAGTCACTCTTTTATTGATGGTAAGCAAAATTACGAGTATCGTCCGGTTTCCATTTATTCGTTTGCAATCGAATGGTCTTTGTTCAAAAACAGTGAAAATCGTGTTCACTTTTCTCATGCCATCAATGTGATATTGTATGGGTTTGTTGGTATCTTTCTCTTTCAATTACTTCAGATACTTTTTCAGGGAAAAGCTTCCACACTGTCAGCTGTTATTACCTTGCTTTTTATGATACACCCCATACATTCAGAAGTCGTAAACAGCATTAAAAATCGCGATGAATTGCTAAGTCTTTTATTTGCTTTATTAGCCGCCATTCAAACTTTTAAGTGGATCGATCAAAGGAAAACTTGGAGCATTGGATTGATGTGTTTTTTTATTTTGCTGTCTCTGTTAAGCAAAAAATCTAATTTACCTTTTATCGTGAGCATTCCCGTAATGGTCTACTTTTTTCGTGAGCTTAAATTAAAAACTGTTGGTCTCATATTTCTCCTTTTGTTTTCTGTAAAAATTGGTTTTAATATATTCAAAAATCATCTAATGGGATTAAACGAAACAACAATTAGAACTTTTTCCTATTTTGAAAACCCTCTTTTTGAAATGGACTTCATCGATAGGATTCCCATGTTTTTTTATACAAATTTGGTTTATATCCAAAAACTATTTTTTCCGTATCCACTATCATTTTATTACGGCTTCGATGCCGTACCAATTATCACTTTTAGTGATTGGCAGTTTTACCTCGCGTTTTTAGTTGTACTCATCGCCCTATACTTTGCTTTCAAAGGTTTTGTCAAAAAATCAGTTCTATCATTTGGTATATTGTTTTTCTTTCTTTCAATTGGGGGTGTTGCGAATTTACTTTCGCCTATGGTCGGAATCATCGCTGAAAGATTTGTTTTTTCTGCATCTATCGGCTTTTGTATTGTTCTGGCTTATCTTTTCTCCATGTGGAAAAAAGATGCCTTCACCTCAGGAAAATTATCCCGCCAGATGATGACTCCGCTCTTAATCATCGTATTACCTAGTTTAGTTTATTCCATCAATAGAAATTCGGTTTGGCAATCGAAGAAATCTTTATACTTAAATGATATTTCACATGTTCCAAATTCAGTGAAAGCCAATTCTCTTTTAGGATCAGAATACCAAGTAGATGCTATGAATCTTCAGAGAGATGCAAATGCAAGTTATATTGAGCTAATGCAAAAGGTAGATTCTGCAATTTACTATTATGACCAATCGTTGAAAAATTATAAGAATTACGAATCAAACCTGAGTCACAAAGGTATCCTTCTCTATACATTTAAATATGAATATTATCAAGCGTTAGGCTTATTTCAAAAATCGGTTTCAATCAATACGCGATTTAAAGAAGGGTATCTAAACAGCGCAAATTCTTGTGCAAAAATAGGGGAGGGTTTTAATGATTTTTTTCTCGTATCTCCCACTGCCGATAGCTCTTTAGTTACGAGTGAAAAGGAAATAAATTCTTTCGAAAAAATCTATCTTGATAAAAGAATCTATCAGGCCATAGCTATTTTAAAACAATTTGAATTGAATATAAGAGAATTTTATTTGAAACGAAATAAGAATGAATTAAAAGGGAGAATTATTGCAAATTGTCAAGATTTGGTGGAGAATTCAGATTTTTTGCAAGAGAAAAACCTATTGCAACTTTTACAGAATTATTTGAGCAAGGCTAAGTCAAGTGAAGAGTCCGTCCAAACTTCATTTTTGTTATTGAATGAATTTAAGAAATCTGTTTTAATCGAAATTGCAAAAATTACAGGAATCGATAGTAAAAAGATTAAAATTATTTGCTTAAAACTGAAAAAAAAATACATTTCAAACGCCAAGATTAACTTTAAAAAAGTACAAGAATTAGTTGGGAATGATAAGAATTTATTTAGTATTGTTATTCAGTTTGCACGAATAACTCAAGACTACGAATGGTTGACTGAAATTCAGTTAGAATATATTTCTAAATTTCCAAAAGAATATTTAGGATCTAATTATTCTGATTTAATTAATGCATATAATATCCTAAAAAATACAATTAAAGTAGAAGAATATTGCAACAAATCTATTCAAGAAGAATTGAAATATATAGAAAATCATAAAAATGAATTTTTGGGTGAGCATTACATTCGCATGGCAAATGCATTTCTAACATTAAAAAATGGACAAAAGTCGATTGAATATTTTAAAAAAGGAGCACAGGATTTCAAACGAGAACGAGATTTTTTAGAGAAAAAAATATCAAAAACAGAGGCTGATATACAACGAATTGAAATCCTTACTCGTGAATTGCAAAAACTCAAGCAGTTCAAAGAAACATTGCTTAATAAGGGAAAAGTAAAGTAGCCTATGGTTTACATTCTCGGCATAGGTAGATCTGGAAGTACTTTATTGACTTTCTTGCTCAATAAACATCCAGAAATTAAAGCGATTCCTGAGGTGCCGCTGGTGCTTTTTTTTGCCAATGAATTCAAAAATCTAAAAAAAAAATCTTCAATCCTCGAAGGTCTTACAAAGGAGTATCTGAATGCAATGCAATTGGTGCGACCAAAAGCCTTGATTAATATTTCTGATGTTGATAGTAAAAATAGCACTTACGAAACTTATGCTGAGTTCTGTGAAAAAGTATTTGAACAATGCACAATTATGGATTCTGCAGGTCCGAAGAAAATCTATGTTGATAAAAACCCGTACTATTCGCTATTCATCCCTGAGCTCAGAAAAATTGATCAAAACGCCAAATTTATAATTCTAGTTCGAGACTATCGCGACAACGTGCTGAGTAGAAAAAATAAGCAGAATAATAAACCGGTAAATATTG
>VGFL01000025.1 GCA_016868915.1 Bacteroidota bacterium | reverse complement strand
TTAGCTCCGTAAGTCGTAAATTGACCATCATTCATATTTTCAATCAAGGTAAGGATTTCTTTATCTGAAATTTTGGTATCGTCGTAGGATATTTTCGTAGATTGCCTTTCTGCCTCTTCAACCCAAATAAATTCAACTCGTGATATAGCGCCTGTTTTTTTCAATTCTTTGCGAATAGATCCACCGCAATTCATCTCGCATGACATTCCCTCAACCTCCAGAGTAAGAAGCTTGTTTGGTATTACCTCAACAACTCTCTTCTCTTGTTTTGGTTTAGCATTTTTAACAATAACCTTTTCTTCTTGACGCGTACAAGAAAAAAGAAAAATCACGAATAAAGGAATAAAGAATTTAAACATAAACTAAATTTGCACAAAATTAATAATTCATCTTTCATTTTACTTATCACAATAGAAATTCTATATTTGCATAAAATTATTACTATGAAAAAATTAGCAATTTATGTGTTTGTGCTTACCTTAACAGCGGCGGGAATATCCTCATGTGGAAAATATGAGGAAGGTCCTGGATTCAGTTTATTGAGCAAAAAAGCTCGAGTAACAAACACTTGGAAATTAACAAAAGTAGAGGTGAATGGTCAGGATATAACACCTTCTGAATCTATTTATTCCTTGACAATGACTTTAAAAGATGATGAAACATTTTCAGCTGATTATACTTTTGATAACATGCTTTTTAACACAATAGGAACGTGGGCATTTAGTTCTGATAAATCAGATTTAATATTATCAGATAAATCGGGAACCTCCACAAATGAAATTATTCGCTTAACGAATAAAGAAATGAAATTGCGTCAAATTGATCCTGATGAAACAATTGTAAATACGTATACAGCACAGTAATAATCTTTTGGCTCCGTAGCTTCTGCCTTCATGCTATTCCGGCAGATAGGCATTTCGCTGCATCGGCAACAGGCTCCGTGGCGCAACTGTATAGCGCACTGGATTTCGGCTCCAGCGGTTGGGGGTTAGAATCCCTCCGGGGTCACAAAAGGAACCTCGACTTGAAAAAGTCGGGGTTTTTCATTTGATAGGGTTTTCAAAATGGAATTTTGATAAACAATAGCAGATGGAAAACCAGGAACTGCGTCAGCAGTTTGAGGTTCCATGCTTGGAATGAGCCTTTCAATTCGGGTTCATGGAATAATCCCTCCGGGGTCACAAAAGGAACCTCGACTTGAAAAAGTCGGGGTTTTTCATTAAATCGAGCTTTCGAAATAATAAGTTCGGTATAAAAGAAATAAATAGTAATTTCGATACATTAAACAGTATGAAAACAGTTATCGTTATTTTATTTCTTATTTTCACATGCTCGACCTTGATTGGACAAGAAAATTCTACTTCAAAAAAACTATATAACCCTTATGCTGACGCAAAAACGGATATTTCTAATACCATTGCGCAAGCAAAAAAAGAAAATAAACATGTTTTCTTACAAATTGGTGGAAATTGGTGTAGTTGGTGTATTGCATTTGACAAAAAAGTCAATGAAACCGAAGAATTAAAGAAAATTTTAACTGATAATTATGTGGTTTATCACCTCAATTACAGCAAAGAAAATACAAACAGTGAATTATTAAAACAAATTGGTTATCCTCAGCGTTTCGGCTTCCCAGTCTTCGTTATTCTAGATTCTGAAGGAAACCGTCTTCACATGCAAAATAGTGCCTATCTTGAGGAAGGGAAAGGACATAGCGTTGAAAAAATAAAAGAATTTTTGACGGGTTGGACACCAAAATCAATTGATCCGTTAAACTATAAGGAATAAATTCACGAAAAAAAATACTGAAATTATTTCAAATAGGTGGCGCAACCAAAATACCTTTTTTTCCAATATTCTGATCCGTTAATTTCAACGATACTAATTCCTTTGGAAGAACTGGCATGAATCATTTTAACCTCATTTCCCTTTCGTGATAAAATCATACCCACATGTGAAATTTTATCGTCGTTTTTAAAAAAGACTAAATCACCGCACTGAACATTTTCTAACTTAATTTTTGTAGCTTTTGAAAACTGATCTCCAGCAGTCCGGGGTATTGAATAACCAGCTGATTTCATGACGTGCTGAGTAAATCCACTACAATCAAATCCTTCAGAACTTGTTCCGCCCCATTTATATGGCACGCCTATATAATTGAATGCATACGAAGCCAAATCCGATCGGATTTTTGAAACTCCTTTTACATCGTTTATCCATTCTTCATTTAATGATTTAGCAATTTGAAATTTTGAAAAGTCAAAACCACTAAAAAACTGGGTAATGAGTGATGAATAATGTGGAACTAATACTTTTAGTGTAGATTGTTTTAAATCGGTCAACAAATTGTACAAATCAAACTCTAATTCAAATAGTTCATAAGAATGAGCCATTAAAAATTGTTTCCCACCTTCATCATTTTTGAATTTCTCAAGAATTTCAAATGATTGCTCCACTTTTTCTTTATTGCGCTTTAACCAAAACGTATTATTTGATTTTTGTAAACCGGAAATGGCGAAATAATACCGAGGTTCAAAGAGGTGTTTTGTTTCCTCTTTTTGCATGAGTTTGCTAGATTTACGATAAACAATTGAATAATGCTCCTGGTAATACAACTGTTCTAATTTAGCAGCAATTCGATGTTGTGCCTGTATCTCATAGACTGACGAAAAAAACAATAAAAAAAACAGTAAAATCCTCATATTTTCTCAACTACAAAATTAATTTTTAAAAATTTATTCTTTTTTTCTTTAAACAAATTAAGTCAACATAAATAAGTTGATTATTTTGTTCGTTTTTCGTTGATAAATTAATGACTTGACCGATATTTTCGAACTAAAAGAAGTGTAACTTTAACAATAAAAATTGTATGGGAAAGATAATCGCTATAGCAAATCAAAAGGGAGGAGTAGGAAAAACGACTACCACCATCAATCTTGCGGGGTGTTTGGGTGTCTTAGAATACAAAACACTTGTAATCGACGCAGACCCTCAAGCGAATGCAACATCTGGATTAGGCTTAGATCCGAAAAATTCGCGAAATATGTATGACTGCATTGTAAGTGATTTGGACCCAAGAGAATTAATTGTGGAAACTTCAAGTCCTAATTTATTTATAATTCCATCAAATATTGATTTAGTTGGTGCTGAACTTGAAATGATCAATTTGCCGAATCGTGAGAAAATGTTGCGTACCGCATTGGATAAAATTAAAGATGATTTTGACTTTATTCTCATTGATTGCTCGCCATCTTTAGGGTTAATTACGGTAAACGCTATTACGGCTGCAGATTCTGTTATGATTCCTGTTCAGTGTGAATTTTTTGCCTTAGAAGGATTGAGTAAATTATTGAATACCATAAAAATTATTCAAGGTAGGCTAAATGAAGATTTAGAAATTGAAGGAATTCTTTTAACCATGTATGACACCCGCTTACGTTTAGCAAATCAGGTGGTTGATGAAGTGAAAACACACTTTCAAGAACTTGTTTTTGATACGGTAATTCACCGAAATACCACATTAAGTGAAGCTTCAAGTTATGGAAATACAATTGTAATGCACGATGCCTCAAGTAAGGGATCCGTTAATTATCTTAATTTTGCTCGTGAAATACTGCAAAAGAATAATTTAACCAAAATCGGAAATGACGATAAAAAAATTGAAATAGATCATGAACTCTAATTCCAGAAAAAGGCCCGCATTGGGAAAAGGGTTGAGCGCACTTCTTGAAAATTCAGATACAGACATCACCAGTAAAGTGAATCATTCAGGTCTTGTTGGATCTATCGCAATGATTCCTCTTTCTGATATTGAGGCCAATCCATTTAATCCACGTACAAACTTTGAGAGAGAGGCCTTACTTGAATTGGCAGATTCGATTAAAGAACATGGTATTATTCAGCCCTTAACAGTTCGAAAAATGGGTCGTGATAAATACCAACTTATTTCAGGTGAAAGACGTTTTAGGGCGTGTCAAATTGCCAACATTGAAGAAGTACCAGCGTACATTCGCGTTGCAAATGATCAGTCTATGCTTGAAATGGCTCTCGTAGAAAATATACAACGCGAAAATTTAAACGCCATTGAAATTGCGCTTTCATACGAAAGACTAATTCAAGAATGTAATCTCACACAGGAACAGCTCAGTCAAAAGTTGTCTAAATCAAGATCGGCAGTAACTAATTTCTTGCGACTTTTAAAGCTGCCTGCTGAAATTCAACTTGGTGTTAGAGATGGTAAAATTTCTATGGGGCATGCTAGGGCACTTTTAAGTGTTGCAGACGAAAGGGATATGCTTGAAAAATACCGTATCATTTTGGAAGAAAATTTTTCAGTTCGAGATGTTGAATATCTGGTTAAACCTCCATCAAAACCACCTGTCTTCCAACCTCAAGAAAAAAAACCGCTGACGAAACAGCAAGAAATATTTAAAAATACATTCACTCAAAAGTTAGCATCTAAGGTTTCAATCCAGAAATCACAAAATGGTTCGGGAAAAATTTCATTAACTTTTACATCTGAAGCTGACTTAAATAGAATTATCCAACTTTTAAAAGTTCAATGATAAAAATTTTACTGATTTGTATGCCATTTTTTTTATGGTTGTCAACGCATGCACAAGAGATGAAACCATCCGATTCGATCCTCGACAGTACGCGGAAACACTCTATAAAAAAGGCAATAATTCTATCTGCATGCCTGCCAGGTGCTGGTCAAATTTACAATCATAAAGCCATGCCAAAAGGTCAAAAAAAAGCCTTTTGGAAAGTACCACTTATCTATGCAAGTTTAGGAGCAACATCCTATTTTCTGATTCAAAATCAACTTACCCAATCTAATATTAAAGAAGAATATCGAAACAGATTATCAGGTGGAGTTTTAGATCCTGCATGGGAACCATACGACAATCAAGCATTAGTAACTTTACAACGCCAATATTTAGATAATCGTGACCTTTCGATGTTATTGTTTTTTTTGATGTATGGCCTGCAAGTCGCAGATGCAGGCATAGAGGCCCATTTTGTGAGTTTTGATGTTTCCGATGATATCAGTTTGCGAATAAAACCTAAAATATTTCGGCAAGATGCGGTTGGTTTATCGGTTCAATTTAAATTTCATTAAATTCGCAGTTACGCTATGAGAATTGCATTAATCGGGTATGGTAAAATGGGTCAAGCTATCGAAAAAATAGCGTTGGAACGTGGACACAAAATAAGTTGTAAAGTAAACAGTGATAATCCAATTGAACAAGTTGACTTTTCACAAACTGACGTTGCAATTGAGTTTACTAAACCAGAATTAGCAACAAAACATATCATTCATTGCATCGATGCATCTGTTCCAATTGTTGTTGGTACAACCGCATGGCAAGAAGAGTTAGAGGCGATTAAAGCAATTTGTTTAGATAAATCAGGAAGTCTTTTGTACGCATCAAATTTCAGTTTGGGAGTAAATATCTTTTTTGAAATCAACAAACGATTAGCGCAATTACTATCAGACCATCCCGAATACCAAGCCGAGGTTGAGGAGATTCATCATTTGCAGAAATTAGATGCGCCAAGCGGAACAGCCATTGATATTGCGAAAGGAATTGTATCTTTCAATCAAAATTACAGCGGTTGGAAGACTGGTTTGAACGAAAAACCTGAGGTTAAAAACGATGAATTACCAATTATTGCAAAACGCGAACCTGATGTTCCCGGTACCCATACCGTTAATTACATATCTGAAATTGACACAATCAGCCTAACTCATCAGGCTCATAATAGAAAAGGTTTTGCATTAGGAGCAGTAATTGCCGCTGAATGGGTAGTCAACAAGAAAGGTGTATTTACCATGTCAAACATATTAAATTCATAAAATGTCATTTATTTATTTTTACCTGCTTATCTTAATTCATCCTTACCTCGCTTGCTGGTGGATGTCATTTCCGGCAGCCGGAAGACAAAAATGGGAGGCGTTAATCCCCGGATATAATTATTTTATTGCTTTCAAAGTCACATGTAACAAACCATTTTGGTCATTGCTTCTTCTTGTTCCTGGAGTGCATTTGATCATGCTTGCCGTCGTGAATATCTCCTATTTCCGTAAATTTGGCTATCATTCAATAACAGATACATTACAAGGAATATTATTCCCGTATTACCTTACGTATAAAATTGGATCAAATGGAGACCCTTGTATGCCTGAAACAAATTGGGCTCTTGAAAAAGACAGGGCTGCGCGGGCTTGGAGCGATCACTTAATATTGTTTTTGAGCCTACCGGTAATTTCTCATATATTGGTCCTAATTCAAGGATTATTTAAGAAAGAAAAAAGTGGCGACAAAACCTTGTTCAAAGAATGGGGTGACTCAATTTGGTTCGCCTTAATTGCTGCCGGAATTATTAGAACGTATGTTTTCGAACCTTTTCAAATTCCTACAGGATCAATGGAAAAAACTTTATTAGTTGGAGATTTTCTGTTTGTGAATAAATTGGCTTATGGATCGAAAGTGCCTGTAACTCCCCTCTCCTACCCCCTTGTTCACAACACAGTTCCATTGATTAATATACAATCATATACAACACTCGAAAAAGGATCATATTTCCGCTTGCCTGGTCTTGGACAGGTTAAACGTAATGATGTTGTTGTTTTTAATTATCCCTCTGGAGATACGGCTGTATATGACCCTCGAATGCCTGATGGATTAATGGGACACGATTATCACGGAATATTGAATGATGAGGCAAAATACTATTGGACACAGGAAAGTGCCACAAAAATTGGTGAGATTGCTCAAAAGTTCAAGTTTCAATATGATTTTCAGGCAAAGGATAAGTTTATTGATTCATTTGGCCAAGACTTTAGAAATAATTATTCAAATTGGAAAGCAATCGCGCGAAAAAATATGGCTGAAGGAGTCACTTATTGTCGGGGTGGAGCATCAGAAACTGAGTTGAATTACATTGAACATTTCGGCTTAATTGAAAGACCCGTTGACAAACGAGAAAATTACATCAAACGATGTGTCGCAATTCCAAAGGACTACATTGAAATAAAAAATTCAATACTTTATATAAATAATAAACCTGCTTTTATCGCTGAGAATCAGTGTTTGATGTATTTTGTTGACAAAGCATCTGCATCGTTCCCTTCAGCTGAAGAAATGTTTGAAAAGTATGGTTTAGAGTACGAAAGAGGAGATTTTAAGGCTCCTGAAACCATGGATTTTTCGGATAAAATGGGATTCTCTTTGCAATACAATGTGGATCCAAATAAAGAGTTTTATGCCTTCAATATAAGTTTGGCTGAAAAAAATAGAATTCTAAAAGATTTTCCAAAAGCAAAATTCAACTTAGCCATTGCCAAGAAAGCTACTGGTAAAAATAGTTTGCAACTTGATAATTTGCGCACCTTTCCGAACGACTTTGACATTGACAATACGGTAACAGATTTTCACCGAATTCAAATTCCCTATAGAGGAAAAATCGTTGATTTCAGAAAAGAAAACATTGCCTGGTACAGAAGAATTATAACGGCATATGAGGGGCATAAGCTAGAAGAGAAGAAGGATGGGATTTACATCGATGGTAAAAAGACCAATACTTATACAATCGAGATGAACTATTATTGGTTAATGGGAGATAATCGTTACAATTCTGCAGATTCAAGGATTTGGGGCTTTGTTCCTGAGGATCATGTTGTTGGTAGAGCATCTTTGGTTTGGTTTTCTAAGAGTCCCTACTTAGGCATTCGATGGGAGCGTATTTTCAAGTTTATTAAATAATGAACTTGTTTCCTTCAAGCTATTTTCCATCGATCACCTATTTTCAAGAGATTTATTTAAGTAAGAATCCGGTAATTTCGGGAAATGAAGTGTACGTGAAGCAATCTTTCAGAAATCGTTGTGAAATTCTTACTGGAAATGGAATTCAACTATTATCTGTTCCAGTAATAAAAACAGAAGGTAGGAAAACATTGACAAAAGAAATTCGAATTGTACAAAATTCAAATTGGAGAAAAGATCAGTGGGGAGCAATTAAAAGCGCCTATCAAAACGCTCCGTATTTTGAATTTTTTGATGTAGAAATTCACGATTTACTTTTTTCAAAAAACGATTTCCTTATCGACTTTAATAGTTGCATTTTTAATTTCTTTACCACTATTTTCGACCTTTCCACAATATTAGTTGGCGATGAGCCACTAGACAATGAACCTTCCTTCACTTTTTTAGAAAGAAAACATAACTGCGAAAAATACATTCAAGTTTTCGCTGACCGATATCCTTTTCAATCAAATTTATCTATCTTGGATTTACTTTTTTGTGAGGGTCCACTAGGACGTAATTTCATTTTAAATGATTAAAAGCAAAAACGAACATGGAATTATTAAAAAAATTGCTTTCAATCCGGGGAGTTTCGGGTGATGAAAGTACAATTTCTAGCTTTATTAAAAGTTATTGCGAAGAAAATATGTCGACATGGAAATGTCAACCAACTCTAATTTCTGAACCTCATTTACACGATTGTTTACTGCTGATTTTCGGAAATCCAAAAACGGCTGTGTATGCGCACATGGATACAATTGGTTATACAGTTGGTTATTCAAATAACTTAATTCCTGTTGGTAGTCCCCGCTATTCTGATGCTATGATTCTTGTTGGTTCAGATTCACATGGTGAAATTGAGACTGAAATTATGGTGTTTGAGCAACCTGATGGCGATAGTGAATTAAAATGTATTTACGATCGGAAAATTGATCCAGGAACACTTTTAAGTTTCAAACCAAACTTTATTGAAACGGATAGATACATTCAATCTCCTTACTTAGATAATCGGCTGGGAGTTTATGTTGCCTTAAAACTCGCTGAAACAATGGAAAATGGCGTTCTTGTTTTTTCAACATACGAGGAACACGGTGGAAATTCAGTAGGTTACATTGCAAACTATTTATTCAACACATACACTCTACATCAGGCCTTAATTTGCGATATTACCTGGGTTACTAATGGAGTAAAGCATGAAGGGGGGGTCGCCATATCATTGCGTGATTCCTTAATTCCACGTAAATCCTATTTGAATCGCATCATTGAAATATGCAAACAACACGCTGTTTCCTATCAACTAGAAGTCGAATCGGCTGGCGGAAGTGATGGAAGCACATTACAAAAAAGTCATTTACCAATAGATTGGTGTTTTATAGGCGCTCCAGAAGATCATGTACATACCAACAAGGAAACTGTTTACAAATCAGATATTTTGAGTATGATTGAAATCTATTCCTTACTTTTAAACTATTTATAAAATGAAAAAAGCTGACGAAATTGAACAGTGTCAATTGTACAAATACAATAATGAATTTTATTTAATTAACAGGGAAACTCCTTTATTTTTTAAAAACCATTTTCATATTTCCGAAATTGAATCTGACTATGTTTCTTGGCTTAATTATCATGGTTTAAAAGATCGAAATAGTATTGAATCTTTGTGCAAAAATTTGCAAATCGAAAATCTTCATATTGAAAATATTTACTGTCCATCAAGAAGACCAAAAGTTGAGGAGTATGATAAATATATGTTTTTTAGCATAAAATCTGCCTTGCCTTCTGAAAAAAATGAGGGTCTTCTATTTCAAGAAAATATTTCCTTCATACTAAGTAAAAATTACCTTATTTCATTTCAAGATCAATCTTCCGACCATTTTACTGATGTTCGGGATCGAATTGAAAAAGGGCGAGGGAAAATCAGAACAAAAGAAGCAGATTTTTTACTTTTTAGATTGCTAGAAGCGATAATCGACAATTACTTTGAAGTAGTAGAAAATATTAGCCAAAAAATTGAGCAATTAGACTCTTTAATTCACAATTCTGATGAAAAGGATATTTTAAAAGAAATAGAAACAGAAAAGAGGAAACTAATTGAGTTACGAAAAATCGCTCAACCAATGCGAGAGATTACTTTCCAATTAGAAATTGGTGAATCAAATTTTATTCAAAAAGTCAACAGAATTTATTTTACAAATTTAAAAGATGCATGTATAACGGTTCTTGAGGAAATCGATGCAAATAAGCAAATTTTGGATGGCATGGCTAATTTATATTATGCATCTCAGGGCCAGCGTATGAATGAGATAATGAAGGTCTTAACCATTGTAAGTTCAATTTTCATTCCTCTTACGTTTATAGCCGGTATTTACGGTATGAATTTTAAGTTTATGCCAGAGCTGAATTATCCCAATGGATATTATACAGTTATTGGTATTATGTTTATTATTGGAATCATCCTATTATTCTACTTTATACGCAAAGGTTGGCTTAAAAAAAATAACTAATTCCGAATCAAAAACGGTTTAGTTTTAGTTGTTCCATCTAATTTTATTTCGAATGAACTCCAGCGTAAATCTGCTTTGTAGTAATCTGTTGAAATAATTTGCGCATTACTTTTCAAAACCGATTGATAATCAGAATAGTCATTATTTCTTGATTGGTGAGTTCCAGCATCTGTTCTCGAACGGACAATATATTTTTTAGATAGTTCATAAATTTCTTTTTCGATTCCTTTTGACGAATTTCTTATTATAAATGCAGTATTTTTTTCTCCTGGTTCAGCATAGACAAACATTACTCGATCATCGTTTCTATCAATACTTTGTTTGTAAATTTCATCGTGATTACCTTGAAGAATAAAAATAATTTTGCCCAGGCATTCATTTAATGCAGGCCACCCTTTTTCTGTTAAACGTTCACCGATTGAAGTAAAATCAGAGCGCAATATCTTTGGTGTAATTATTCTTTCTACTGGAAAAATCGATTTAATTTCGGCATCAAGTTGCAAATACGCCAAACTATCAAATTTAATCGCCCTTTTGAAACCAATGAACCTCAAAAAACTCGATTCATCTGCAGCAGATGAACCTTTTGCCTCAACATTTATAAAAATTGGCGAATGTAGGGGATTCTTTTCCGACCAATAATTAATTGCATTTAGTGCTTCTACAAAGGTCAAATAATTGGTTTCAAAATCAATATCCGGAATATGTAAAACCTTAAATCCAGGTTGATTCATAGCTTTGTTTTTGATCAATGTCTTTTGGCCAACTATAAATCGATTAATTTTCCTTTTACGATACAATTTACCTTTTGGATCATAGTAAATATCCAACTCAAAACCACGTATATTATACTTCTCTAATTGCTCCTCTATACTCACATGACCATAATCAAGTTGTATTGGATCATTTTCTTGACCCAATCTTTTTTTAAAACAACTTAAAAAACGCAAAACCCTCTTGTTCGGTAACTTTTTATAGGAATTATGAGAAGCCAAAATACGAATATCATTTAACCTCACTTCATCACTTTGAGAATAAATCAAGTGAGCAGATAATAATAGTATTATAAGGTAAAACAACTTAGTTTTCATTTGGGTTTTTTGGAAATTTTGACATTATCTTATAGCGTTTACCTTGCTTTTCCATACAATATTCCCAAAAGTCCTCTCGCTCAGTTTCAATAATTTCTTGACTTGTAATATTGTTGACCACGATCCACGAATTTTCCTTGAGTTCCTCAATTAATTGAGAATAACCCCAACCGGAATAACCAAGAAAAAAACGAACCCTTTTGTGATTTTCTTTATTTTCGTTTAATAGCGTTTGAATTTGAGAGTAATTTCCACCAAAATATAGATTATCTAAAATTTCAATAGACTCATCTACCAAAGAACCAAACTGGTGAATATAAAAGAGATGTTCAGTTTCTACAGGACCACCAACACTAATTTTAGCATTTTTCACAGGAAAAGTAGGATCTAAAGAGGCCAAATCTACATCTAAATAGTTTGTTAAAACAAAACCAAAAGAACCCTCATTTGAAAAATCACATAAAATTACAACAGATCGAGTAAAATAATTATCATTTAAAAAAGGGTCAGATAATAATATGCACCCTTTCTTGGGAAATCGACTATTTTTAAAGGATAAATCAACCATGGCTCTCTTTTTTCGTAAGTTCAGCAAGGATGATTCCCGTGGCAACCGCGGCATTCAAAGACTCTGCTTTTCCAATCGGAGGAATTGTGATTTTGTCATGAATTAATTTACAAATTTCAGGAGAAATTCCCTTCCCCTCATTTCCAATTAATACAACCGAATCTGATTCAACTTGATAATCAAAAATTGAACATCCATCTAGAAAAGCACCCAAAATTCGTCGTTTAGAATTTACTAACCAAGATTTTAAATCAACATATTCGACACGAACGCGAAAAATTGAACCCATGCTTGCTTGAATTACTTTTTGATTAAAGACATCAACTGTGTTTTTTGATGCTATAATTGAACGAATACCAAACCAATCAGCTGTACGAATAATTGTTCCAAAATTACCCGGATCTTGTATGTCATCGCATGCCAAAACAACTTTATTTACAGTTTCTTTTGTTGGAAGAAAATTTGATTCAATTATCGCTAATGAATGTTGAGGAGATTGTTGAGTGGATATCTTTTTTAATTCAGCTGCTGAAATTTCAACAACCAAAAAAAATTCACGTTTTTTTGCAGCTATTTTTGACTCAGGTGTCACAAAAATTTGTGATATACTTTTCGGAATTGAATTTATCGCTTCGGTCACCAATTTATCGCCTTCAATAATAAATTTGTTTTCTAATTCGCGAAATTTATGCATTTTCAATTTAGCAATATCCTTGAGTAATTGTTTGGAAGCACCCATCAAAGCGTATTATTCTTATTTTTGTTTTTAATTATGTTTTTGATACGTAAACTTACCTATTTTTCTTTGATTGTCCTCATACTATTCACAAGTTGCAACATTTCTAAAAATGTTCCTAAGGGCAAATATTTACTCAAAAGAAATAGGTTAGAACTTAACTACGGTACCATAGATTCAACACGAGAGTCCCCTTCAATTGATATTTCTGGATTGATAAACGAAACGAATATCACAAAAGATGAATTAGTGATTTTACTCAGACCCCAACCCAATTACAGAAGTTTAGGATTTCGCTTAAAACTCAGAGTTTATAATCTCATAGACTCTGCTGCTGTGGCCAAAAATAAAGCAAAAAAAATCAAAAAAATCAATCTCAAAAATAAAAAACGGAAAGAAAAAGAGAAGGAAATTAATACAAAACGATTTCAAAATGCAATGGCCAAGGGCCACGAGTATTACACTGAAAAAATCATAGATTCCCTTGTTCCAAAGTTAGGTTTTAAAGAATTTCTTAAATATAAGTTTGGAGAAAAGCCAATTATTTTTGATAGCTTATTGATGAAAAAATCAACCGAACAAATACGAAATTATTTAAGAAAAAAAGGCTATTATTTTTCTGATATTACTGCCTCCGTAAAGTACAACAAAGAAGCACAAGTAAATTATAAAGTTAACACAGGGCCTATTTTAAAAATTGACTCTATTTACTATGAAAATAAAACAGGAAGTTACGTTTCTGTTCTAAATAGCTTTATCAAAGATTATACACAAACAGAAAAAGAAGATCCTTTGATTGGTAAACCCTTTGATAGTTTTTATTTAGATGAAATTCGAAGTAAAATAGCCAAAAAATTTAAGGATCTCGGGTATTACGGTTTCACAAGTTCAAGTGTAAGCTACATAGCTGACACTAATTTGCGGACGAATACGGTAAAACTTGGAATAAATATATCCAATCGCATAATTTCAAAAGAGGACGGTAATATTATTTCCACCGAATATAAAATTTATAAAATTCGTAATGTTTTCTTTCATCTCTGTGATACTGTTCATATTTCTAATTTTTCTTCGGAAATAGCAAAAAAAGGTCTTCAATTAAATGATCCAATCTTATCGCAATTTGTAAATACAATAGATACAATTCGATACAACCAAATTTATCTTTCAAATTCTAAAAAAAAGCAAAAAGAAAAAGATAAAAATATTGTGTTACAAGGAAAGGTCCTTGATGAATTCCGCGATATTTTTGTTACATATAACGGGAAAAGTCCATCTATTAGACCAAGTTTTCTTGAGTTGCAAAATTATCTCGAAAAATCTAATGTATATAAAGAATACTACCTCGAGAGAACCTATAAAAGTTTAGTACAATCTGGTTTATTTAATTCCATTAAACCACATTTAATTGAAATTAAAAATAAGAATGAGCTTGATGTACATTACTATCTTGTTCCTGCAGAAAAACAAATAATAAGATTTGAGCCTCGATTTAAAAACTCTAATGGATTTTTGGGTCTGTCAGCCTCCGTTAATTACACAAATAAAAATCTTTTTCGAGGTAATCAAAAATTAACAATTTCATTCGGTGGGGGGTTTGAATCTCAACCACCCGTTTTCGACCGAACGGAAAGCGGAAATGATATTGAAACTTCAAGCAGAAGTTTTAATACCTTCGAAATTGGCCCCTCCTTAAAACTTGAAATCCCTGGTCTTTTCCCGGTGAGTATTACAAAATTAAGTAAAAGACAAAAGCCACAAACTATGATTACTATGGCATATAATCTTCAAAAACGAGACATTTTTGATAGAGAAATTTTTCAATTAAATTACTCTTGGAAATTCATTGAAAATAACTGGCAACTCTTTCAATTTGGACTTCCATTTGCCTCGTCCATCAAATACGTATTATTCAACCCAAGTGACGATTTTAGTTCAAAAATCAATCAATTGAATGATCCTTTTTTAAAAAACACCTATTCAAACCAATTTATCTGGCAAGATTTTATGCTTTTTTATGAATTAAATAATCAGAATCGAAAACAAACAGATCGAAAAACCCAAGATAATATATATTTTAGTTCAGCCCTCGATCTAGTGGGAAATACTCCTTGGCTATTTAGAAGTAATCAACAATTAAATACAGAAAATCAATATCAGATATTTGGACTTGGTTATTCTCAATTTTTTAGAATAGATAACGATTTTATTTATTCTCATAAAATCAATGTCAAAAGTAGTTTACACGGTCGTTTACAAGCAGGTTATGGACTTCCTTATGGGAATTCATCAACTTCTTTGCCATACGATTACTCATTCTTCGCTGGAGGTGCGAACGACAATCGCGGTTGGAAGGCAAGAAGTTTAGGTCCAGGTGTTTATAAATATTACCTCGATACAAATCGAACGATTACCCAAGTGGCTGACATTCGATTGGGAATATCTTTTGAATATAGATTTAATATTACTAAAACTCTCAAATCATGTTTATTTTTGGATGCCGGAAATATTTGGACAAACAAAACTGACCCAAAACGTGAGGGAGGTGAATTTACGAGTAACTTTTATAAACAAATTGCATTCGCAGCAGGAACAGGAATACGAATTGATCTTAGTTTTTTTATTGTTCGTTTTGATATTGGATTTCCACTCTTTAATCCTGTTTTCCCTGCTGGATCTCAATGGTTTTTTCAAGCAAATACGAATTATATTGATGAAGCTATGTTCAAATTTTATGGGCCTGAACCAAGTAATGGCTACACAGATCAGCAGAAAAACTATGTTTTAGACATTTTACCCAAACGATTTTTTCCTGCTATTCATTTTGGACTTGGATTTCCGTTTTAATCTTTCCGATTGTTTATTGGTGTAAATTTAATTGATTGGCCGTCCTTGAATTGAAACATCTGGACACCAAAATTTGAAATCTCTAAATACGTCTGTTCATACATCCATTCACCAAGGTTAATATATCTCCCTTGATTTTTAACTTCTACATCTAAAGCTAGATGTCGGTGACCAAAAATGAAAAAATCTACTTCATCTTTTCTCGGGTAATCATTGCAGAAGTGAAAGAGATTTTCTTCTTCGATTGAATTAAAAATAAAATCTTCTTTGCCAGTTGACAATCTACTTTTTTTGGAAAGATGATTTGCTAGTCCAATTCCAAAATTAGGATGAAGACGAGCAAAAAACCATTGACCCACCCTATTTCTAAAAATCTTTTTGATTAGTTTATATCTGTAATCCCCGGGCCCAAGCCCATCCCCATGACCAATTAAGCAGTTTTTACCGAAAAACTCTCTCTTAATCGTTCCATCGTGTAATTCTATTCCCAATTCCTTGGGTAAATAATCGAAAATCCACATGTCATGATTTCCACGAAATAAGTGAACTTTAATTCCAATATCTGTTAACTCTGCGATTTTTCCCTGTAAACGAACAAATCCTTTGGGAATAGCATGCTTGTATTCAAACCAAAAATCAAAAACATCACCAACCAAGTATATTTCAGAAGCTTTATTCTTGATTGATTCCAACCATAATACTATTTGCTTTTCACGTTCTAAACTTTTTTCATAAGATGGAGATCCTAAATGAAAATCAGAAGCGAAATAGATATTTTTATCTGTTTTCAATCTTAAAAACCAAAGATTTTTTGAAGTTCTGCCTCTAATGCTTGACCACGCAAATTAGAGGTGATTATTTTCCCTTCTTGATCTAAAAGATAGGTTTGAGGAATACCACTTATACCGTACAACCTAGCTACTTTACTTTGCCATCCTCCCAAATCTGAAACATGATTCGACCATACCAAACCATCTTTTTGAATAGCCTCGAGCCATTTTGATTTATCAGTGTCTAATGAAACACTCATTACCGTAAATCCAGCATCTTTATATTTTTCGTAGGTTTTTACCACATTGGGATTTTCTTTTCTGCAAGGCCCACACCATGAAGCCCAAAAATCAATTAAAACAACTTTTCCTCTCAAATCAGAAAGTTTCATTTTGGTTTTTCCATCAGTCTTTAATTCTTCAAAATCCGGTGCAATTTTTCCTTTCGACAGCGGGTTATCGTCAACTAATTTCTTTTTAAGCAACAGATATTTTATCTGTTCATCTTTTATTAATGTACTCTCTGAAAAAGCATTATATAATTGAGTGATAAGTAACTCATAATTTTGAAAATCCTTTTCTGGATTAATCATTTTAATCATTGGAAACAAAGCAGCCGAATTTTGATTCATCTGAACATAATTTTGCTGGAATTGCTGAAATTCCATGTATTTTGGGGTTATTTGCTTGTAAATTTCTTGTTTTCGTTCCGGACTCTTATTTACTTCATTATTTGCTGAGTCTAAAGTTTGTTTCCAAGTCTGCTCTGCTCGTTGAAACTCCAGAAGTTGCAGAGACTCATCTGAATTGATAATATTACAAATTTTATCCAGTTTATTACCGTCGCCATAAATTTTGATATCAGAATTATTCCTTATGATAAGTGGAACCAATTGGTTATTCAATCGAACATAATAATAATTTGGTGAAGGGAGTTTTCCTGTAAAAGAGAAAGAACCATCTGAATTCAAAGGAGATTTCATTTTATTCTGAATCTCACCAGAAAGTGGAATGTGAATTAATTCAATTTCTTTAAACTCAGTATTAACAATTTGACCAGACACGGAAATAGTGATTTCAGTTTGGGAAATTAGGTACGAATTAAAGAGAATGACTACAATGGCTAAAAAAAATATCTTTTTCATTGTTCAAAAAGTTTTTTGAGTTTATTTTCAAGAACAGTTCCGCGTATGCCCCGAGCAATTATCTTGCCTTCTTTACTGACCAAAACAGTATGAGGAATTGAATTAAATTGATACAATTGAGTCAACGGTGTTTTCCAGCCTTGTAAGTCACTTCCGTGATTCGGCCAAATCAAACCATCTTTTTTGATTGCTTCTTTCCATTTATCCGCATTTTCATCGAGTGAAACTGAAAATACAGTGAATCCTTTGGACTGGTATTGATTGAATAAGCGAACAACATTCGGACTTTCTTGACGGCATGGTACACACCAAGATGCCCAAAAATCAATTAAAACGACTTGCCCTTTAAGGGAAGAAAGTTTAATCTCTTTTCCTTCAGGTGTTTTTACCGTAAAATCAGGTGCGTCAATTTTGCCCTCTTTCATCATTTTTTCACCCTCATAGAAACGCTCAATTTGAGAAGTTTGTTGCTCAATCATAACCACTCGAGGAGCATTTGGAAATTTGTTCTTGAGAAAATTCACAATTTTTTTCATTAAAATCAAATTATTGCTATCCCATTCATCCATCGATTGTATAGGAGCCAAAAAAGAATATAAAACCAAGTTAAATTCGGAATTGATATTACTCTTAACAAGTTCAACTACGTTTGAGTCTAGGTCTTTCATCAATACACTTAAAAATAACTGAGACTCCTCTTTTGTAGCTCTCGTATTCTCGCGTCTAAATTGATTTTGTTTGTTGAGGAAATTATTTTTTAGCTTGGTAAAAGAGTTCGCTTGCTTTGACCATGAAACACCGCTAATTTCCGGATTAATATCAAATCCTGTATATGTAGTATTTAATTTTATTTTATCGTTTGGCGCAACGGTTAACTCAATGATTTTTTGTTCATTTTCCAACGAGAGCTGGTAGGCATCAAAGAATTCTATATTTCCAACAAGCGTAAAATTTCCTTTTCCATCAACAATTGTCTTTGCCACTTCTTTTTGTTGTCCATCAGCTTCCATACTAATCAAAGCAATTTTTTTACCTGATGCGCCTTTAACCGTTCCTGAAATTTCAAAATTATTGGTTTTAGTGTCATCATCACCACCTGAGCAGGATGAAAAAAAACTTGAACAAAAAATTAAAAATATAAATGGAATAAAATATTTCATGAATCTAATTTATTACGCAGTAAAGCATTTGCACTTTTTGGATCGGCCTTACCTTTGGAAACTTTCATCAATTGTCCCATAAAAAAGCCGGTTAATTGTTTTTCACCATTTCTATAACGTTCAACCTCATTTGGATTTGAATCAATAACCTCTTGTATAAAGGCAAGAATGGTTGATTCATCAGAATCTTGTATCAAATTTAACCTTTCTGCAATCGCTAAAGGACTGTCCCAAGAATTCTTAACTAACTCGGGGAAAATTCGCTGAGATGCAATGGAAAAAGAAACTTTTCCTTCATCAATCAACTGTATGATTTCAGCAATTTTTATTGGTTGAATAGGGAATTCCTCAATATCAACCCCATTTTCATTAAGATAAGATTTCACATCACCCATAATCCAATTTGCCGCCGACTTATAATTAGATGTAAGTGCAACTAGATCTTCATAATACAGTGCAATAGATTTCGAATCTGTTAAATTGTAGGCATCGTATTCGCTTAATCCAAATTGCTGCGTATATTTTTGAAATAGCTCCTGCGGAAGCGCCGGCATTTCTTTTCTCACCGCTTCAATTTGACTTTCTGTTACCACAAGTGGTTGTAAGTCTGGTTCAGGAAAGTACCTGTAGTCATTGGCTGCTTCTTTGGTTCGCATCGATATAGTTATTCCCTTAAGGGCATCAAAACTTCTTGTTTCCTGAACCAGAGATTCACCACTTTCAATTGCTGTAATTTGTCGACCGATTTCAAATTCAATTGCACGTTGAACATTTCGAATAGAATTCATATTTTTTACCTCTACCTTGGTTCCAAAATCTGTTTCACCTTTCAAACGAACCGAAACATTCGCATCACAACGTAAGGATCCCTCTTCCATATTTCCATCGCATATATCTAAATAACGTACCAGCTTTCGAACCTCAGTTAAATAAGCATAAGCTTCTTGTGAGGAACGAATATCAGGTTCAGATACAATTTCCAGAAGAGGAACTCCGGCCCTATTTAGATCAACCAAAGTATCATACAAGTCAACATCGTGAATACTTTTTCCAGCATCTTCCTCCATATGGATACGCGTCAACCGTATTAATTTTTCCTCTCCTGTATCTGATTTTATACTAATTTTCCCACCTGTACAAATTGGTGTTTTATCTTGAGTTATTTGATAACCTTTGGGCAAATCCGGATAAAAATAATTTTTTCGTGCAAAATATTGACTTTCAGCAATTTCACATCCGCATGCCAATCCCAATTTTATGGCGAACTCAATGGTTTTCTTATTCATTCTTGGTAAAGTACCCGGATGTCCGAGTGAAATCACACTTACATTAGAGTTTGGGGAAGTACCATACTCATTTAGGTCATTTGAATACGCTTTTGAACAAGTCAACATCTGAGCATGAACCTCAAGACCAACTACAACCTCATATCTATCGCGAAAAATTTCGTCCATCTTAAATTCTAGAAATTAATTCACGCATAATCAAAGTCATTTTTGGTTCTTGACGACTTGCCACCTCAATTACATCTTGTACACTTACTTTTTGAATTTTACCTTTAACTCCAAGATCGGTAATGATTGAAATAGCGAAACATGGAATTTCCATATGGCGAGCAACTATAACCTCTGGAACAGTTGACATTCCCACAGCATCCGCACCAATATTTCTTACATATTGATACTCGGCAGGAGTCTCTAAAGTTGGCCCCGTTAAACCCGCATAAATTCCGACAGAAACTTTAATATTATTTTCTGATGCTATTTGCTTGGCCAATGCAATCATACCTGGATCATATGGATCGCTCATGTCAGGAAAACGAGGGCCCAATTCATCAATGTTTTTGCCGATCAACGGATTCCCAGGAAAGAGATTTATATGATCATCTTGAATCATTATTTCTCCAACTTCAAAATCAGGGTTTACACCACCTGATGCATTCGAAACAAATAGTCGTTCGATTCCAAGTAATTTCATAACACGAACTGGAAATGTTACTTGTTGTAGAGAATATCCCTCATAATAATGAAAACGTCCTTGCATAGCAACAACCTTCTTTCCGCCAAGTTCTCCAAATATCAACTTTCCAGAATGGCTTTCCACGGTAGAGACAGGGAAATTAGGAATATTTTCGTACGAAATGGTATCAATAACATTGATTTCCTTCACTAAGCCTCCTAATCCTGTACCGAGGATAATACCAATTGACGGTGTTATCGATGTCTTAGACTGGATAAACGCAGCAGATTCCTTAATTTTTTCTAACATAATCTGTAATTAACTTGTTAAATTTCTCCTCATCATCAATCTCAACTGAAATCGGCAATATATACCATGGATAATTAATCAGCCCCCATTCTTCTGTATTTTTTTTAAGACGCATGTAGTCTTTGTAGGTAGTGACAATTACCAGTCCATCAGAAGCAAAGGTATCAAATTTTTGATGAATTGCATCGATTTCTTGCTTGGTATAAGAATGATGATCTGAGAAAACCATTGGCTCCAGCGAAAATGATTGGGATAAATAATCAATTATCCCGGAAGGGTTCGCAATACCCGTTACAACAATACATTTTTTAATTGCTGGAATCTCAAATGTAAAATTAATCAATTCTCCATACTTCACTTTTGCAAAAAAAACTGGTTTACCATACTTTAAAAGGTTATTTTGGAATTCTTTTTTTTGTTTGATAGAAATTTGCATTGGACACTTCGTGACCAGGATTAGATCTGACCTCGACGCACCGCTTTTAAATTCGCGCAGGCTACCAACAGGAAGTAAAAAATCCTGAAAAAATGGATTATCAAAAGTTGTAAGCAAAATAGAAAATCCCGCTTTGATTTTTCTGTGCTGAAAAGCATCGTCCAACAAAATAACATCCGTATTTGGGAAATCACTCTGAATATTTTCAACTCCATTATTTCTGTTCTCACACACTGAAATTGGGATATGCTCCCCGAGAGTTGTTTTAAACATAAGCGGTTCATCGCCCACCTCGTGTGCATGTGAATTGATTTCAACCCACCTAAAACCCTTTGTTTTGCGCCCATAACCCCTACTCAAAATGGACAAGTTCATGTTTTTATTCAATAATTCCGCTAAATGTAAAGTCAATGGCGATTTCCCTGTTCCCCCAGTGGATAAGTTTCCAATAACAATGAGTTTTACTCGGTGGCTCTTTGAGTGCAAAATTTGGCAATTAAAAAGAGAATTTCGAATGAAAATAACACACGCATAAATTAATGTAAAGGGGAAAAGAAAAAATCGAAGAATTGACACCTTACAAATTTAATAGAATTGAAGGAATTCATGTAAAACTTTAGTCATTTTATATAACCTTTTGAGATAATAATTGATTCCATGGGAAGAGAAATTAATACATCATCGAACTTTAATTTTCAATTTAATTTTAATGAAAGCTTAACCGAAAAAAGTGCCTGAAAATTATTTGATTAATTTAAAAAGCGTTAACAGAAACAAACCAAACCGTTTTAAAATGATTTTCGTATTTTTGAACCTGCACAATTTCACCTATGTCACTAAAGTTTCACACGCTAAAAATTAAAGACCTTAGAAGAGAAACAAATGAATGTGTTTCTATTGCCTTTGAACTTCCTGACAACTTAAAAAAAGATTTTAAATACAAATCCGGTCAGTATCTTACACTTCGTGCAAAGATTAACGATGAGGACGTAAGGCGCTCTTATTCATTGTGTTCAGCTCCGTATGAAAATGATTTAAGAGTTGCGATAAAACAAGTCGAAAACGGAATTTTTTCTTCTTTTGCCAATAATCATTTAAAAATAGGCGATGAATTAAATGTAATGTCTCCGACGGGGAATTTTTCACTTCAACCCGAGGGTTCTGTAAAAAAATCTTATGTACTCTTTGCAGCCGGAAGCGGGATTACTCCCATTTTATCGATTGCAAAAACAGTATTGAAGGAAGAGCCTAATAGTGATATTACTCTCTTCTATGGAAATAAAAGTTTTGCGAGTATTATTTTTCGTGAAGAATTGGAAGCATTGAAAAGTATGCACTTATCAAAATTTCGAATTATTCATATTCTTTCAAGAGAGAGTCTTGGTAATAAAATTCAGAAAGGCAGAATTGATGCTGAAAAATGTGCCCAACTATATGATGCATTTCTGAAAAATCAACCAATTGATGCAGTATTTATATGCGGCCCCGAAAGTATGATTTTGGATGTAGAAAAGATAATTGTTGAAAAAGGTGTACAGAAAAATAATGTATTTTTTGAATTATTTACCAGTTCGCGTGTTATTAAAAAAGTTGAATCAAAAAAAATAAACGAACCTTCCTTTGATTCTAGTGTTTCTATTTTGCTTGATGGTGATACGTATGATTTTAATATGTCTTCTCAGGGCAAAAGTATCCTAGATGCAGGGTATGAAGCAGGTGCTGATTTACCATTTGCGTGTAAGGGTGGTGTTTGTTGCACGTGTAAGGCTAAAATTGTAGAGGGTACTGCCACAATGGACGTAAATTATGCTTTGGATAAGGACGAAGTCGAAAGAGGATACATACTAACGTGCCAAGCTCATCCAACAAGCAAAAAATTAGTGGTTTCATTTGATGATTAGTTATGGGATTATTTGATATTTTTAAAAAGGATTCGGCATCAAAAAAAAGTAATGGGTTTTATGATGTACAAATTTCAGAAAAGCAATCTTTATCGAAAGATGCAGCCAAAATCACATTCGAAATTCCAAACGAACTAAAAAAAGACTTCGAGTTTACACCCGGGCAATACATTAATCTAAATTTAATTATTAATAATATCGAAACAAGGCGTTCCTATTCAATTTGTTCCGGAACCAATGAAAATTTGGCAATTGGCGTAAAGGCTATTCAAAACGGACTAGCCTCTGCACATCTTGTTCACATGTTAAGTGTTGGGGACTTAATCCAAATTAGTAAACCCGAAGGAAATTTTGGGATTAAAAATTCGGATTCAAATATTATTGCTTTTGCCGCCGGTAGCGGAATTACACCAATCTTATCGATTGCAAAATCACTTGAAGGAACAGGCGATAAAATGACTCTTTTCTACGGAAGTAAAAGTTTTGACGATATTTTATTCCGAAATGAATTGGAGAATTTATCCAACACAAAAGTCATTCACTTTCTAAGTCAAGAAACTCATGAAGGTTGCAAATCAGGAAGAATTGATGAAAAAAATCTGCGCGAAGAAATAAAAGCAAACCTCGATCTTCTCAAGGCAGACAGATTTTTAATTTGTGGTCCTGAGGCAATGATTCAAACGGTTGAAGATAATCTCAAATTCTTTGGTGTTTCGTGGGACAAGATTAAATACGAGCTTTTCACAACGCCGGTTCTTTTAGCATCACACGAGACTGAAACAACTCACTCAGATTTTTCAGGTGAATGTTTGGTGAAACTTATTTTAGAGGGAGAAACTACTTCGTTCAAATTAAAAACTGATGGAGACACTATCTTACAAGCTTCAGAAGATGAAGGATTGGATGTACCTTTTTCATGTAGAGGTGGAGTTTGTTGTTCATGCAAAGCCAAAGTACTCGAAGGTTCAGCAGCAATGAAATTAAATTATTCACTCACGGACGAGGAGGTTAAAAAAGGTTATATTTTAACCTGTCAAGCCCATCCAACTAGCGAAAATCTAACTATTTCATTCGATGTCTAAAAAGGTTGTTGTCGTTGGAGCAAGTCGCGGAATTGGACTTGAAATCGTGCAGCTTTTTGCAAATTCAGGAAATATTGTTTTTGCCTTGTCGAGGGATATCGAAAAAATGAAAAATGCTTTTGAATCGCATTCAAATGTTACTCCGCTCGCATTTGATTTATCCAAGAATGTAAAAGAGCAAATCAAATCAATTTCAGATCAAATTGGAACAATCGATATTTTAATAAATAATGCCGGATTTTTGGTAAACAAGCCGTTTGATTCAATTTCTCACGAGGAATTTCAACTATCTTATCAAATCAATGTAATCGGCGTAATGGAAACCGTTCAAGGATTTCTCCAATTCTTGCATCCATCAGCTCATATTGTAAATATTAGTTCCATGGGTGGATTTCAAGGATCTGTGAAATTCGCAGGCTTGAGTACCTACTCTACTTCGAAAGCGGCCTTGTGTAGTTTCACTGAATTATTTTCTGAAGAATATAAAGATTCTCAATTATCTATGAATTGTTTGTGTTTAGGAGCCGTCCAAACAGAAATGTTAGAAGAAGCATTTCCTGGATACGAGGCACTAACTTCCCCCGCAGAAATGGCAGCCTTCGTTGTAGATTTCGCTCAGAATGGAAATCGTTTTTTCAAAGGAAAGATTTTACCTGTTTCATTAAGTACTCCTTAATTTAAAAAAATTACTATCCCAAATAATCTGCAAGTAAGCGAGGGGTATCAATAAAAATATATTTTGTTCAATCAATCTTGATTGCTTGATTTTACGAGGTAAAAAATAAAATTTCAATTTTCTAAATCAAAAAAATAGTGTATATTTGCTGCCCTTATGCCCGGGTGGCGGAACTGGTAGACGCGCTGGATTCAAAATCCTGTTCTTTCGGGAGTGTCGGTTCGATCCCGACCCCGGGTACAAAGTAAGTGTAAATTGGCAACACGATAAACATAATCATTACGTAGGCCAAATTGTTATTAAGTTTTATCAAATTCTTATCTTTAGAAAATACTTGGATAAATACTTTGATTATTTTTGTTCACCCAGATAGCAAATGCAAAATACAATTCAACAAGAAGCAACACTTGAACAAGCAATAGAGTTAGGTCTCAGAGCTGAGGAGTTTGAAAATATTAAAGAAATTTTAGGAAGAACCCCGAATTTTACAGAAACAGCTGTTTATTCCGTAATGTGGTCTGAACACTGCTCCTACAAAAACTCAATTTTATGGTTGAAAAAATTACCAAAAGACGGTCCACACATGCTTGTGAAAGCGGGCGAAGAAAATGCCGGAATTGTTGATATTGGTGACGGTCTTGGCTGTGTCTTTAAAATAGAATCGCATAATCACCCTAGTGCTCTTGAACCTTATCAAGGTGCGGCAACAGGCGTTGGTGGTATCAATCGCGATATTTTTACTATGGGCGCACGACCAATTGCACAGTTGAACTCTTTGCGTTTTGGAAATATCGAATCTGATCGAACTAAATGGTTAGTAAGAGGAGTTGTTAAAGGAATCGGTGACTATGGAAATGCCTTCGGTATTCCAATAGTTGGTGGGGAAGTATTTTTTGATGAATCATTCAATACAAACCCACTTGTAAATGCCTTTTCTGCCGGAATAATTGATACAAAGAAAATTATATCAGCAACAGCAAAAGGTCCGGGAAATCCTGTATTCATAGTTGGATCATCAACAGGTAAAGATGGCATCGCTGGAGCAGCTTTTGCTTCAAAAGACATAACAGAGGATTCAGCAAATGACCTACCATCCGTTCAAGTAGGAGATCCATTTATGGAAAAACTTCTTTTAGAGGCAACCATGGAACTTGCAGAAACAGATGCTATCGTAGGGATGCAAGATATGGGAGCTGCTGGTATAACTTGTTCTACCTGTGAAATGAGTGCTGCAGGTAACGTTGGAATGGAAATTAATTTAGATAAAGTTCCAACTCGCCAAGAAAACATGTTACCCTACGAAATTCTCCTTTCTGAATCCCAAGAACGCATGTTAGTGGTAGTTCACAAAGGAAAGGAAGATGTTGTAAAGAAAATCTTTGATAAATGGGATTTAAATGCTGAGGAAATTGGTTTTGTTACAGACACAGGCCGCATTAGATATTACATGCATGGAGAATTAGTAGGTGATGTTCCCGCAGAATCCCTTGTACTTGGTGGGGGTGCCCCGCAAAACGAGAGAGAATACAAAGAACCTGCATATTATCAAGAATTTAAATCATTTTCTATTGATTCTATTCCTGTTCCTACAAATATTAAGGAAATTGCATATCGTTTGATTCAACGACCAAATATAGCATCAAAAAAATGGATTTTTGAGCAATATGATTCAATGGTTGGAACGAGAAATATGAGTACAAATAAACCAAGCGATGCAGGAATTGTCCACGTTAAAGGAACCGACAAAGCATTGGCCATGACTGTTGATTGTAATTCACGATATGTTCATGCTGACCCTGAAGTTGGAACGATGATTGCCGTTGCAGAAGCGGCCAGAAACATAACGTGTTCGGGAGGAATTCCAAGTGCCGTTACAAATTGTTTAAATTTTGGAAACCCATACAATCCAGAATCATATTGGCAATTTGTTGGAGCCATTAAGGGAATGTCTACTGCATGTATCAAATTTAATACTCCGGTTACTGGCGGAAATGTATCTTTTTACAATCAAACAGTAGCAAATGGAATTGAAATCCCTGTATTCCCTACTCCAACAATCGGAATGATTGGAATTGTTCCTAGTCAAAAGAATGTAATGTCGCTCAATTTTAAGCAAAAAGGGGATTTAATTTTTGTTATTGGAAACTGTACGAATGATATTTCATCGTCTGAATACTTAGTTTCACACCACGGTGTCAAAAGTTCACCCGCCCCTTATTTTAATCTTGACGAAGAATATGAGGTACATCAGATAATTACTCAACTTATAAAAATCAATGCTATTAATGCTGCTCACGACATATCAGATGGTGGTTTATTCGTTACTCTCGCTGAAATGTCTTTCCAAAATGAATTGGGATTCGATATAGAATCAGATTCAGAGGTAAGAATTGATGCTTTCCTTTTTGGTGAAGGTCAAGGCAGGGTTGTTGTTACATTAAATGAAGAAAAGGAAGAAAATTTTATTGAAACAATGATAGCGTCTGGAGTCAATTTCACTTTAATTGGTCATGTAACAAAAGGAAAACTTCAAATCGACGGAGAACATTTTGGTTTTATCAAGGAGGTGAAAAATTTATACGAAAACGCTTTAGGAAAATACTTGGATAATTAATATGGAATATAATACAGTACGAGACAAATTG
>VGFL01000024.1 GCA_016868915.1 Bacteroidota bacterium | reverse complement strand
CTGTCATCCATTGAACATCTCCTTCGCCAATAATTCCTCCACCTCCGGCACTGTCATGATGAGCAACTCTTCCTTTGTAAGCAATCGTCACTGTTTCAAATCCTCTGTGTGGATGAACGCCCACCCCCAAAGGTTTTTCACTTGGTGGAAAATAAAAGCGTGAATTGTAATCCAACATGATAAATGGATCCATGCGATGCATATCCAAACGATAAGCGCTTGGAATAAAATTATGAACGCGAAATCCATCACCAACAAAGTGTGGTTCACGTGGAGGAACAATAACTTCAATTTTTTTGGTTGACATATTTATTTTCTTTGAACAAAATTAATAAGTTAATTGATTCTAAAGTTTATCAGATTGACATACCACATTATGAATTCCCTTTATTTATCGTACATTTGCAAAAATTTTTAGTATGCTTAATGTAAGTAACGTCTCTCTTCAATTCGGTAAACGAGTTCTTTTTGATGAAGTAAATATCAAATTTGTTAATGGCAATTGTTACGGTGTAATTGGCGCGAATGGTGCAGGAAAATCAACCTTTTTAAAGATTTTAACTGGTGACCAAGATCCAACAACTGGACGAATTGACTTAGAGCCTGGAAAAAGAATGGCGGTTTTGAATCAGAATCACTTTGCTTTTGATGAATTTCCGGTGTTACAATCCGTAATTATGGGACATAAGCGTTTGTATGAAATTATGGTTGAAAAAGATGCGTTGTATTCTAAGCCAGATTTTTCGGATGAGGACGGAATGCGAACCGCTGAATTAGAGGCAGAATTTGCTGATTTAGAAGGTTGGAATGCCGAAACTGACGCAGCCACTTTATTGAGTAACCTAGGAATTGTAGAATCCTATCATTATTCGTTAATGTCAGATTTACCGAATGAGTTAAAAGTTCGTGTTCTTTTGGCACAAGCTTTATTCGGAAATCCGGATGTGTTGATTCTCGATGAGCCAACTAACGACCTTGATTTAAAAACAATTGGCTGGTTAGAAGACTTTTTAATGGATTTTAGAAATACAGTAATCGTTGTATCGCATGACCGTCACTTTTTAGATACGGTTTGTACGCATATCGTTGATATCGACTTTAGTAAGTTGAATTTATTCACTGGAAATTATTCGTTTTGGTACCAATCTTCTCAATTAGCTGCGCGCCAACGTTCAGACAAGAACAAAAAAGCAGAGGAGAAGAAAAAGGAATTGATGGAATTTATTGCCCGTTTTTCTGCCAATGCAGCGAAATCTAAACAAGCAACAAGTCGTCGTAAAATGTTGGATAACCTAGATTTAGAAGAAATCAAGCCATCCTCTAGAAGATATCCGGGAATTACGTTTCACCAAGATCGCGATGCGGGAAATCAAATTTTATCAATTGAAAATCTTTCCAAGAAAACAGAAGAAGGTGTTCAATTATTTAAAGGTGTAAATATTATCGTAAATAAAGGAGATAAAATTGCGTTCATCTCTAAAAATTCCGTCGCTTTAACAGCGTTTTATGAAATTATAAATGGAAGAATGAAAGCAGATTCTGGTGAATTTACTTTTGGAACAACAATCTCAACTGCATATATTCCAAACGATAATCACGAGTATTTTGAAGATAAAATATCATTAATCGATTGGTTGCGTCAATATGCACATACCGACGAAGAAAAAGAAGAAGTGTATTTGAGAACGTTCCTAGGTCGTATGTTATTTACTGGCGAGGAAGCAATGAAAACGGCAAATGTACTTTCAGGAGGGGAAAAAGTGCGTTGCATGATGTCTAAAATGATGTTAGCAAAAGCGAATTTATTGATCATGGACGAACCAACCAATCACCTTGACTTGGAGTCGATAACCGCCTTAAATAATGCCATGAGAGAATTTCCAGGGATTCTTTTATTTACTTCTCATGACCACGAATTAGTGAACACGGTTGCTAATCGTATAATCGAGTTGACACCAACAGGAATAATTGACAAAATGATGCCTTACGACGATTATTTGGCGGATACTAAAATTAGTCAATTGCAAGAAGAATTCTACGCTTAATTAATTGATTTTATGGAAGCTGTTGTTCGCTATTCTTTTTCGGCAGAGGAACGTAATAAACAATATGTTCAAATTAAGGTTGAAATTCCTGTTACAAAAGATTTAACCCATGTCCATTTACCGTCTTGGCGACCAGGTAGATACGAACTTGGAAATTTTGCTAAAAACGTCAACCGATTCAAGGTTTATAACGATAAAAAAAAGTCACTTCCCTTTCAAAAAATCAATAAAGATACCTGGGAAATAAATACTTCAGAAACCAGTTTTGTTTCTGTTGAATATTCCTATTATGCTGCTGAATTAAATGCAGGCTCTACGTTTCTATCTGATAATCAATTATATGTGAATCCGGTTAATTGTTGTATATTTACTCAAGAAACGCAAGATTTTCCGTGTGAAATCCAGTTGAACGTTCCTGATTCGTGGAAAATTGCCACTTCGCTTGAAGGTGAAAATACGCTTCGCCAAGCAGCTAATTTTGATGAGTTGGCAGATTCACCATTTATTTGTTCTCCGATACTTCAATGTGAAACGTATGAAGTGAATTCTACCAAGTTTTACGTTTGGTTTAATGGTGAAATAAAGCCTGATTGGGATCGAATTCTCAATGATTTTGCTGCATTTTCTAAAAAACAAATTGAAAAATTCATTGAATTTCCAGTATCTGATTATCACTTTTTCATCCAGATTCTTCCATGTAAAGCTTATCACGGTGTTGAGCATTGTAAAAGTACTGTCATCACGTTGGGTCCGACGTATGAGGTTTTCAAGAGTTTATACAAGGAATTATTAGGTGTTTCCTCGCATGAATTATATCATACGTGGAATGTTAAAGCCTTACGTCCAGCTGCAATGTTGCCGTACGATTTTAAGAGGGAAAACTATTCGGAACTTGGATTCATTTACGAAGGAATCACCACGTATATGGGGGATTTATTTTTATTAAAAAGCGGTGTTTTTTCGCTCGATCAGTATTTGGATGAATTCAAGTCGCAACTTCAAAAGCATTTTGACAACCCAGCGCGGTTTAATTATTCTGTTGCACAGTCATCGTTTGATACCTGGTTAGATGGTTATGTTCCGGGTGTACCCGGAAGAAAGGTTTCTATTTACACGGAAGGATGTTTATTGGCATTTGTTACCGATGTCAAAATTAGGCAAGCAACGCAAAATAAATATGGTCTTGATGAGGTAATGAAGCGCTTGTATTTTGATTTTGCAATGCAAGGAAAAGGAATTACAGAAAAAGATTATATTTTAGTTCTTGAGCATGTTTCAGGAACTTCCTTTGATTCATTTTTTAAAGATTTCGTTCACGGAACCCAACCCTATGAATCAATTCTAACTGAATCTCTTGAATACCTTGGATTGGAATTAGTACACAAGCCATCTGCACTATATTCAGAAGGTAGATTAGGAATGAAACTCATTCCGCTTGGTAAATCTTTTGTGGTATCGGCGATGTATCCTGGAGGTCCTACTGAGCTTGGAGGAATGCGAATAGGAGATGAGATTATTGGTGTAAATGGGTTTATTCTAAATAACGATATTGAATCCTGGTTTTCCTATTTCGATGAAGATATGAAAGAAATTACTTTTATTCGAGAAGGAAAAATAAGAACTCTTTTACTTCCTGAAGTTCAGCGTTTTTTCTATGTGACATACTCCGTTCAAGCGAAAGAAATCAAAAATAGTTCGCAAGAAAAAGCATTGAAATTGTGGATGGAATAGTCATCCTTTTTTTGAATTAAGGATTATTAAAGCAGCAATTACACCTGGAACCCATCCAAAACATGTTAAAATCACGACAATTATTACAGATCCACAGCCTTTGTCAACCACAGCGAGAGGAGGAAAGATTATGGCCAATAAGACTTGCAAACATGACATGATATGCAAATATAATAAAGGACTTTTGAAATAGCTTAAAATAGGTAATTTTATATTATTGTTTGAAAATAATGACATTTGTAGTGAACAGAAAAAACGTATTTATTTTACTTGGGATATTCATAGTATTGAATGTTCAATTTTCATTTTCACAAATCTGTCCAATTATTCCAAGCCCTGCAACGTACAAAGAGTTCAATGAATCGCTGTTAATCGAGAAAACTGTAATAGTTGATTCAACAGGTCTATCAGAAAATCTTAAAAATCAACTCAAAGAAATTGCATTTTCATACCACAAAATGGAAATAAAATTTAGTTCAAATGAATCTCAATTGAAGTTTAAAAAATTAGTAAATGTAATTGAAAATTCATACTCAATTAATGTTTCAAATGATATCACGATATCTTATTCCTCAGATGCATCGTGTTTCTATGCATTTCATTCGTTCATGCAGTTAATTAATTCAGATTCTGAAGGGTATTCTCTGAAAAAATGCTTTGTTAAAGATTATCCAAAGTTTCAATGGAGGGGTTTACATTTGGATGTTTCTCGCCATTTTTTTACCGTCGAAGAAGTAAAGCGCTATATTGATTTAATGTCGATGTATAAATTCAATACTTTTCATTGGCATTTGACCGACGATCAAGGTTGGAGAATTGAAATTAAACAATTTCCAAAACTTACTGAAATTGGTGCGTGGCGAGATAGTACAGTTGAAAATCATTACACAACCAAGCCAAGAACTTATAAAAAAGAGCGTTATGGTGGATTTTACACGCAAGAACAAATCAAAGAGGTAGTCGCATACGCAGCTTCAAAATACATTACAATTGTACCTGAAATTGAAATGCCCGGTCACAGTAGAGCCGCCTTAGCTGCTTATCCAGAATATAGTTGTACCGGAAAAGAACTTTGTGTTGAGGGACTTTGGGGCGTTTTTGATGATATCTTTTGTTCTAAGGATGAAACTATTTCTTTTTTACAAAAAATTTTAGACGAAGTAGCTCTACTTTTCCCCGGGGAATTCATTCATATTGGTGGTGATGAAGCGCCTAAAAAACGTTGGAAAGAATGCGAAAAATGTCAAAATGTAATTAATACTAATAACCTGAAGGACGAACACGAATTACAAAGTTATTTTATCCAAAAAATGGATAAGTATTTAGCATCTAAAGGTAAGAAACTGATCGGTTGGGATGAGATTTTGGAGGGGGGGCTTTCTCAAAACGCAGCAGTCATGTCTTGGAGAGGATTTGACGGTGGAATTGAAGCAGCCAAACAAGAGCACTACGTAGTTATGTCACCGGGTTCTCATTGTTATTTTGATCATTATCAAGGTAAAAAGAATGAGCCACTGGCAATAGGTGGTTATACACCTCTAGAAAAAGCCTATGAATTTAATCCTATTCCTCCAGATTTAGATGAAAAGTATCATTCGTACATTTTGGGTGGACAAGCGAATTTGTGGACTGAATACATCGCAGATTTTAAAAAATTAGAGTATATGACATATCCTCGTGCAATCGCATTAAGTCAAACTCTTTGGTCTATCGAAAAGCCTGATTATAATACATTTAAATACATATTATCAAATAATCACTTTAAGTATTTAGAAGCTAAAAAGGTAAATTTTTCCAAAACAGCATTTTTACCTGAAGTTGAATGGAAGCGTTCAAAGGGCGGACTGAAATTTAGAATTAATGCATCCAAAGAATCTGGACAAATCGAATTGTCTTATTCAAGAAATGAGATTTTAATAAATGATTATTCCAAAACAGGTAACAATACGAATGTTACATTTGCGCCAAACTCATGGATACAAGTAAAACGACCAAAAAAAGGTATAACTAACCACCATTATTACATAAAAACAACAGAAAATTCGTCTTCTTCACATTTTATAATTAATGCAACTCATGCATTGGGCTTACCTATCAAATACATAACAGAACCGAGCCCTAATTACAACGGAGGGGATTTAACTTTGGTTGACGGTCAGTTTGGTTCATTACCTTGGAAGGGAAATGAGTGGATCGGATTCAATAAAAATAAAATTCAAATTGAACTTGATTTAGGAAAAAAGATGTCCAATTTTCAGGTTTTTGTTCGTTTTCTATCGGATGAAAATTCGTGGATTTATTTTCCAAATGACGTAAAGATTGTTTTAGATGATGCATTCGAGCTAGTAAATCCAAAAATTGAACTAAATGATAATCAGCAGATTAAAACATTTTCATTTCAGTTATCAAAAAAAACGCAAAAAGTAAAATTGGTGATTGATTCAATTATGCTGATTCCCAGTGGATTGCCTGGAGAAGGAAATATTCCTTGGACTTTCATTGATGAAATACAAATTCTTCGATAAATAATTTATTGTGGAAGACTTGTTCAAAGTTTATTTACCCGAGCAACTTTCGTGCGTTCAAATTAACTATTTTTGCATCAATTATGTCAAGTCAAGAGTTACAGTTAAAAGTTAAAAATATATTCTCGGCTTACCTTGAGCAAAATGGACACAGGAAAACTCCTGAGCGTTTTGCAATATTAGCTGAAATATACGACCATCAAGGCCATTTTGATGTAGAATCATTGTACCTAAAAATGAAAAATCATAATTATCGTGTATCGAGGGCTACTCTCTACAATACCATAGAATTATTGATGGCTTGCAATTTAGTTAGAAAACATCAATTTGGTAAAAATCAAGCGCATTTTGAAAAGTCTCACGGTTTTAAGCAGCATGACCATTTGATTTGCACGGATACGGGCGAAGTAATAGAATTTTGTGATCCCCGTATTCAACAAATTAAGGCAACGATGGAAGAACTTTTTGGTGTTCAAATTCACCACCACTCTCTCTATTTTTATGGAGTCAAAAAAAACAATGAACTATGAGTTTACAATTTTCGATAATGAATGAGGCGGCCGTATCTGTTGTGAGTATTCAAGGAAGAATATTATCAGATTTGGATTTGGAACAGTTAAAAGAAAAAATTGAACAGATTAAATTCTCAAAGTTTGTTTTTGATTTATCTGAGTTAACAAATACGAACTCCAGTGGAATAGCTTTTATGATAAGAACAATGACCAAGGCTAGAATTAATGGAGGTGATGTAGTTTTGGCTAACCCAAACTCCGGAATTCAAAAATTAATTGATATTTCCAAATTATATGAAGTTTTTAGTATTTACAAAACCACGGAAGAGGCGATAAATCATTTTAATAAGTAAAGATGAAAGTGGATGTTTTATTGGGCCTTCAATGGGGAGATGAGGGAAAAGGAAAAATTGTTGATGTTTTAACGCCAGATTACAATTATATTGCTCGTTTTCAGGGTGGACCTAATGCAGGCCATACCCTCGAATTTGACCAAAAAAAGTTTGTGCTACATACGATTCCATCCGGTATTTTTCGCGAAAATGTTTTAAATATTATTGGAAATGGAGTAGTAATTGACCCTGTTGTTTTAAAAGTTGAAATAGAGAAACTATTGGCAGTTGGTGTTAATGTTAAGGAGCGCCTGATTTTTTCGAAAAAAGCTCATTTAATTTTACCATCTCATAGGTTACTCGATGCGGCATCTGAGACTGCAAAAGGCAAAGATAAAATTGGTTCTACACTTAAAGGAATCGGACCGACATACATGGATAAAACAGGTCGTAATGGTCTCAGGGTAGGGGATGTCTTTGAAGCGGATTTTAAAGAAAAATACAATGCACTTCTTGAAAAACACATCGGAATTTTAAAACATTACGATGGGTTTGAATATAATTTAAGCGAGTTAGAAAGACCTTGGTTTGAAGGAATTGAATTTTTACGTCAATTTACCACGGTTGACAGCGAGCATTATATGAATAAAGCACTAAAAGCTAATCAAAAAATATTAGCAGAAGGAGCTCAAGGTACAATGTTGGATATTGATTTTGGAACTTACCCATTTGTTACTTCCTCCAATACAATTACAGCAGGAACATGTACTGGATTGGGTGTTGCACCAACAAAAATTGGTAAAGTAATAGGAATTTTCAAAGCATATTGTACACGTGTTGGTAGCGGTCCTTTTCCAACTGAATTGATTGATGGAGTAGGTGAACAAATTAGACAAGAAGGAAGAGAGTTTGGCTCAACCACGGGAAGACCTCGGAGATGCGGTTGGATTGATATTCCGCAATTGAAATATGCCATTATGATCAATGGTGTAACTGAATTATCCATGATGAAGGCTGACGTATTGAGTATTTTTGAAACAATTCGAATTTGTACGCACTATAAAGTCAATGGCAATATTACCGATGAATATCCGTTTTCTATTTGCGGTAGTGCCATAGAGCCTGTTTATGAGGATGTGCCTGGTTGGAATTGTAATTTGACTGGATTAACGTCATACGAATCAGCTCCAGAGGCCTTGAGAAATTACGTGAATTACTTAGAAAACTTGCTAGAGGTTCCAATTACGATTGTTTCGGTTGGGCCTGACCGCAGCCAGACACTAATCACCGGACATTGAAAAAACAAAAGTACATACGAATAATTTTTCTTTGTACACTTTTTCCTTTCAACCTATTGTTTGCTCAAAATGAGCCGGATCTTTTGGAGCTAATCGAGGGTGCCGAAATGATTGAGTATCATGTTAAGAAAAAAGCTCATCGACTCATTGGTCCGGTAAATTTTAAATACAAAGGAAGCGTAATGTATTGCGATTCGGCGCATTTCTTCGAAAAAGATCAAATTGTTATCGCTTATGGAAAAGTTCAGATAGATTCAAAAGACATTAATCTTTTTTGTGATTCACTCTTATTTCGAGGTAAAACGCGATTTGCTAAGTTGTGGGGCAACGTAAGGGTTCGCGATCAGGAATATAAAATTTTAACTGACTCAATGGATTACGATTTACGAGCTCGAAAAGGAGTATATCGAAGAAATGGAGTGATTCAAAGTATAATATCCAACGAACGTTTATCGAGTAGAGTGGGCTATTTCTATCCAGAATCAAAAGATTTTTTCTTTAGCGGAAATGTTGATTATCGCAAAGACGATTTATCAATGAGAACAGATACGCTCCAATTTTCCTATGGTACGCAAAAAGCTTCTTTTTTTGGTCCAACTAAAATAGTAAAAGGTAAAACAGAAATGTATTGTCGCAAAGGGTGGTATAATGTTGAAACAGAGGCGGGAGTTTTAATTGGTGATGCTGTTGTAATTGATGAAAGTAAAGTCATTAAAGGCGATACACTTGAATATGATCCCATTTCAAAAACTTTTCAGGCACGAGGCTATTCCTATTATGAAGACAAAACTCAAAATATTGTTCTTCGCGGAAATAGTATTGTAAACGATGATAAAAATAAACGATTAGTGATTTCCGGAAATGCTTGTGTCACTCAGAAAAACGATGGTGATACGATTCAAATAACGGCGGATACAATAATTTCGACTCAAGATTCATTAGAAAAGCAAAATATTCGTGCCAATCATAATGTTAAAATTTTTAATAGAAAACTTCAGGCAACTTCTGATAGTTTAACCTTTACGGAATCGATGAATATTCTTTATCTATTCAAAAAACCAATTGTTTGGTCTGAAAATGCCGAGCTTAAAGGTGAGAAAATGAATATTTATTTTAAGGATTCTCTTGTCGATAAGGTCGAGATTTTTGAAAATACATCAGCCCTCATGGAACTTGATTCAGGCGAATATTTTAATCAGATTTCTGGTAGAGAAATGATTGCCTATTTTTCCAATCAAAAATTGAAATCGGCCTATGTAAATGGAAATGCACAAACTTTATTTTATCCGTATGAGGAAAAAAATACGGATACTTCGCTTATTGTGAAACGAAAAGGTATGAATCGATTGTATGCTGGGGATTTGAGGTTAGACCTTGATTCTGGTGAAGTCAAAGGTGTTTCGTACATCGATAAGCCAGATGGAAAATTTTATCCAATGAATAAAATCAATAAGGAGGAGCAATTCATTAAAGATTTTTCATGGAATCCTGCTTTGAGACCAAAAAATTATTTTTGTCCTTGGTAGTGAAAGATAAGATTGATAAAATACGAAAGCTTGTTAAAAATAAGTTTATCACTCATGAGGGAAGCCATGACTGGTTTCATATTGATCGTGTCTGTAATTTGGCAATCTACCTACACGAAAAGGAAGGTGGTGACAAAATAATTATTGAATTAGCAGCTTTATTACATGATATTTCAGATCATAAATATAACGGAGGAGATTGGCAGGCGGGTTCAAGAACTGCAAAAGAAATTATGAATGAAGTGGGTATTTCATCGGAAATTTCTGAAAAGGTAGCACACGTCATTTCTCAAGTTTCATTCAAAGGGGCATATGTAAAAGATGAGGTTGAATCCATTGAAGCGAAAATTGTTCAAGATGCAGATCGGCTGGATGCAATAGGCGCAATTGGAATTGCTCGAGCATTTGCATATGGAGGAAGTAAAAACAGACCTCTTTATCATCCGGAAATTGATCCTACCTTACATGCTTCAAAGGAAGAGTATTCAAAATCAGTAAGTCATACGGTAAATCATTTTTACGAGAAGTTATTCTTGTTGAAAGATTTACTGAAAACAGAGACGGGAAAGTTATTGGCGGAAAAAAGAGATCAAATTATGCGAAAATTTATTGCTGATTTTTACGATGAATGGTTTTTCTCATCTTCAAAAAAGTAGTCTGGAAAATTCAAAAGCCACACTTTTTCTGAGGCTCGTGTCAGGGCAGTATAAAGCCATCTTTTATAATCTTCATCAATCATTTGTGGTGTCATAAAGCCAAAATCAATCAATACATTTTTCCATTGTCCACCCTGTGATTTGTGACAAGTAACAGCGTATGCAAATTTTGCTTGTAGCGCATTAAAATAAGGGTTTCGCATGATTTCAGCATAGCGTTTGGATTTAGACTTGATGTGCGAATAATCTTTTTCGATTTCAAAAAATAACGTTTTTAATCGTTCTCTTTGCAAGGACGATCCTTCACAATCAAGCGATTCAATCAATAAAATCGTTTCCAAGGATTCATCTTCCTGATCAATCAGTGAAATTGTTACATGAACGAAATCAAATCCGTATAGCTGTTCTCTTTTTCCAATGCGGTCAACCCTTACAAGTTCACCATTCGCCAAAAAACTTCCTTTGGTTTTCTGACCCCAGTAGTAGTTGTTTTTTACAATCATTAAATCATCATTGGAATGTAGATAATCATCTCTCCACAAAATTCTATTTCTGATTTGTTTATTGAATTCGTTTGCGCGTTTATTACTTTTAGTAATTAAAATGGTATCCTCAGATCCAACCACGTCATAAGATTGTTCAATGATTTCTTGAAGCTCTAATCCATTTATTCGAATAATATCCTCAAAATCATTTAATTCAAACTTTATTTCAGAATGAGCCATACGAAGTTTCGTTGCATTTACTAATATTCCTGAATACTCTGATTGACGCATTACTTGACCTAAATGAACTTTTATAATTTCAAAAAATGGAAAATGAAACTTTAAATAATTCTCATCCAAAGCGGGAGATAAAGAACTTCCAACGGGTGGTAATTGACCTACATCGCCAATAAAAATAAGTTTGCAATTTTCTCCACTGTATACAAATTCAATTAAATCCTCTAATAATCCACGTCCAACTTGACCATTTTTTTCAATAGAAAATTCTGGAATCATTGAGCATTCATCTACAATAAACACACAGTTTTTGAAAGTATTTTTTGAAAGAACAGTTCTGTAATTTCCATCTAAACCATCTGATGATGAATAAATAATTCTGTGAATAGTAAATGCATTTTTATTTGAAAATCTTGATAATACTTTCGCTGCTCTTCCAGTTGGTGCTAACAGAACTGTTCTTACTTTGATATTTGAAAGAGTCTTTATCAAGCTTCCAATAAAACTGGTTTTTCCCGTTCCTGCATAACCTGAAATGACCTGAATTGCTTTATGATTCGATGAAGTTAAAAAATCAACTGTTTTTGTAAATAATTGAGATTGGTCTTGAGTTAATTCATGCCCAAAATGTTGTAGAAATAAATTTTGAAAAATTTTGTGGGATTTAGTATTTAAAAACATAAATTATTTTAATAATTTAATTTCTAAAAATAGATTATTTAAGTGAAAATTGTAGTTTTGTAATCACAAAACTTGATTTTATGACCAATAATTCCGTTCTACTCAAAAAATTTTCTATTCCTATACTATTTCTAATTTTAGGCCTGGTAATGCTAATATTTGGTATTAAAGAAAAACAAAATTTAATTTTTAATATATCGTCATTGTTATTATTAGGCTCTGCTGTTTTGAGTCTGTTGTATAGTTGGGGCGGTCTTTCTCGCAAAATATTTATTCTCACTGGTGTCATCGCTGGAATTCTTAGTCTAGCGCTTCTATTTCTCTCATGGCAAAGTGTTGCGGATACACAAAATTACAATAGCAACTATAAATTATCCAAAAGTTTGGCCATCTCAAATTTAAACGATCTCAGAACAATTCAAATGGAATATTTAAAAACGAATAAAAAATATGCGTCAACAATTGAAGAATTGAAGGAATTTTTAAAAACTGCAACAACTGACTCTGTCGCCACTCAAGGTACTGTTCCTTCTCGAAAAATAACTGTTGCTGAGAGAGACTTTTTGTATAATGATAACCGTGCTATTGATAATAACATGACGCTGATAGAGGCTTACCGTCTTTCAAAATCTACTAATTGTCCTGCCGATTTGAAAGATTTTAAATACGATACGTTGAGAACTTCCCTACTTGGAGCAAAATTTACTTGGAATAAGTCCTACAAAGAAAGTAGAGCTAAGTCTGGCTTTTACAAGTTCAATGTTGACTCACTATTTGTAATCCCATTTACAGGCGGTAAAGAAAAATGGAAATTTGAGGTAGCAACGGTAAAAAAAGGAAAAGATGACGTTCCTGTTATGAGAATTTCAGGAAATATTCCTTTTGCAGCTGTGCAAGGCAAGAAAAACGAATTACTTTTCGTAGGTAAACTTGATGTTCCAGAAGCAACTCCCATTGGATCATGGGAGGATGAGTAAAATGAAAAATCTTCTATTTGAAGTTTCAACAAGTTTCATTTCTGTTTCTTATTGCGAATCAGATTCCATACTAAGTAAGTGGAGTCTCGAAATTTCATCTAAAAACGAAGTTCAAAAAAAGGAAGTTATTTCTGATTTTTTAGTTCGTGAGGGAATTACATTATTAGATTATTCAAATGCACTTGTCTTATGGTCTAATCAGAGTGCAATAATGGTTCCGGCTAAGTTATTAGATCATACAAAAACTGAGGCAATTATGAATTTGTCTTTCGGAAAAGAAATTGATTCCAACGAAATAGATTTTAATCGAATCCCACTTTTAAACTCTGCCATAATATACACAATTCCGCTTTGGGTTAAATCTCTTTTCGTTATAAAATTTCCTGGTTCAAAGATAATTCACAGGACCACATCAGAGATTAATTATTTAGCCACTAAAAATTCAGTCACTAAATTACACGGAATTTTGACAATTGAGGACGGCTTTATAAGTTTCATCATATTTTATAATGATCAGCCAATAACATTTATACAGAACAATTTCGATTCATTTGAGGACATCATTTATTTTGTTACATACACCCTGCAAAATTTAAGTATCGATTGTGTTGGAACAATTAATATTCAAAATTTAGTTTCCGAAATTAATTGTGTTGAGTTAATTTCAAAGATTAAAAATATCTCTCAAAGTGTAAAAATAAGCTGGGAGGAAAATTCTGCACTTCAAAACGAAATAATTAAAATATGCGTATAATAGGAGGGAAGTTCAAAGGAAGAAGAATCGCGATACCTACAAATTTCCCCTCCCGACCTACAACGGATTTTGCCAAAGAGGGTTTATTTAATATACTTGAAAATCAAGTTGACTTAACAGATTTAAAAATTTTAGATCTTTGCACTGGTACCGGAAATATATCCCTGGAATTTTTATCAAGAGGATCTGGTAAAGTTACAGCAGTTGACACACATCCGAATTGCTTGAAATTTGTAGTTAAAAATGCGAATTCAATAGGAATAACTGATCATATCGTCACAGTTAAAAGTGATTTAATTTCATACATTAAATCTACTGATCAAGTATTTGACATAATTTTTGCTGATCCTCCCTTCAATTACGAAAGTTATGATAAAATTGTACAACTTATTTTTGAGAGAAATTTATTAGGCTCAAATGGAATGTTAATTATTGAACACAGTAAGAAAAGAATATTTGATACAGAACAAAAGTTTACCTTTCATCGTAACTATGGAAATGTGACATTTAGTTTTTTTAAAAAATAATTGAATAATGAAAGTTGGTATTTTTCCTGGTTCGTTTGACCCTTTTACAAAAGGCCACGAATCAATAGTACGAACCGCGCTTGATTTCTTTGATGAAATAATAATTGCAATTGGCGTAAATTCAAAAAAAACAGCTTATTTTTCTACTGATAAAAGAATAGCACATATTAAATCATTATTCAAAGAACGAGTGAGTGTAGTTGATTACGAAGGGCTGACGGTAGATTTGTGTCGAAAGTATTCTTCTCCGATAATCTTGCGAGGGCTCCGTGATTCAAAAGATTTTGAATACGAGAAATCAATAGCTTTTATGAATCGTGATTTAGCAAATTTTGAAACCATTTTTTTACTTACAGACATTCATTTTTCACATATTAATTCATCGATAGTGCGTGAGATTCACGCGAATGGAGGTGATATTTCTTCCTTTGTAACAAATGCCAATATCTTAGTTTAAATCTAGTTAAAAAACACGAATGAGAGTTTTAGTTTTACTTTGTATTCATATTCTTCTCACTACGATTTTATATGCCAATTCGAAAAAAGACTCAATTTTAATTCGAGGTGTTGGAAGCTATTATAAGAATTCGAATATTGAGTTGTTGTTAATTGAAGATTATATTTCGCATAAAGAAGTTATTTTTCAAACTTCAACGGTAGATTCAATCGGTTATTTTGAATTTCGTTTTAAAAATATTCCAACCCAAAAATTAGTAATTCGTTCGAAAAAAAATTCAAGTTTTATCTATGTTCAGCCTGGTGGGAATTACTTGATTACCATTCCAGAGAAAAATGAATATGATGAAAAAAATACGAAGGGAAATTATGTAGATATTGTTTTTTACCAGTTGGATTCAACAGATATAAACTATAAGATTTTAAAGTTTGATAGGTGGTTAGAAAAAGAGCTCGGAGAATTTTACCATCTCAAAAAACAGAGGTCGAAAGAATATGAAATAAGATACAACGAATTAAATGTAAAAGCTGAAAATTTGATCAAAAATGATACAAATTTATTCTTTTTATATCATGTAAAATTTTCTCTTATCGAAATGGATGATTTGGAATCGGTTTCCGCAAATCTTCGCATTCAAAATTATAAAAAATGGTTAGATAAATTGCCTGTTTATTACAGGAGTGATACTTACATGAATTACTTCAGAATATTTTATGAGGATTTTCTTATTTACTTGAATCATGCGGTAAGAGATAATTTATATACGGCTGTTATAAATAGAAGCCCCTCAATGGCGATGAAAGCGCTTGAGGAAGATGAAACTGTTAGAAATATTCAGGTTAGAGAATTAGTTCTCATACAACTTCTTTATGAACAATGTTATGAAAAAAGATATCCCAAAACCAATCTGCTCTTTATGCTCGATAGTATTCGAATAAGATCAAAATTTTCTGAACATAGGGAAATAGCATCAAATGTAATTGAGCGAGTTTCGGAACTTAGCATTGGCTCAAAATTCCCTGATTTTTTATTGTTTTCTCAGGATAGTGATACTCTTTCAAATAGACTATTTGAAGGAAAATACCTATACATTCATTTCTTCAATCCCAACGATGAAAATTGTATAAAAGAAATTCAACCGTTAAAAAAACTTTATGGTATTTATAGTTCATATATTCAATTTATGACGATTCAAGTGGAGGACCTCAGTTTTGCCGAAAGAAATTTAAAATTTCCTTGGCCCACTGTTGCACTCTCGGAAAAGGATAATTTTATCAAGACTTTAAAAATTGAAATTTACCCATCCTATATTTTGTTAGATGCTTATGGAAATATAGTTGCGAATCCTGCGCTTAAACCTGTTCCAAATTCTAATTACGAAACAATAGAACCACTCTTTTTTCAAATCAAACGAGCTATTACCGGTGAAAGAAAAAAATAACTCATTTAAAATATGCTTGTATTAGGTTATTTTCTTTCGATATTGATTGGCGTTTCACTCGGTTTGATGGGAGGTGGAGGAAGCATATTGACAGTCCCATTACTCGTTTATTTTTTTGATGTTGACCCGCTTTTAGCTACTTCTTATTCATTGTTCATCGTTGGTTTCACAAGCTTAATCGGAATTCCACCCTACATAAGAGATAGAAATATTAATCGTCAATTGGTTTTATCCTTCGGTATTCCTTCAGTGTTGGCTGTGTTTTCAACCACATACTTTTTAGTACCAATTCTGCCTGAAAAATTTGAATTTTCAACGATCGTATTGAAAAGAGATTTTATTTTATTACTGTTCTTTAGTCTGATTTTAATAGTATCCTCATTCTCAATGGTAGGAAAAAAGAATCTAGAGATTAAGAAAACCCCTTTTTCTTCCGTAAAGTTACTTATAACTGGATTAGTAACCGGTTGCCTAACAGGTATAATTGGAATAGGAGGTGGATTTTTGATTGTACCAGCACTTGTTAAAGCTAGTAAAATACCAATCAAAAAAGCCATCGGCACATCGCTGTTAATTATAGTAATGAATGCTTTAATTGGTCTTTTGGCAATGAGAGATTATTCCAAATTGGATTTTGAGTTACTTATTTCAATTTTATTTTTCGCTCTATTAGGGATGATTCTTGGAGTGAGGTTGGCGAGAAAAATTGATGGAAATACCTTGAAAGTTTTTTTTGGTTGGTTTATCCTTATTCTTGCAATTCTAATTTTGGTATCTGAAATGTGCAAAGTATTTTACTAGAGCAAAAAAAACAAGGAATTGATTCTGAATATATTCAGCTTGCATCAGCTACAAGAAAATCGGGGGTTTTCTAAAGTCTAACTTTGCATCTCTCAATAGACTAGATGTGTTGCGAATGGTTAAAAGAAAGCTTTTGTTTGTCCCAACAGGTGTCCAGTAAAATGAAAGATTCCAGCAATGAAGATCTCTACTCACCGAAAGAAAAGTATTCGCCATTTTAAATTGCTTTAAATCGAAATTAGCAGTTGCCCCTAACTTCCATCGACGTGTAAAACTAACATCGCCTTGAGATACAATTGTATGAATAACATTATAGTTTTCTGTGTTTGATTGATTTTTAAATGTATTTGCATTAATTCCAACAACATGTGAAAAATTTATTTTCCATGGAATATCAAAATATTGCAAGTATTCCGGATGTAATGCAAAATAGTTGAAATCTGAATTCCAATTAGTATTATAATCGTCTTTCTTTTCCTCGATTTGTTGACGACTCCTTTTTGGTGCGATTGTCAAAGTAGTTGTAAAGTTTGAGGATAAAAATCTTCCTAATCCTTGATTTTCAGAAAGTGCATAGCTTGAAAGATTTTTACCACTAAGAACATCCCATGCATATGGGCTAAAATTTGCTGAAGAAACAAAATTTATCCAATTAGCTGGGCTGATTCGCAAATTCAATGAAATATTCGACAAATTCATTGAATCCCTCATAAAATCGTAACTACCAGTTATTGAAAATTGATCTACTAAACGTGTTTTAGCATAACCAGTTAACGAATCTTTGTTTGATTTTTGCTTTAACTCAAATGTATTATTTACTCCGAAAGTTAAAAAGCTTGATGTTTTACCATAACTTGCCTGGTAAATACTTCTTTCAAATGGAGAGTATGAAATTAATGATTGTCCTGTGCCGGCGTAAGCAGATGAAAGAGTATTAAGCCCTGGTACATAACGATAGCCAATCGTTGGAGTCATTAGATGTCTAACAATCGGTTGTTTTTTTCCGATAAATCGATAATATGAATAGACAATTGTGGTTAGATTAACATTTAAATTGAAATCATGTGCCATTCCAAATTTCTGCACCGTGTCAGTTATTGAATTATCACTTGTTGGATTATAGCTTTTGGTAATTTGTTGAAAATTTATTTTGTTTGAATAGCTGATACTAGGATTTATTTTGATCGCGTTTTTATAAAGTCCAAAAGTTGTTTGTAAAGCCATTTGTTGAGAAATACCATTGAAAAATTGGTCTGAAATAAGATTAAAGGCACCCTGATTTAATAAAGAGTCGGCAAAGGTTGATCTGTTTTGCCCTTCGAAAGAGTATGTGAAGCCAGTCCGTTCTATCATTTTTTGGAATTCATTTCGTGGATTTTCAATCAAACCTTTGAATGGAAAAACGCGATTTAGATTTATATTTAACAGCGGACTTACTAAAGCAATATTTTTAGTTATTGAATTTTGCCGAATGGAAATTTTCATACCTGTTGTGATAGGTTTACCGGGAAAATTTCGACTTAAATTGATATCTGAATTGAAACTATTATTAAAATAAGACGGATTAAGTGGATCAAGACTATTTTTAGATTGATTATCTGATATAAAATTAACGCTTGACGCAAAATTCCAGTTGGGATTTGATTTAGGGTCCTTTCTGTGAGTCCATATTACGCTTACTTTAAAGGGTTTGTTGTTGTTTGGAAATCCACTGAAAAACTGTTGGAATCCAACACTTAATTTACCAGAATAACCATATCTCTTGGCATAATCCAGGTCGTTTTGTAAACCCCAACTACCACGGTTGTATAGGTTAGCATATAACGTAGTTTGTAATCTATCATTAATTGGGATGTAGTAACCTAAATTTTGAATTCCAAAACCGTATGCGGATAGTGGTACAAACTCAGGCAGTATAAAACCTTTATTTCGTTCCTTTGTATCGAGAGGAATTGCACTGAATGGAAGTCCGATTGGAGTTGGTACGCCATTAATATATAAATTCATTGGACCAGTTACAATTCTTTTTTCTGGAATTAAGATGGCTTTAGATAATTGAAAGTGATAATGAGGTTCCTCCTGATCACACGTGGTGTATCGACCTTTAATGAAATGTATTTCATCATTGCTATGTTTTTTGGCTGTCTCCATAAGAAGAAAGGTTTCCTCTTGTTTCATTTTTGTTTCCTCTATAAATCCCCGTTTGGAATTAATATTATAGCGAATTTTAGCTGCTTCAATTTTTTCTGTTCCATCGCTAAATAGAGGTAATTCTATTCGAGAACCATCTTCATTGAGACGATATGAAGCTAGAATTTCATTTTTTTCTAAATCAATTAAAATATATCCTGCAACCATGTTTACTCCAGACATTTCAACTTTTGCGTTTCCCCACAAATAAATCTTTCGATTAATCAAATCAGTATAAAGTGAGTCTTTAGAATTGTAGATTATTACTTCAGAAACTGAATTGTCGTTGATATAGATTGTATCCTTTTTTGGATTGCTTTGACCCAAAATGAATGAATTTAAAGAGATTATCAACATTTTAAGGAAGAAAACTATTGCTATGGAACGAAACTTGATCAAAAAGAGGATATATTTTTGTAAAAGTATTATTAGAAATACAAATCTATTAAAATTGTCAACGTAATGCTTAAGAATAAATTATTGCTTTTGATTTATTTTTTACTTTACCTTTCCTCTTTTTCAATCAATGTATTTTCTCAAGGGGCAGTTATAAAAACAATTGTAATTGATGCCGGGCATGGAGGTCATGATTCTGGCTGCTTGGGTGCATCAAAATACGAAAAAACAGTTTGTCTATCCATAGCATTGAAATTGGGCGAATTGATTAAAAACTCATTCCCCAATCTAAAAGTGGTATATACACGTGACAAAGATATTTTTATCGAATTACATGAAAGAGCAGCTATTGCCAACCGAAATAAGGCGGATTTATTTATCTGTATTCATGCCAATTCTGCATCTCCAAGTGCATACGGCGCTGAGACTTATGTTTTAGGTCTTCATAAAACTGAATCCCAAAAACAGGTTGCCGAACGAGAAAATAGTATCATTAAGTTAGAACAAGACAAAGGTGCGCGATATAAAAATATTGATCTCTCGCCTGATGCTTTGATTGCAATTCAATTACAAATGGCAATATATCTTGATCAGTCAATTATGTTTGCCGAGAGAGTACAATCTGAATTCAAGGCAATTGGACGTCACGACAGAGGCGTTCGCCAGGCGGGGTTTTTAGTTCTTCATCAAACTACTATGCCGAGCGTGCTTATCGAAACAGGTTTTCTTACGAATTTAAATGAAGAAAAATTTCTCGGAAGTAATGATGGACAGCAACAAATGGCTAATTCTATTTTTAAAGCATTTAAACGTTACAAAAACAAGTTAGAGGGAATTAGTGAGGAGGTTACAAATGATAAAGTTGAAAATAAAACGACAGAACCTGAAATGAAACCTGAGAAAAACCAAGTTGTTAGTCAGAAAGATAAGGAACAAGAAAATAAGAATGCTTCTGTAGATATTGTTGATAGTCAGTCTGATACAAAAGGAAAAGTTATCTTCAAAATTCAATTTGATATGTCTGAAAAGCAAGTATCATTGAATTCCTCAAGGTTTAAAGGTTTGAAAACTGAAGAATATACTCACGATGGAGTATTTAAGTATGTTACCGGATTTTTTCTAAATGATTTTAACGGTGCAAATACTTACAAAAATGAAGTTCGAAAATTAGGGTTTTCAACAGCTTTTGTTGTTGCATTTTTGGACGGTGAAAGAATTAATCTAGAAAAAGGTATTAAATTAGCACAAAATTAAAATGGTAAAATTCTCGAAAGAAATTAAGGCAGGTCTGATTGCCATTTTTGCAATCGCTTTTTTGGTTGCAGGGGTCAATTTTTTAAAAGGTAATAGCTTCTTTGGTGGCGATCGTATTTACTATGCATATTTTCCAAATTCCGGACAGATCGCACCATCAAATAACGTTACTTTGAATGGGGTTATCGTAGGAAAAGTCATGACGATCGAATATGTTGGAACCAACCCTTCTGATAAAAAGGTTAAGGTTGGATTTTCAATCGCTGAAAAGAACATTCAAATTCCGAAAGGATCGCGAATTGAAATAGGCTCGCTTGATCTATTAAATAAGGGTATGCTTCTCTACTTAAATACGGATTTGTCAAAGGGATACGTCAATCCTGGAGAAACAATTGAAGGTAAACTATCGGCAGATATGATTTCTCAAGTTAGAACTTATGCTGATCCAATTGCTCAAAAAGTACAAACTATGATGAATTCTATTGATAAAATGGTGGGTTCGCTTTCGGCTTTTTGGGATAATACAGCTACTTCGGAAATAGAGGGAAGTATGCGCGATGTTAAATTAGCAATTCGAAAATTGGGAAGTGTTGCTGGTCAAATGGAGGGATTTATTGCTGATGAAAAAATTAGGTTTGATAATATTCTTGGTAACGTAGAAAATATTACTTACAATCTCAAAAAGAGTAATGACGCGGTAACAGCAATTATCGGTAATACTAAGAAAATTACTGATGATGTTTTAAGCTCTGATTATAAAGAAGTGATTTCTGAAGCAAAAAAGTCACTTAAATCTTTTAATGAGGTTTTGTTAAAAATTAAAAGTGGAGAAGGTTCGATCGGTCTACTTTTAAATGATAAACAATTGTATAATGAACTTGTTACTACCAATAAGGATCTACAAAACTTAGTCAAAGATTTACAAAAAAATCCAAATAGATATATTCATTTGAGTGTTTTTGGTTCGAAAGTAAAGGGTACCCAACTGAGTCCAAAAGATGAAAAAAAATTAAAGAAAATACTTGATAGCTTACCCGAATAAGATTTAATTTATGAATTCAATAATTGCCTTTGCGCTACTTAGTATTGGGGGTATAAGTTTTTTCACCTGGAATGTTCTAAAAATTCGACAAAATATTCTTCTCGGAAGAGAAACCAATCGTTCTGATAATTCCGGCGAGCGTTGGCGTACAATGCTCTTGGTCGCTTTTGGCCAAAAGAAAATGTTTTCTCGCCCTATAGCCGCTTTACTTCATCTTGTAATTTACAGTGCTTTTTTGATTACCCAAATTGAACTCATTGAAATTTTCATTGATGGTTTATCCGGTGAACATCGAGTATTTGAGGACGCCTTAGGTGGCTTTTATACCTTTTTAATCAGTTTTATTGAAATTTTGTCACTCTTGACTTTCTTTGTGACAATCGCATTTTTAGCAAGAAGAAATTTATTGAAACTACCTAGATTCACCATGAGTGAATTGAGGGGTTGGCCGATGAAAGATGCAAATCTTATCTTGATTTTTGAAATTATTTTATTATCCTGTATTTTTACGATGAATGGGGCTGATGAAGCATCTCATCTTTTAAAGTCAAATGAAAGTTATGGCTTTGCTGTTAGTCAATTTTTAGGTCCTATTTTATTCGGTGGAATTAAATCAATTGATACGTTGCATGTTTTGGAACAAATCGGTTGGTGGGGGCATATTTTCATGGTATTTGTATTTTTAAATTACCTTCCGTATTCAAAACATTTACATATTCTTTTGGCGTTTCCTAATACCTATTTTTCCAACTTGGAGAATAAAGGGCGATTTACCAATATGGAATCAGTGACAAATGAAGTGAAATTAATGCTTGATCCGAATGCAGATCCTTATGCTGCTCCCACTGCAACAAGTGACGCTCCTCAGCGCTTTGGTGCAAAAGATGTTACTGATTTGACGTGGAAAAATTTGATGGATGCCTATTCATGTACAGAGTGTGGTCGTTGTACATCTTCTTGTCCTGCGAATATTACCGGAAAAAAATTATCTCCTCGTAAAATTATGATGGATACTAGAGATCGTTTGGTGGAAGTAGGAGAGGGGCTACGTAAAAATGGGAAGGATTATCAAGATGGCAAAAGTTTATTGGGCGATTACATTACTGAAGAAGAACTTTGGGCTTGTACATCATGTAATGCATGTGTGCAAGAGTGTCCGATTAATATTGATCCTCTCTCAATCATTATAGATTTGAGAAGATATTTAGTAATGGAAGAGTCAAAAATGCCAACTGAATTAACAGGAATGCTAACAAATATTGAGAATAACGGAGCTCCATGGCAGTTTTCTCCAATAGACAGATTAAATTGGGCAAATGAAGAATGATGTTCAACTAATTGATTTGATGGAAGACGGAAAGCATTTATCTCCAGTACTTCCAGAACATATCAAAAATTATTTAATTGATATTGATGGAACGATTTGCGATGATATTCCAAATGAAGAACCAGAACGTATGGCAACCGCTGAACTTTATCCAGATGCTTTGGTAACCATAAATGATTGGTTTGAGCAAGGACATATCATCACATTCTTTACATCTCGTTTGGAGGAGCACAGAGCGGTAACAGAAGAATGGTTGAACAAACATGGTTTTAAATATCACGGAATGTTGATGGGTAAACCACGTGGAGGAAACTACCATTGGATTGACAATCATATTGTTCGTGCTACAAGATACACGGGAAAGTTCACCCATTTAAAGGATAAAGTAGCTAATATTCAAGTTTTTGAGGATTAAATTATGAGTTTGAAAGTACCAACAATGGCAGAAATGCTTGCAAATGGAGAAACTGCTGACGTATTATTTTGGGTGGGATGCGCAGGTAGTTTTGACGATCGTGCGAAGAAAATCACCAAAGCGGTTGTCAAAATTTTGAATCATTGTAATGTGAAGTTTGCAGTATTAGGAACGGAGGAAAGTTGTTCAGGTGACCCTGCCAAACGTGCAGGAAACGAATTCACTTTCCAAATGCAAGCTATGATGAATATTCAGGTATTGAATGGGTACGAAGTAAAAAAAATCGTTACCGCTTGTCCACATTGTTTTAATACACTGAAAAATGAATATCCCGAGTTAGGTGGCGAATACGAAGTGGTACATCATACGCAATTGATTCAGGATTTGATAAACACTGGAAAACTTGCCCTTGAAGGAAATCAAACGTTTAAAGGAAAGAAAATCACGTTCCACGATCCTTGTTATTTAGGAAGAGCAAATGATGTGTACGAAGCACCAAGAACACTAATTGAAAAATTAGATGTGGAATTGGTTGAAATGAAACGTTGTAAAACAACAGGCTTATGCTGTGGAGCAGGGGGAGCTCAAATGTTCAAGGAAGCCGAAAAAGGAAATAAGGAAATCAATATCGAGCGAACGGAAGACGCTTTGGAGACAAACTCGTCCATTATCGCTACAGGATGTCCGTTTTGCAATACTATGATGACAGACGGTATAAAACATGCCGAAAAGGAAAGTGAAATTCAAGTGTTAGATGTTGCCGAATTGATTGCCAATGCTGCAGATCTTTAGTCAACTTATTGAGGATTTTTCACCTTCAAGTCGTGTTTGGTATTATTTGGCAGACCAAACTTTTGACGGTACTGAATCAGATTATATTCAATCCAGAATTGATGAATTTGTATCTATTCAATGGAAATCTCACGGAGCAAAACTAAACGCAACCGGAATTCTCCTTCACAATCAATTAATCGCATTATCAGTAGATGACAATTCTCTTGACGCTTCAGGGTGTTCTATTGATTCTTCAGTGAAATTTATCAAAGAAGTAGGATCTGAATTAAAAGTAGATTTTTTTGATCGCATGTATGTGCTCATTTCCAATGGAGAAAAAACTCAACGTGTTCGTATCTCGGATTTATCCAATTACAAAGACTGGAGTTTACTAAATCCGATTGTTACAACTGTAAAAGATGTCCAAGAAAAAGGAGTGATTACGGTTTCAGAAAGTGAATTGGTTAGGTAGATTACTGTCTACATGGTTTTTCATTTCTACTTACTCAAACAATGTTTCGCATAAATCATTTGACACAGCTTGTCGCTTGCTTTAAAAATAGCAACATCCAAGTTTGGATCTTGTGAAACGCTTGTTAAGGTAACAACCGCATTATATAAAATCTCATTTTCCGTTCGGCTGATTTTTTCAATAAAATCTATTTTAATCGTGCCTTTAGCTGATTGAGATATAAGAACTTCTTCTGTATTTGTATCGAGTGCAAATAAATAAGTAGTATTCATGGTACTAATTTCTTTAAAGTTATTGATGTAAATGGCATCTTCCATTTGATTTGGTAGTTCTATTTTTGCATCTCGCTCCTTTTTTGGTTGTACCGGTACATTGGGTAGATGTGCTTGGCTGTTTGTTTGTTGTTTTGCCGTCACAGCAATTTATCCCTACTTTTTTGTTGTGAATTTTACAATAGCAACTGTTTGATTTACTTCGATTACACCTCATGCAAAGCAACTGAATATTAGACGCATCGCTGCTACCACCACAAGAATAAGGAACGATATGATCGTATTCTAGATCAATGGAGCTTGTACAACATTTACATTTTCCACCATCCCTCGCATAAACAATTTTCTTTGTGGTAGGCGAAACAGTTCTACTTTGCGAGAAACCATAAAAGCTAATGATTAAAAGAAAGGAGAGAAAGAGAAATTTTGTAATTTTAGGATTCATTAGAGGTGAAAATATTTCTTTTAAAAAATACAATTTTCTCATTAGTTATAGCCAGGTCCTATTAAATCTATGTATTTTGAATGTTGTTGTCAATCAATGATAATTTTTGCTAAAAGGAGAGGTTTTTAATTTCACTAAAATACAAAATAAACCGTTAATTATTTTTTTGAAAATGTAATAGTTAGCCTATAAAAATAAAATTTAGCCCTATCAAGTTAAAAATACTCAGTTTTTGAAAAGTGTATCGGCTGGAAAGCTTCTATTTTTTGTCTTCCTTGGGCTCGCTTACAGACTAATTATCAACCACAAACCAAGGCGCAACAAATGCTGTAAATATTCCAAATAGCCCGACTCCTGTGGTCATCAGGATTGCTGAAATAATTCGCCCCTCTGATGTTACAGGAAACTTGTCTCCATATCCAACTGTTGTAATCGTTACGTCGGCCCACCAAATGGCATCTTCAGCGGTTTTTATATTACTCTTTGGGTCGTTTTCAACTTGTAAAATTCGGATTGTAGAAAAAATTTCATTTTACATTTGAGTTAAAAAATGTCATGCTCGTATTTAGTACCTTACTATATTTATTTTTTAAAACTGATTTAATTAATATAAACTTTTGTATGAGTGGTTGTTCCATCTAGAAACACAACCTGAATAAGAAAAATATTGTTCGTTGGCTCAATTTGAATTTCACCTTGTGAATTATCAATTTTTATTCTTTCAATTAGCCTTCCAAAGAAATCATAAACATTCATATTACTTACCATTTGCGAAGATTTAAAATTTAGTTGTCCTTGCGAAGGATTAGGAAAAAACTGAATGCTATTAGGTTCAGTCGAAAGGCTATTTAAACCACTTGTATTTGGCGTAAATTCATAAGCTCCTGCGTCATGGTTTCCGGTTCTGAGGTTATTCAGTATATCGTAACTGACAAAGGTTGTTCCAAATGGTAAGAAGTCAACCGCCGATGAACTTGATGTGAGTTTCAAAATCCGATTTGGGTAATCTTCAAAGTTAATATCACCCGAAACGAGGTGGTTATATTGTTTTACTAGATGAGAAGTATTGGTTGTAAATATGTGTTTGCTTGTGTCAATTACTGTTTCAAAAATCAGGATATTGCCGGCAAGGTAGTTTTTGCTTGGCATACTATTGAATGCCATGGGTGCACTCAAGTGCATAGGTGTTTGAATGGGCTCATTTAAAACAGTATTATGAAAAACAAAAACAGTATCAGGATGGCTTACCAAAATAGGATTAAGAATATTTCCATTAGAGCCATTCATATAAATACCCTGAGACATACAATCGTACACTACATTGTTTGCAATGAAAATATTCCCATTAGACGGATGGTCATTAAAGTATCCTATACCGCCTCCTGTGCAATGACTTACCATGTTGTTTGTTATGGTTGCGTTTGTGCGTAGTGAAATACCGAGGCCGTAGTTTCCTGAAACGAGACCATCTTTGACTTGTGAAATAAAATTGTTTCTAATAACTGCATTTGGTGCTTGCCAATAAATCCCATGGTCACCATCAGCAGGTCTTGCCCCAATGCCATCGTAGGCAATATTTGTAATGGTATTATTTTCTATCAAAGCAAAATCTATATTCTCCTTTGCTCCAATTCCATCTGCCAAAACAGAATCTATTTGGTTATTATTTATGTGACAGTAATTTACTTTTTGTGCTGTTTGGGTTGTACTACTATTTCTACCAAGATCAATCCCCATGTTATCTATCTTCTTTAATGTGCTATTGGAAACGAATAAAGAATCGGTATGAAATATTCGAATGGCGTCCCCTAATAGTGTTGTGGTACTTTGACAATTATAAATATTCACAGAATCAATAATTACTGTGCCTACACGGTCTGATAGTATAGAAGCTCCGTCAGTAGGAATTCGAATTGCAGTTCCACTTATATTCTGAAGGTCAAGATTTTTAAGCAATACTTTGGAGGTTGATTTGCCACAAATCACAGCTCTCGTAGATATCGTATTGCTGATATTCGTAAAACTGCAATTCGATATTTCAACGTAGTCAATTCCGCTAAAACGTACCGCCTCCCCATTGATATTAGTAAATTGACAATTCTGAATAATTAATGTATCAATATTTGCGAATACTTGCTGTTGTGTAATTGTTGAGTTCTGAACGATAGTAGTTTGTGAATATAAATATGGCTGCAATCCGCCAAAAATAAGTATCAACAGATGGTAGATTGTTATTTTCATAGGACAAGTTTTAATGTTTAATTAAAGATATAGGATTTTTGTCAACGTTTGAGGCTAAAAGCTGGCGCGCATTTCGGAACACTTCACTGTCAACCTGCGATGAAGTTTATTAGATGCACAGCCCTTCAAATTAGCACTTTCCGCCCGCTTGATTTTAGCCTTTGTTACAAGCTGGCCGTTCTTTCAAAGTCAAATTGCTGTCGGTCTTTCATATTACTGTTTAATGAATTTTGTTGTCTGTTGAACAGGGGTTTTGAAATGTATCAAATACAATCCTTTGGGTAAATCTGAAATGTCAATTTGGG
>VGFL01000023.1 GCA_016868915.1 Bacteroidota bacterium | reverse complement strand
CTGCTCAAACAACGAAACAAAATCCATCAAATTCTTCTTCTACCAGTTCTGGTTCAAATTTTCAATATAGGGGAAATGTTCTAGTTTCATACGATGTTAAATCTCGAACGGAATCTCGCTTAGATGCACCTGGTTACTCTTGTAAAGGAGCAGGTAAGGTTGCTATTAAAGTGAGGGTTGACTCATACGGAACTATTATTTCGTCCAAATATGATTCAAGTAAGAGCTTAGGAGCCGATAAATGTATGATTGATTTGGCTTTAACGTATGCAAAGTCTCGATCACGATTTACTTCAGGCGTAGGAAATGTAGATGGTTATATCTATTACACGTTTGTTGCCCAATAATTAGAGCAACATAACTAGTTTACCTAACTCTAAAAAACAAATTAAACAGACTAAACTGAGATTTTTTCTTTCTACTTTATTGTACCTTGACATACCAATAAAAATAACAAATGACAAAATTTCAAAAATTGGATGATTTAGTAGAACTCCAAGAAAAAAAGGAATGAGTAGAATAAAAATAAAGAGGTAAGAAATTCTTTGTCCCTGCTTTCGAAAATAAAATATAGAAAATATAATCCATGAAATAGCATACAATAAGTAAAAAAGATCCGTCCAAATCCCTTCATACAAAAGTTCTAAAGATTCATTGGACAGAAAAAAAGACCAAAATAATTGCTGAGAAAACATTTTAAAAATTACAGCAAGTCCAAGAAAAAAGATATCGTACGTTAATTTCCAATTATTAAGAAATAATAAATAAAAATAAACAATAAAAATTATTGGTTCATTCAATGGAAACGGAAATAAAAAAATACCCTTTTCAATCCATTGGAGAAATGCATAAATTACGAGGGTAAGTCCTGCTAAAAAGGAAGTTCTTTCCTCGCGAATCATGATTTTCTATCTAATACTTCGTAGATATAGTCAAACGTTGATAGAACAACTGCCTCGCCATCTATCACTGCCACATTATGCTCAAAATGTGCACTCGGTAAATTATCTGCAGTAACAATGGTCCAATTATCCTCAAGTTGTCGTACTTTTTCAGTTCCCATATTAATCATTGGCTCAATGGCAATTGTTAATCCATTTTGAATTCTTTTGCCACTTCCTCTCCGACCGTAATTCGGAACTTGTGGATCCTCATGAAGGGCTCTTCCTAGTCCGTGACCAACTAAATCTCTAACAACCCCATAGCCATTTTTTTCAGCATGCTGCTGAATAACATGACCAATGTCACCAACTCTATTTCCAACCTTGCACGCTTCAATTCCAAAATACAAACACTCTTTTGTTACCTGCAGTAATTTTTTTACCTCGTGGTGAACCTCACCGACCTCAAAGGTATAAGCATGGTCGCCGTAGTACCCTTTAAATATAGATCCACAATCAACAGAGACAATATCTCCAGTTTGAAACGGGCGCTTAGTCGGTAAACCATGAACTACCTGTTCATTTACTGAAATCAATAAAGTACTCGGACATCCATATAATCCCTTAAAACCAGGTTTAGCATTTTGAGAGAGAATATACTCTTCAGCCATTCTATCAAGTTCAATTGGCGTCCTTCCCTCATAAATATGTTTCGCAATTAAACCCAACGTGCGGCTTACAATTTGCGCCGCCTCTCGCATTATATTAATTTCCGCTGCTGTTTTGTACTTTATCATTCAACGATTTATAAATAAGAAAAATACCAGCCAATATTAAAGGAATACTTAATAATTGACCTGTATTTACAGGAAGTTCATAATCACGAGCAGTTTGTCCTAATTTAATAAACTCAACTAAAAATCGTGAGCCAAAAATACAGATAAGAAAAGTTCCAAAAACCAGCCCTGGTCTTTTGAATCCTTCTTTTTTCCAAAATAAAAACAAGAGTATTCCAAAAGATAGTAAATATAAAATCGCTTCATATAATTGCGCAGGGTGACGGGGTGTTGGATCAGGCATACCCGTTGCCTCATTAAAATACATCGAAAAGCGAAAGGCCCATGGGAGATTTGACGGATCACCTACAATTTCATGATTAACTAAATTTCCAAGTCGAATAAAACAAGCTGCAATGGCAATCGGAGCAGAAATTCTATCAAGTATCCACAAATACGGCCTTTTAATGACTTTTCTTGAATAGAACCATAGAGCAATTAAAATTGCTATTGCCGCCCCGTGGCTTGCTAGTCCTCCTTCCCAAACTTTAATTATCGTCTCAGGATGCGAAAAATACCCTGTATATTTTTGCCCATTTTTATCTATATAATCCCAATAAGGCCCATAAAAAAATACATGTCCTAATCGAGCTCCAACGATAATGGAAACAATCATGAACATAACAAGACTATCTAGATTTTTTTCATCGATATTCTCTTTTTTAAACATTCTTTTAATTACAAAATATCCAAGGATTAGGCCTGTTACAAAAAGTAATCCGTAGAGATTTGGGGTCCTCCAACCCTCTATAATTTCAGGAGATACATCCCAATTGATAACTAAATTCACGTATTATTTTCTTTATTTGACCAAAGATATCGGTTTTTCTTGGTTTAATTTGAATTTTAATTTGGTAGAACGTCCTTTTTTGAATATTTTATTCCCATTATCAACGCCTTTTCGAAGAGCCTTTTGTTCGTCAATGGGTAAATGTGTAATGGATTGGCATTCAACAGAACAACAATTCTGAAATTTTATTTTACAAGCCTCACATTGAATAAATAATAAGTGACAGGCTTCATTGGCGCAATTCGTATGAACATCGGCAGGATTTCCGCATTGATGACAAACAGCTATTATATCCTCGGTAATTCGTTCTCCACGCCGTTCATCAAAAACAAAATTTTTGCCTATGAACTTATTTTCAATTCCGTTATTCTTACAATCATTTGCATATTTAATGATACCGCCCTCAAGTTGATGTACATTCTTAAATCCACGATGTTTGAACCAGGCTGATGCTTTTTCACATCGAATACCACCCGTACAATACATTACAACGTTTTTATTTTCTTGACCTTTCAAATAAGTCTCTTCAATGTGAGGCAAAGATTCTCTAAATGTATCAACATCAGGTAAAATAGCTCCTTTAAAATGTCCGACCTCCGATTCATAATGATTTCTAAAATCGATTAAAATTGTATCTGGTTTTGCTATTAAATCGTTAAATTCTTGGGCATTCAGATGTCTTCCAATATCTGTAACATCAAATGTTTCATCACACAATCCATCAGCAACAATTTTTTGTCTAACTTTTATTTTAAGCTTTAAAAACGGAAATTCAGCCTCTGAATCGTCAACAGAGTAATTCAAACGAATTCCATTTAAAAATTCAATTTCATATAGCTTATGAATGAACTTATCTAAATTTTTATGAGGTACAGAAATCTGCGCATTAATTCCCTCAAAGGCAATATAAATTCTTCCGACAACATCAAGATTGACAAACATTTGGAATAGATGGTCTCTGAAAAGTTGAGGATTTTGGATTTTCGCGTACTTGTAAAAAGAAATTGTCACATAAGTGTGAGCATTCAATCGCAATCTTTCTTCTAAATCCTCTTTGCTTAATGTATTCCACAGTTGCATGCTATGTATTTTAAAGTAAGAGTTGAACAAAGGTATGGAAATTCAAAGTATTCTTAAAATCTATTTGGTTTCAAAAATTAATTCTGAAATAATGTCTTGGTGAAAATAAGTATTTGCAATTTCCAGAATTTGGCTGGAAGTAACCTTATCAATCCCTTCGCGAATTTCCTGTAAAGTGTCTATTTGATTAAATAAGAGTAAGCTTTTTCCCAATCCAATCATCAATCCGGAGTTACTATCTAAACTAAGAGCCAGGTGACCTTTTAATTGCTGTTTTGCCTGATTTAATTGAAGTGAACTTAATTTTACTTCACGTAATTTCTTTAATTCCTTATGAACTAAATCGAGTGACTTCCTCAAATATTTTTGATCGGCACCAAAATAAACGCTCCAAAAACCAATATCTGAATAAGGAGTGTAATTGGCCTCTACATTGTAGGAATATCCATATTTTTCTCGAATAGAAAGAGTTAATCGCGAGTTCAATGCAGGTCCTCCCAAAATATTTATCAATAAATTCATACCCTTCCGTTCCTCCTGAGAATAACTAGGCGCTATTGATCCTAAAATGGCATGCGCTTGATAGTTTGCCTCCTTTATACTCTTGGTAAAAGGCTTATAATGAATCTTACCCTTGGGAATTTGTAGTTTTTTACCTTCCCTAAAAAAACGAAAATATTTCTCAAGAAGTTTTTGGAATGTCGAATAGGGAATAGCTCCAACATAAGAAATAACACAATTTTCAGCTGTCAATAAACGTTCAACATAGTCATTTAACTCTTTTGAACCAAAAGAGTTAACGCTTTCCTTTGTTCCAAGAATATTATTACCCAATGGATGATCATTAAACATTAAGGCATCAAAGTCATCAAAAATTTTATCACTCGGGCTGTCTAAATAAGAATTAATTTCGTCCAATATAATTTCCTTTTCTTTCTCAATTTCCTTTTCAGGAAAGATTGAATTCATCGAAATATCTGCCAAAAGTTCAATAGTTCGCTCAGTATATTCATTTGTAAATGACGCATGAATACATAATTCCTCTTTTGAAGTAAAAGCATTTAATTCTCCACCAACAGAATCTAACCTACTTAGAATATGAAAAGGTTTTCGCCTTACAGTGCCCTTAAATAAGCAATGTTCTAGAAAATGAGCTAAACCTATCTCATTATCATTTTCAAAACGTGAACCTGCCAAAAATGTCAGGCCTATGTGAGACACATAAGAGGGAGCGTACAAATAAACTGCTCGCATTCTGTTGGATAATTCAAAACAAATTGGATGTAATTCCTGCACTCGTTATGGGTTTTTTCTATAAATTTCCCATGAGGAATTTTGTTTTTCATATACAATTCGATCGTGTAATCTAGATGGACGACCTTGCCAGAATTCAAATATAAAGGGCTGTAATCCGTATCCACCCCAATTTTCTGGTCTAGGAATATCATGTGTAAATTGTTTTTCAAGTTCAGCAAATCTTTGCTCTAAAATTACTCGTTGTTCCAATTTATCTGATTGATGTGACGCCCATGCCCCAAGCTGACTTGCTCTTGGCCGAGAGGTAAAATAAGCATCACTTATTTCTGAACCGACTTTTTTCACATTTCCGTCTATTCGCACTTGTCTCTGTAAACCTGGCCAAAAAAATAAAACAGAGGCTCGCGGATTTAAGTCTATTTCCTTCCCCTTTTGACTAGAATAGTTTGTGTAAAAAATAAATTGACTATCCAATAGCTCTTTCAAATATACCACCCTTGAACTTGGTTGATAGGTTTTTATATCACACGTTGATAAGACCATGGCATTTGGCTCTTTTTCGTGATTTTTTATTGCCTCATTAAACCAAAGTTCAAATAATTCAAACGGAGTTTGTGGAAAAAAATCAGTTAATTTTCCTGAATCAAAATCGCGATGATCATTTCTTAATTCGTCTAAAAAATTACTCATTCCGATTCAGCATCATGTTCATCAATTACCTCGCTTTCAACCTCATCACCTACATCCGTCCCTGGGGCAGAATAAAAACTGCCATGTGCTACTGAATTACCGTCTACTTCAACATCATTTCCAACAATTGGAAATTGTGATTTGCCCTCCTCATCTGAAACAAACGGAAAAATTTCAACAATCGGCGAAACTATAATTGAAGGAATCTCAAAACCAACGATATATGACTCCAAACTTTCTTGAAGTCTATCAAAAGCATCTTTTACCGAATGTGCAGAAACTAAAAACTGTTGAGAAATTTTTTTGTTTTTTTCGCCATCTTCGTCAAGTTTTTCATACGTGATTTTACACTTGTACCAAGTATCCGCATCATCGTATGCAAAAATATCATGTAATTCTGTTCGTGAAATTCCAACAACGTTAAACTCACCGCGAATTCGGGAACCTAATTCTTCATAAATTCTTGCTTCTGCATCAGTGAAAGACATAGCTGCTAATAAGTAAGGTTCTGAAACTCGTTTAAACGTCCCATTTTCTAGCTGACGTGTATATTTTACTTTAACAGTAAACCAACTGTTCATTCTAATTTATTTAGATTACAAATATAGGTATAGAATTAAATTCTTTAACTCTATGCTCAATGGATTTTATGGAATTTAATAACAATAACCCTAAAGTAGGATTGAATATTTAGTAATTCTCTTTAACCAAAATCCTAAATAAAACTTACTCGAATACACCAAGCTCCTTGTCTTTTTGGATGTGTTTTTTAATTTTTTTGAATCCTAAGCGCCAAAATCCAATAACAAGTACCGTAAATGCTATTAATAACAAAAGACTCAAAAGAATATTGCTGTTTTCATGTGACATGTACATCAAACAGAAATCGTAAGAGCCATGGATGAGTGCGGGAATCATAATTGCCTGAATAAGTAATAGACTTCGTTGTTGATTATGATTAAATTTTGCTAATGAAAAATAATACCCCATTATTACGGCAAAAAATCCATGGCCAGGAACTGCCAGAACTGCTCTCATTATAGCCGTGGATAATCCACCTTGGAAAACATATAATATATTCTCGACTAAGGCAAATCCTAATGATGCAAAAACGGCATAAATTATCCCATCATAATTTTGATCAAAATTCTTATGCTTCCAAATAAATAAATACAATAAGAGAAATTTACTGAATTCTTCAATTAATCCAGCTGTTATAAAAGCGTTAAAAAATGAGTACCCCATGGCTGACTCCTTCAAAAATTCACCAATAGGCGAAATTACTAGTCCTAATATAACGGCTAAAACAACAGATAAAATTCCTGCAAAAAATGCGCGGAACAAGGTTGATAAAGGTTCTTTTATTGTATCTCTTAAATAAATCAAATACATAAAAATAAGGACTGGAAAAACTGAGGCGATAAGAAGAATTAGCATAATTTTAATTTATATGCCCTAAATTTAAAAATATTGTGAGAATATTGATAAAATAAGCAAGAAAACTATCTAAGGCCTCATCCTATTATTTAATAAATCAAAACAATAGCGTTGGTAAGCAGCCTTGAGATGAAGTATTTCACTATATCTTGGATGATTTTTAGGATACGTTTTCGCTTCATTCCAACTTAAAGGATTTCCCGGTTTACCGAATGAAATTAAGTTTTGTTGGGCAAAAGTAGCAATTACCTTTGCTTGTTTTGAATAAAATGAGGATCCAATTGAATAATAGCTTGTTTGAATATTTAGCAAGTCTAAAAGAGTTGGATAAATATCTGTTTGCTGAAATGACACCTTAGATTTTTCTGGCTTTAATTTACCCGAAGGATCATAAAAAGCAATTGGGATTCGATAACTCATATCCAAGGTTGCTTTTTCAGCTCTATTCGTCGGACCGGTATGATCAGCACAAATTACAAAAAGTGTATTCTTATACCAAACCTGTTTTTTTGCTTTTTCAAAAAAGGACTGCAACGCCAAATCAACGTAACTTAGGGTAGCACATATTATTTCTGGGCCCGATTTTACTTTTGATTTGAATTCTTGAGGAATTGTATATGGATGATGAGATGACAATGTAAAAATCATTGAAAAAAATGGTTTTTTAAAAGAATTCATTTTATCAATAGACCAATTCAGCATATAATGATCCCAAATTCCCCAATTACCGTCAAAATGGTTTTCATTATTGTATTCTTTCCTCCCGTAATAATGATTTATTTCGGTAGCAGTACAATAACTATCAAAACGCATAGAACCATTGGTAGCGCCATGAAAAAACGCAGTTTCATATCCTTTTGACTTCAAAATTTGAGGCAATCCTGTAAACTGATTACTGCTGTACGACGACAAAATGAATGGCTCATCCATCCAGGCCGGAATAGAAGAAAGAATCGTAGGCAAAGCATCCATTGAGGTTCTTCCATTTGCATATCCATTTTCAAAATACAATGATTGATTTAGAATTGAATCCAAAAATGGTGTAAAACTTTCAGGATTGCCCGGACCTACATAAGCGTTACCGAAACTTTCGAGCAATAAAAAAACTATATTGGTTGAATCCGGTAAAATCTTTTGAGGTTGAGAGGTTCGAATTGGATTAAAATACTTCAATTCCTCTTCTTTTGAAAAATATTGCTTCACCTGAACACCCCGAAATTCAATCGTTTTAATCACGGTAAACGCTGAGTTTAAAACTATTGGTGATTTTTCAACTGTCGTGTAAATGGTTGCATCCAATATTCCGATCGGCTTTAGCTGAAATCCACCTCTACCAATAACAATAAATAAAGCAGTAACAAGCGGAAAAAGCAACCATGATTGTATTTTTTTAATTGAAAATGATTCACTCTTTATTTTTCGTTCTGTCCAAATTAAAAAAATGGAACTCAGTAAAAATAAAACTAACAACCACCAAAATTCGGCTAAAAAAGTTCCTGCCAATACATTCGTTTCCGTTGAATTTAGCATAAACAACAAATAATCAAAACTAATTCGTTTTAGGGTGTATGAATAATATGCAATATCCCAAGCATTGAATGCGAGTATAAATAAACTCGTGATTACAAATAGAATAGAATTAATTCGATGTTTCCATTGCCGCCATTTTTCGGGTGTTGGGACGAAATACAAAACAATAGTTGGAAAAAGTAATAAACTAATGGTAATCACATCAAACCAAGTACCAATAAGAAAATCAAAAAATGTTACTCCTTTAAATAAAGTAAAATTGAAAATAAACAACACGAAACGATAGACCAAAAGTAATCCAAGAAGAACCCCAATTTTCTTTAGAAAGGAGATGAAAACTAAAAGTCCATTCGAGGCATTGGACATACTTGCTTTATTTCAGTTTTTCGTTAGACTTGTGACGACTTGAATCACGCAAGGTTTTCTTCTCCAGATTTTTTTTCAAAGCGTTTTCTAAATCAACCCCAGTTTGATTAGCGAGACAAATTAGTACAAATAAAACATCTGCCAATTCATCTCCTAGCTCCTTTCCTTTATCTGAATCTTTTTCACTTTGTTCGCCATATCTTCGGGCAATAATTCGCGCTACTTCACCAACTTCTTCAGTCAACATGGCCATATTTGTAAGCTCATTGAAATAGCGAACACCAACAGATTTAATCCATTCATCAACTATTTTCTGCGCTTCTTTAATTTCCATGCCTACTCTACAACGATGATGTAGTTGTTTTTCTTGCCTTTGCCAAGGAGAATGTATTTACCTTTAATTAAATGACTTGTATTTAACACCAACTCCTCATCAACTTTTTCCTTATTAACACTAACTGCATTTGCTTTTAATTCGCGTCGAGCCTCACCATTTGATGCCAAAAACCCTGTTCGATTTCCTAACGCTTCAACTATACCTAGTCCATTTCTAAATTCTTCCTTTGGCAGCGTAACCATTGGAACTCCATCAAAAACAGCTAGAAAGTCATCTTCGGATAATTTTTGCAAATCTTCAAACGTAGATTTTCCAAAGAGAATATTACTTGCCGAAATCGCTGCTTCAAGTGCTTCTTTTCCGTGAACTCGAACAGTAATGTCTTCTGCCAATGCTTTCTGCAAAACTCTCAAATGCGGAGCCTCTTGGTGTTGTTTTTCAATACCTTCAATTTCTTGTCTCGATAACAAGGTGAAAATCCGAATGTAATTCGAGGCATCATCATCACTTGCATTCAACCAATATTGATAAAACTTGTAAGGAGAAGTTTTTGCTTTATCTAGCCAAACGTTCCCTCCTTCAGTTTTTCCAAATTTTGTACCGTCAGTTTTTTTAATCAATGGAGTTGTAATTGCAAAAGCCTCTCCCCCATTTTTTCTTCTGATTAATTCAGTACCTGTTACAATATTTCCCCACTGATCTGAACCACCCAATTGAAGAGAACAATTCTTGTTTTGATTCAAATAATAAAAATCATATCCTTGGAGCAATTGGTATGAAAATTCTGTAAACGACATTCCTGTTTCCAAACGATTTTTAACAGAATCCTTTGCCATCATGTAATTTATAGTGATATGTTTTCCAATATCTCGAATAAAATCTAAGAAAGACATATTTTCAAACCAATCGTAATTATTTAAGAGTTCTGCTGAATTGGTCCCACAGTCAAAATCTAAAAATTTTGTTAGTTGAATTCGAACGCCATCTATGTTTTTTTGCAAGGATTCTCTATCCAATAATGATCGCTCTTGTGATTTTCCAGATGGGTCACCTACCATACCCGTTGCCCCACCCAATAGTGCAATGGGTTTGTGTCCAGACCGCTGAAAATGAACTAAGGTCATTATTTGAACAAGGCTTCCGATATGAAGTGAATCTGCTGTAGGATCAAAACCGATATAAGCAGTTGTCATTCCTTTTCTCAAATGTTCTTCAACACCCGGAGTTAAATCGTGAATCATCCCCCTCCATCTCATTTCTTCAATAAAGTCCATGTAAATCTTTTATTTGAACCAAAATTAATGTTTTCTATTAACTTCTGCGGAATTTAAACGCTTTTGAGACCATTTTAAAAAAAAGATCTTTTTTCACGAACCATTTTTCGTAGTAACGGATTGGGTCTATATCGATCTTCGCCATATTCATGAAATAATTCGTCCAATTTATTCAAAATTTTTTCCAATCCCATTTCATCTGCCCATTTTAAAAGTCCTTTCGGATAATTCACTCCTTTTGTCATTGCTAAATCAATATCCTCAGGTGTTGCAACCTGCATGAAAACAGCATCTATCGCTTCGTTGATAAGCATAACAAGAATTCTTTCAAAAATTGCTTTTCCAAGCACCTCATCCTTTGACGGAAAAACTTCAATTGCACCTTCCGAGTAATCATAATATCCTCTACCTGATTTTCGTCCATAAAAACCTGCCTCAACATGTCTTCTTTGCGTGAAACTTGGTTTAAAGCGTGGATCAAAGTAGAATGCTTCAAAAATAGATTCGGTAACAGAATAATTGATATCATTTCCAATGTAATCCATTAGGGTAAATGGCCCCATTTTAAACCCACCAAATTCAGTAATTGCCCAATCAATCGTCGAAAAATCTGCTTTTCCTTCTTCATAAATTCGTAATGCCTCACCATAAAATGGACGAGCAACTCGATTGACAATAAATCCTGGTGTATCTTTGCAGACAACCACTACTTTACCCCAATCTTTCAGAATTTGAATAGATTTTTCAAGTACAACTGAAGAAGTTTGAACGGAAGGAATAATTTCTACCAGAGGCATTACAGGAGCAGGATTAAAAAAATGAATCCCAATAATTCTTTTTGAGTTACTCAATATTGACCCCAACGAGGCAATTGGTATCGATGAGGTGTTACTGGCAATGATGCAATTGTCGGATACAACCGACTCTAATTCATACAACAACTGATGTTTTACTTCTAGCTTTTCAATTATTGCTTCAATGACCAACTTTGAATTTCTTAAAGAAGTTATTTCGGTTGAATATATGATATTATTTTGAATCTCGCTCGATTGCTGTTCTGTGATCCGTCCTTTCTCTTCAAGTCTTTTGAGAGAAAACTGTAATTCTGATTTTGATTTTGAAAGAGCATTTTCCATGGAATCTACCAAGATTACCTGATGGCCATTTTGCGCTGCCACCTGAGCAATCCCACTTCCCATTGTTCCAGCTCCAATTATTCCTATTTCCATTTTATTTTCCTGTAAATGAAGGATTTCTTTTCTCAAGGAAAGCACTTACACCCTCTTTAAAGTCAAATGATTTTCCGGCTTCAGTCTGTAATACTTCCTCGCATTTCAGCTGTTTTAAAAGGGAGTTATTCCATGATTCGTTGACCGCTCGCTTTGTTAAACCAATTCCTTTTGTTGGCATTTGAGCCAATCGAGCAGCTAACTTTCCAACTTCATCCTCAAAATTTTCATCAGGAATCGCTTTAAAAATCATATTCATCTTTTCGGCATCGCTTGCTAAGACTTTTTCGCCGGTAATCATTAAAGCAAGAGCCTTTTGCATTCCAACGAGTCGGGGTAAGAAAAATGTACCACCAGAGTCGGGTATCAATCCAATTTTACTAAATGCTTGAATAAATGAAGCGCTTTCCTTAGCTATTACGATATCACACGCCAAGGCGATATTCGCTCCGGCTCCAGCGGCAACCCCATTTACTGCAGCAATTATCGGTTTCTCAATCCCTCGAATTTTACAAATAATTGGATTATAATGTTCTCTGACAATTGATTGGAGATCAGGACCATTCTGATTAGTAGCCTCGACTAAATCTTGACCTGCACAAAAGGCCTTTCCTTCACCGGTTATAACTATGGCACGAACTAAGTTATCAACTTCCGCATTGTCCAATGTGTTCTGTAACTCCAATGCCATTTCTCTATTAAAAGAATTAAAAACTTCAGGTCGATTTAACGTAATAGTTAAAACACCATTTGCAATGTTGGTTTTTAGAGCCATAACTTTTTTACAAATATAGGATTTGGAGCTATTTTCTCAACAAAGAGTAACAAAATAAATTTGATTTTATCATAATTTTACAAACGAAAGGATGGTTAAAGAGTCGTTTATCCTTATCGATAGATATGAAGTGTATAATTTCAACAAGCAGATGTTTGTAAATTCAACTTAAAAAGTAACGATAACGGAGTACCTTTGTACAATGCAAGATAATTTTAGGCATCAGGGACTGCGTAGAAAACTTATTAATGAGCTTCGTAAAAAAGGAATCAATGATGAAAAAATACTTGATGCTTTTTACCAAATTCCACGTCATTTTTTTCTTGATTTAGCCTTCTTAGAAAAGGCATACACAAACATTGCTTTTCAAATAGGGGCTGGTCAAACAATTTCTCATCCATATACAGTCGCATTTCAAACACAGTTATTAAATTTAGAAAAGGGTGAAAAAGTACTAGAAATTGGTACAGGTTCGGGTTTTCAAACATGTATTCTCTGTCAACTGGGTATTCGAGTATTCACTATTGAAAGACAAAAAGAACTCTTCATAAAATCCAAAGAAATAATTAAGAAATTTGGATTTCATCCAAGGCAATTTTATGGGGACGGATATAAAGGATTAGAGACATACCAGCCTTTTGATAAAATACTGATAACATGTGGAGTACGAGAAATCCCTCAAACATTAGTAAATCAGCTAAAAGTAGGCGGCATAATGGTAATTCCTGTTGGAGAAGGTGAAAGTCAATTAATGAAAAGAATAACGAAAAAAATTGATAACAACATTGAAATTGAAGATTTTGGATCTTTCAGGTTTGTTCCTATGCTTGAGAAAACCGTGAGGTAGTTAACCCAATGCAACGTCAAGAATCATCATTACGGTAAATCCACCAATAAAACCCAAAACTGCTAAATCGGTATATTTATCTCTTTGGGTCTCAGGAATTACCTCCTCAACTACAACAAAAATCATCGCTCCAGCTGCAAAGGCCAATGCGAATGGTAACATAGGTTCTACATATATTACCGCCACTGCCCCAATAATTCCAGCTATAGGTTCTACAATTGCAGAAAGTTGACCGTACCAAAAACTTTTAAACTTTGACGCACCAGCTCTTCTTAAAGGCATTGCCACAGCAAATCCCTCTGGCAAATTTTGTATTCCTATTCCTATGGCCAAAGCAATGGCGGCTGAAAAGGTAGCCCCTTCAATTCCATTTGCTGCAGCTCCAAATAAAACTCCAACTGCCAACCCCTCTGGAATATTGTGAAGTGTAATGGCTAAAACCAAAAGAGTTGTTTTGTGCAATTGAGTCTTTACACCCTCGGATTCATTCTCCATAAAATTTAAGTGAAGATGTGGTAACTTTTTATCTAAAAAAAATAAAAATAAAGCTCCTGTTATAAATCCAACAGCGGCTGGAAGCCAAGGAAAATTTGGAAATTGTTTTTCTGAAAGTTCAATTGCTGGATTCAACAGAGACCAGAAACTAGCAGCAACCATTACCCCACCAGTAAATCCCAACATAGCATCTAAAACACCCCTGTGTGCTGATTTTATAAAAAATACGAGTGAGGCTCCAAGAGCAGTTAACAACCAAGTAAAAGTAGTAGCATAGAAGGCTGCTAAAACTGGATTTATCGACATGAAAAAGTCCTCAATTTCCTTCACCCACGAATCGAATTATTTTATTTGTATATCACAAAACTCGCACAAATAAAGCTTTTTAGTAAAATTACTTATTTTTTTATTAATTGTTTGTTATTTTTTTTAATCGTTTGCGTTCTATCTTTTATCTACGGTCTGCAAGCCGAGATTAAATTTAAACCAAAAACCAAAACCATGTTAAATTCAGCCTACCACATGAGTGCTGCTCTTCTCGAAGAGGAGCGTATTCAAATTGAAAATGCGAAAAAAAATCCAGAGAAATTTGGACCTTTGTACCGTAAGTATTACGAAGCAATTTTTCGGTATGTTTATAAACGAATGGATGATTTAGATACTGTAGAGGATGTAACTTCTATGGTCTTTGTTAAGGCATTAACAAACATTCATAAATTTGAATTTCGGGGCATACCCTTTTCTTCTTGGTTATTTCGAATCGCAAAAAGTGAGTTGAATCAGGCATTTCGCGATAAGAAAGGTGAAAGAACGGTTCGGCTTGATAAAGTAATTATTGGGCACGTAATGGATGAATTGTTTGAAGATGACTCTGAAAAGAACAGAAGCAAACTTTTAAAGGCTCTTACGCGTCTAAAGTGCGATCAACTTGAATTAGTTGAAATGCGCTTTTTTGAGAAAAGGTCTTTTCGCGAAATTGGTGAGGTACTCGGCATGACAGAAAATAATGCAAAAGTTAAAACTTTTAGAGTTATAAATAAATTAAAACAAATTTTTAATAAACTTGAATAATATGCACAAGATTAAAATTATCGTGGATGGAATAGAACTATCAAAGAATGAAATTAATGAAAAACAAAACTTTCGAAAAGTTTTAAAAGAATATCAAAAGAACAAACCTGTAATTTTTAAAACAGTTCTATTTTATGGAATTATAGGTTTATCAAGTCTTTTGTTTTTCGTCTTATTTTAAATTTACAATCTTGATATTCAAGTCCATTATTTGTATGGATTAAATTTTAAAAATTGGTTTATTTAGCAATTTATTTTATTTTTGTACTCAATGAGTATCGTTTAAATAATGAGTTTACGAAAATTTGCTTTATTTTCATTCCTTCCTCTCCTAGTTACGAATATTCGTGCTCAACACACAAATTTTAATTCTCAAAAAAATTGGTCATTACACAAAAAAGAACTTCAATTTGGATTTGGGGGAACTCAATTTAATGGTGATTTAGGAGGAGCAAGCTCAGTAGGAAAAGACTACAGTTTAAAAGATATTGATTGGCAATCTACAGGATTTGCAGGATGGCTAGGCTATCGTCAACGTTTCCACCCGTACTTCGCGACGACAACGAGCTTGTGTATTTTTAATCTGAAAGGAAATGATGCATACAGTGAAGAACAAATAAGAAAAGCAAGAAATTTAAATTTTAGAAGTTTTAATATAGAAATTCAACAACGTATAGAATTTATTTTTGCCACTGTTGAGAAGTTTAGTCCAACATATAATTTATCAGGAAGTTACCCGAAAAAAAACAGAAGTGAACAATATTATGTATTTACTGGTATAGGACTGATTTATTTCAATAATCAAGGCTACTATAATGACCCATCCGTTGGCGCAGAAAATCACAAGTGGGTCAATTTAAGGCCCATACAAACCGAGGGCAAGTCCTATCTTCCTGTAACCCTTACAATTCCTGCTGGAATCGGTTTTAGATTTGGAATCTCAAAAATGTGGCGACTTGGAATTGAACTTTCTTATGTAAAAACATTCTCAGACTACATTGATGATGTAAGTACTGTTTACCAGAATCCTGAAAGCTTCAATAATCCCGTAGCCTCATATCTTTCGAACCCCTCCGATCTTCCCACAAATCAGGGAAATGAATTAAATTGGTTCGATGAAGGTTTTCAAAGAGGTGATAGTAAACAAAAAGATGCTTACTACCATTTTAACCTGATTTTTACTAAAAATATAACGTACAAAGATTACGGTCGACAAAGAAAAAAAAAGGGTGGTATTCAACCAAGAATCCCATATAACTCAAAAGGGAGCTAAGTAATTGTACAAATTAATCCGTTCAATTCTTTTTTTATTTTCTGCTGAAAAAGCACACTACTTGGCGTCGGATTTACTTAGTTTATTTCTTTTTTTTCCAGGGTCTCAAAAACTACTCCGATTACTATTTACAGTAGAAAATAATTCTCTCGAACGAGAAGTTTTTGGTTTAAATTTTCGAAATCCCGTTGGGTTGGCTGCTGGGTTTGATAAAAATGCTTCTTTATATAATGATTTTTCCAACCTTGGATTTGGATTTATAGAAATAGGGACAGTTACGCCAAAAGCACAGGAAGGAAATCCTAAACCACGTCTTTTTCGACTGAAATCTGATGAAGCAATTATAAATAGGATGGGATTCAATAATAATGGTATTGAAGAAGTAATTGTAAACCTAAAAAAAAGAAAAACAACTGTAGTAATTGGAGGAAATATTGGAAAAAATAAGACAACTCCAAATGAAAAAGCCAATGATGACTATTTACAATGTTTCAAAGAACTTTATCCCTATGTAGACTACTTCGTAGTGAATGTTTCATCACCAAACACACCTAATCTTAGGGCACTCCAAGAAAAAGAGCCCTTGACTGAATTACTAACTCTAATTCAACATGAAAATACATCCATGGCCTCAAAAAAACCAATTCTCCTAAAAATTGCCCCAGATTTAAATTCAGATGAACTTGACGATGTTATCGATGTTGTTCAAACATGTAAACTAGACGGAATTGTGGCGACCAATACTACCATTGATCGTTCAAATTTAAAAGCCACCAAAGAAGAAATCAATACAATAGGTGCGGGTGGTCTCTCTGGAAAACCTTTGTCCAAAAAATCGACTGAAATTATCCGTTATATTCATGAAAAAACAAATGGTAAAATTCCGATAATTGGTGTCGGAGGAATACATACTGCTCAAGATGCTATCGAGAAACTAGAGGCTGGAGCATCGTTAATCCAACTTTATACAGGATTCGTCTACGAAGGGCCCGCGCTAGTCAAGAATATTAATCAAGAAATTATAAAGCAGCAACGTGGAAAAAGAGCTTAAAATCATTGAATGTCCTCGTGATGCCATGCAAGGAATGGTCGACTTTGTGCCCACTGAAAAAAAAGTCTCCTATATAAATCAACTTCTTCTTTGCGGTTTTGACACAATTGATTTTGGAAGTTTCGTGTCTCCGAAAGCAATACCACAAATGAGAGATACAGCAGATGTTTTATCTCAACTTGATTTAAGTTCATCAAATTCGAAACTCTTAGCTATCATTGCCAATGAACGTGGAGCAGAGGATGCCTGTTCTTTCGAAGAAATTAACTACCTCGGTTGTCCTTTTTCAGTTTCAGAGGAATTTCAAAAAAGAAATACAAACTCTACAATCGAAGAAACTCTCCGTCGCGTTGAATTCATCCAAAACAAGTGCATTCTTTCAAATAAAAAATTAGTAATTTATCTTTCCATGGGCTTTGGAAATCCCTATGGAGAGAAGTGGAGTCCAGAACTTGTTTTGACGTGGACGGAAAGATTAGTTACTCTTTTCGGTATTGATATAATTGCAATATCTGACACCATTGGTTCAGCTAAAAAAGAAGATATTAAATTTCTTTATGAAACATTAATTCCTGTATTACCTCAAATCGAGTTCGGTGCACATATGCATGTTCGACCTGAAAATACGAAAGAGATTGTACAAACCGCTTTCGATGCCGGATGTAGACGTTTTGATGGTGCTATTCGTGGTTTTGGAGGATGTCCAATGGCGAAAGATGACTTAACTGGAAACGTACCCACTGAAATCATGTTAGATTATTTTAAAGAAAACTCTATCCCCACCACTGTGGATTCAAAAGAATTTGATAAGGCGTTAGAAGTTTCTACTTCAATCTTTTGATGTAACTTTATATATAGATTCGATTTTACTCTTATGAAAAAATTCCTCGTTTTATCAATTATCATTTTTTCTGTTGGAATAGTTACCTATTTACTTTACAAATATTTGAATGCACCTGAAGAAGGTAATGCTACTGAAAATAGTTCAACAACCGAAATACCACGTGGAAAATTCGAGATTGATTTCAATAAAAATAATTTTACCTTCGGCGAAGAGGAAGATTTATTGAAAGAACTTAAAGAATGTGATTCAACTAATGAAAATGATAGAGATCCATTTAGACCTGCTTGTTCTCCAAGATTTTTCAAATTTTTTCCCTTGGATGACGGAGGATCACTAAGGAATGGATTTATATTATTAATTAAAGCAACGGTTAGGGGTTCAGAGACCAGGAAATTAAAAATATTTCAACGAGAGAAAGGAACATTAGTTTTAGTTAATGGTTTCAATGGAACTTTAATCGAACGAAGAAAATCTGTTTCTAAGTACGATGACTTAATTATTCGATTTGGAAATAGAATTGACAACATACTTCGTCATTTTAATTGTCTTTTCAAATGGAAAGGGGGTAAATATTTATACGAATCTTGCGAAGAAATCGATGATAGGCGCGTAAAAAAACAATTTAAAGATTCAATAAATATGGAAATTAAAACTATGCTTGATAAAGAGCATTATTTATTTTAACTTTTCCATTAAATACTGAGATGTAGAATTATTTTCTACCCTAGTGAATTCCTCAGGCGTACCGTTAAAAAGTAAATGCCCGCCATTTTTACCACCTTCAGGACCTAAGTCAATTATTCTATCTGCACATTTGATAACTTCCATGTTATGTTCGATAACAATAATACTATGACCTTGGTCAATCAATGCATTGAAGGCGATAAGTAATTTGGAAATATCGTGAAAATGAAGTCCAGTTGTGGGTTCATCAAAAATGAATAATGTAGAAACCTGTTCCTTTCCTTTGCTTAAAAATGAGGCGAGTTTAATCCGTTGTGTCTCTCCCCCACTCATAGTACTTGATGATTGACCTACTTTTAAATAACCCAACCCCACATCAACTAATGGCGTAATCTTAGCAACAATTTTCTCTTCCAATTTTCCGTCCGATTCCTTGAAAAAATCCAAAGCCTCTGAGATAGTTAAATCTAAAATATCTGAGATTGATTTATTTCGATACAATACTTCTAGAGTTTCAGCTTTAAAGCGTTTTCCATCACATGATTCACAGGGTAATTGAATATCCGCCATGAATTGCATACTCACCGTGATTTGCCCTTCACCCTCACACATTTCACAACGACCACCCTCTACATTAAAACTAAAAAATCCTGGTTTATACCCTCGAGTTTTGGCTAGAGGTTGTCTTGAAAATAAATCCCGTACTTCATCAAATGCCTTGACATAAGTGATTGGATTGCTTCGTGATGATTTTCCAATTGGATTCTGATCTATAAATTCAACTGATTTTATATTTTTTAAGTCGCCGGTTAACTCTGTAAACTTACCCATTGTCTCACTTGAAATGCCCAATTCTTTTTTGATTGCTGGATATAGAATTTCTTTGACTAAGGTTGACTTACCGCTCCCAGAAACACCGGTTATACAAACCAATGAATTCAACGGAATATCAACATCAATATTTTTTAAGTTGTATTGCGTTGCACCTTTTACAACGATTTTATTACTCGATTTTCTTCTTCTTTTAGGGATGGGAATCTCATTTTCACCAGTTAAATACTTTGCTGTTAAGCTATTTTTTGCATTTGATAATTCTGAAAACTTTCCATTAAAAACAATATCTCCTCCAAATCTTCCTGCCATTGGCCCAATATCAATCAATTGATCTGCCGCTTTCATAATTTCCTCCTCGTGTTCAACAATAATAACTGTATTTCCCACATCCCTTAATTTTTTTAAAATACGAATCAAATTGAACGTATCACGAGGATGAAGGCCGATTGATGGTTCATCTAAAATGTACATTGAGCCAATCAAACTACTTCCTAAGGATGTTGCTAAATTTATACGTTGAGATTCGCCTCCAGAAAGCGTATTCGATTTTCTATTTAAAGTCAAATAGCTTAGTCCAACATCCATCAAAACAGTAAGTCTCGATTTAATTTCAGGTAAAATTCGCTTAGAAATAGCATTTTCGTAATCGCTTAAACTCAAACCATTAAAAAATTGTAAACACTCGTCAATAGGCATCAATACTAGTTCAGAAATAGATTTGCCACCAATTTTTACGTAACTAGCATCTTTTCTCAAACGCGTTCCCAAACATTCAGGGCAATCGGTTCTCCCACGATAACGAGACAATAATACACGGTATTGAATTTTATATGTTTGGCTTTCAATAAATTTAAAAAATGGGGTTAATCCGGTAAAATACTTATTTCCAGACCATAATAGTTTGTATTGCTCATCTGACAATTGATTAATTGGTCTATGAATTGGAAAATCAAATTTAGAGGCATTGTAAATTAACTGATTTAAATAGTCTCCCATCGTTTCACCTTTCCACGGAAATATAGCTCCCTCATAAACGCTTAAATTTTTATTTGGAATAACTAAATCTTCATCTATTCCTATAATTTGTCCGAAACCATCACAAAGTTTACAGGCCCCAAAGGGATTATTAAATGCGAAGAATTGCTCATTTGGCTCCTGAAATTCAATCCCATCAAGTTCAAAACGATTATTAAAAAAAGACATTGTATTATCACTGATTCGAAAAATTCCACATTCACCGCTGCCTTCTGTAAATGCTATTTGAATGGAATCAGCAAATCGAGTTAAATTATCTTCATTGCCCGAATCGATTGAAATTCTATCGGTAACTAAAAAGTAATTTTTTAAGGACAATTTGTCGACTTGCAAAAGTTCCTCTATTTCAATCGCTTTGCCTTCTTTGAAGAGGCGAATAAAACCTTGTTGTTTTAACTTTTCAAGAAACTTTTTGTTTTCCGTATTTGCGTACGTTTTAATTGGTGAAAGAATTATAGCCTTCTCACCATCTTCGAATGTTTTCAGAAAATCAACAACATCTGAAATCGTATGCTTTAATACTTGTTTTCCCGATACGGGAGAGTACGTTTTTCCTATCCGGGCGAATAATAATTTGAGATAGTCATAAATTTCAGTGGTAGTTCCGACAGTGGACCTAGGATTATTTGAAATTACTTTTTGTTGAATGGCAATTGCTGGAGCAATTCCTTTGATATAATCCGTTTCAGGTTTGTCTAATTTTCCCAAAAATTGCCGTGCGTAGGAAGATAAGCTCTCAATATAACGTCTTTGACCTTCAGCATAAAGTGTATCAAAAGCTAATGAAGATTTTCCTGAACCTGATAATCCAGTTACAACGGTTATTTTTCCATGAGGAACGGTAACGCTAATATTTTTTAAATTATTTACCCGAGCTCCTTTTATTTCGATCGACTTCTGCTTCATAGCTATACAAAGGTAAACACGAGAAAATATAAATAGTTTGATTCTACCGAAATATGTATTTTTACGATGAATAACACTTATGAAAAAAATTTTATCTTTTCTGTTTTTGCTCTTTATTTCTAGGATTTTTACACAAGTGTCATTCAAAGAATTTAAACAAACTTCAGATGCATCACAAAAATTAACGCAAGCACAGGCTCTTTGGGAATATTATTTGAGAAATAACACTGATTCATTAAAATACCTGGCCATTGAAACTTTTAATTTTGCCTCGGATAAAAAAAGTGAATCTTTAAAATATTTTTCTAAAAAAATTTTGGGATGTTACTTAGTGAGAATTGGAAATTTTATCGAAGGAGAGTCAGAACTGAAGGCAGCCCTTTATCATCATCAAAAAAAAGAAGATTTTTCCAATATTACCGAAGATTTGAATGAATTAGGAATTTCTAATTTTCTTAAAGGGGATTATCATTCTGCCGAATCTTTCTTTAAACTATCTCTTGCGTCAGGAAAAGAGTCCCCAAATGAAACTCATCGTTTTCTCGCTGAATTAAATTTAGCCAAAACCTATGATAAGTTAGATTTAAAAGAAAAAGCAAAAGCAATTGCAAGTCACTATCTTAAGGAAAGTTTGAGGCTTCAAAAATTTGAATCCGTGTCAAATGCATATGGAATACTCGGTGACATCGCGCTTAATGAAAAAAAGCTCAACCTGGCTGAAGAATACCTTAATAAAAGTCTGAGTTCAATAAAATCAAATTCCAATTTAGGAAGCACAGCCCAAATTAATTCGAATTTAGGTGCATTTTATGCAACAACAGGCAATGTCGAAAAAGCTAAATTAAACTTTAATCGTGCTCTTAAATTAAGAGTTATGAGCAAGAATCAAAAAGGAATTTTGGAAGCCTATTACAATTTAGGGTCCGTTGAATATAACGAAAACAACTACGAAGCAGCTGAAAAATTTTTCTTAAAAGGATTGGCTTTGGCAAAAGAATATAAATTATTAACAGACCAAATCGATTTTTTAGAGCTTTTAGTTGAAATACAGAAAGAAAAAAAGGATAAGGACAAGGAAATTGAATATTATCGACTATTCATCGACGTAAAATCTCAACAAGCAGAATTTTTATTGAAAAATAATGAGGAGCAGGAGAATTTGATTGAATATTTTCAGGAGAACGACAATAAGTCCTCGACTGAAATAGAACATCCATCTAATTTTTGGTCTGGATTTTTAGTAGGAATAGGTAGTCTATTGATTTTGCTTTTTATTCTACTATTTTTCAAGGCCAAATTAATTTCAAGAGAAAATCAACGTTACGATGATTGAAACGGTCCCAAAAGAATACCTACTTTCTGAATTTTATAAAATATTGACGGATGATCGAATTCGATTATTCGAAAAAATAATAGCGAAACGGACTAATCATATAACAGTAATTTCAGAAGATATTTTTCAAGAGCATAACGCATCAGCAATTATAAGAACGTGTGATTCATTTGGAATTCAAACCCTTCATTTGATAGAAAAAAGAAACACCTACCAAGTACACGAAGGTATTTCACGAGGTTCAAACCAATGGGTAACTTTAGAACATCACTATTCTGAGGGTAAGACTACAACAGAAATTTTAAATCAATTTAAATTAAATGGATATAAAATTGCGGCAACGAGTCCACATGCAATTGAATACGATGTATTTAATTTGCCCATTAATGAGCCAATTGCTTTACTTTTTGGAGCTGAAAAGAAAGGGATCACCACTGAAGCAATTCAAAATGCTGATTATTTAGTTCGAATTCCCATGTATGGTTTTGCTGAGAGCCTTAATGTTTCTGTTGCTGTCGCCATTATACTGAACGAACTTAGAAAAAGATTAAATCAGTCAACCATTTTGTGGCAATTAAGCGAGATAGAAAAAATGGAAACTCTCCTATCGTGGTGCCGAAAACACATCAAGAGTAGCAGCCTTATTGAAAATGAAATAATAAAAAAATATTTTAATAAATTTTAGTAGCTTTGATAATAAAAATTAAAAATGAAACTTCTCATACCATCGCTTTCTGCAATAATTTTACTTATATTTTTTTCTTGCGGATCAAAAGATTCTACATCAAACAGCACTGAAAATTCAAAAAAAGTAGTTACTAAAAATAAAGATGTCAAGGTTGATCCAACCCCTATTTGTAAATTAAAAATGGCCGACTTAATTGGTAGTTATGCCAATAAAAGTGGATTTAGCGCAACAATTAAGATTTCAGACAAAGATTCAACAAAACTAAATTTTATATTTCAACTAAGTCGCGGATGTGTAAGGCGGTATGCCGGAACAGCAATAAAGGAAGAGTATTTCAGTGAAGATGAAATAAACTTCAAATCATGCGATTCAATAAATAAGGTTGCGATTGAAATATCCATGTTTTTTACAGAAGGAAAATTATCTATTGCGGAAAGAACATCAGAAAAAAAAGAAAAAACGAATGATAAATGTATATTTGAAGGACATTTAACTAAACTAAAATAGATTTTAACAGTCAACTCAGAACAAAAAGTTTGTTAACTTTGTCAAAAAAATAGTATAATGGGTAAAGGAGATAAAAAAACAGCGAAAGGCAAAAGAGTAATGGGTTCATACGGAAACTCGCGCAAGAGAAAAGAAAAAAAACCAGTCATTTTGGTGGCAAAAAAAGAGAAAATTAAAAAAGATGTAAAAGTTGAAGTAAAAGAGGTTAAACCGAAGGCGACAGCAAAAGTAAAACCAGAAAAAAAGGCCGTTGAAAAGAAAGCGATCGAAAAAAAGCCAACGAAAAAAGCTACAACGAAAAAAACGAAATAATTAGTAAAGCCCGAAAGTCGGGCTTTTTTTTTGAACATTTTTTTGATTTAATCCACATATTATCGATTGGCTGAAATAAGATTTGCAAATTTGTAATTCAATTAAAGAAAAATCAGATGTTATGAAACATAATTTTGGAGCAGGTCCATGTATTTTACCGCAGGAAGTCTTTCAACAAGCCGCTGATGCTGTTCTCGATTTCAATGGTTTATCCATTTTAGAGGTCTCACACAGACATAAAGATTATGTTGCCGTGATGGATGAAGCAATTAATTTGGTTAAAACGGCATTAAATATTCCAAGAGGCTATTCAACTGTCTTTCTTCAAGGAGGAGCATCGCTCGGTTTCACAATCGCTGCAATAAATATGATGCGGGAAAATAGAAAAGCAGGTTATATTAATACAGGAACTTGGGCTACTGGTGCAATCAAAGAAGCAAAAAAAGTTGGTATTGAAGTAGATGTTTTTGCCTCATCTGAGGATAAAAAATTTACTTATATTCCGAAAGAATATTCAATCCCAGCTAATGTGGACTATATTCATTTCACATCTAATAATACGATTTATGGAACTCAATTTAAAGAATTTCCAAAAACGAATTTGCCTTTAGTTTGCGATATGTCATCGGATATTTTTTCGAAAGAAATAAACATCGCCGATTTCGACTTGATTTATGCGGGAGCTCAAAAAAACTTGGGGCCTGCAGGAGCCACACTATACATTGTAAAGGATGAAATTTTAGGAAAATCTACTTCACCCTTCATGCCGACCTATCTTGATTTGAAACAACACGTTGAAAAAGAATCAATGTTAAATACTCCTCCTGTTTTTTCGATTTATGTCTCTTTATTGAATTTGAAAAATCTTTTGGCATCGGGTGGAGTAAAAGAAATGGGCAGAAAAAATGAAGCAAAAGCGAAATTATTGTACAATGAAATTGATTCAAATCCTGCATTTAAAGGAGCTGTTGAAACTCAAGACCGCTCAAATATGAATGTTACTTTTCTATTAAATGATGAAACGCGTGAATCCGAGTTTGATACCTTGTGGAAAGGGGCGGGAATCGTAGGACTACCTGGACATAGATCTGTCGGTGGATATCGTGCGTCAATGTACAATGCATTGCCAATTGAAAGTGTTCAGGTTTTAGTAGATGTGATGAAAGAATTTGCAAGAAAAGGTTAATTAGAAAAGAAAATGAAAATTTTAGCAAATGATGGAATTTCCGATTTAGGAAAGAAATTACTCGAAGAGGTTGGATTTACAGTAATTACTGATAAGGTTGAGCAAGGTGATTTAGCAACTTATATTAATGCGAATCAAATTCCAGTTTTATTAGTTCGCAGCGCAACAACAGCTCGAAAAGAATTAATTGATTCTTGTCCTTCATTAAAATTGATTGGTCGTGGAGGAGTTGGAATGGATAATATTGACGTTTCATACGCGCGTGAAAAAGGGATTAAGGTAATAAATACTCCAGCTTCATCTTCACAATCAGTCGCAGAGCTCGTTATGGGCCAATTATATTCTATATCGCGTTTTTTTAATGATTCATACAAAAATTTAAGTAATAGTGATTTTTCTGTTCTTAAAAAAAATTACGCAAAAGGAGTTGAATTACGAGGTAAAACCATCGGAATAATTGGTTTTGGTAGAATTGGACAAAGTTTAGCTTCATATGCACTAGGGGCTGGAATGAACGTGATCGCAGTTGATCAATTAACTGAAAAAGTTGATATTCAGGTTCCAATTGGAATAACCCAAAAGATTGGTGTTTCTATAACTCCAACAAGTGATTTAGTTTCTGTATTGTCAGAAATGGATTATATTTCCATTCACGTTCCAAAACAAGCAGACGGAAGTTCTGTAATTGGTGCCAAAGAATTTGAACGAATGAAGAAAGGCGTTCGAATTGTGAATGCAGCTCGAGGGGGAGTTATTGATGAAAAGGAATTAATCGTGGCACTGGATAAAGGAATAGTTGCATTTGCTGGCTTAGATGTATTTGAAAATGAGCCCAATCCTAATTCAAACTTGCTGAATCATCCTAAAATAGCGTGTACGCCACATATAGGTGCGGCAACTGTTGAGGCACAAAACCGAATTGGTTCAGAGCTCGCTGAATTAATTATTGAAGAATTTGGAAAAAAATAATACTGTGAAACTACTTAATGGTACCGCAACGGCAGAGGAAATTCGCAAAGAACTAATTGAAGCTGTTAGGCTACGTAAAAAAAAAGGCCAAAAAATCCCTCATCTCGCAGCCATTTTGGTCGGAAATGATGGAGGTTCCATGACTTATGTTGGAGCAAAAGTTAATGCATGCAATCAAATTGGTTTTGAAAGTACATTAATTCAATACGACTCCCACGTTTCTGAGGCGGTTTTATTGAGCAAAATAAAATCTTTAAATAAAGACAAAAGTGTTGATGGGTTTATTGTTCAGCTACCTTTGCCAAAGCACATTGATGAATTAAAAGTAACTTTGGCTATCGATCCAGCAAAGGATGTTGATGGCTTCCACCCGGTAAATTTAGGAAAAATGATATTGAATTTACCCGGATTTTTACCTGCAACACCAGCGGGAATTTTGGAATTACTGAAGAGGAATAAAATAAATACTGAAGGAAAAAATTGTGTCGTATTGGGAAGGAGTAATATCGTCGGAACCCCATTAAGTATCTTGTTAGCAAGAAATTCGAGCCCAGGGAATTGCACTGTAACTCTTGCGCACTCAAAAACAAAGAATTTAAAAGAAATCTGTACCAAGGCAGATATTTTAATTGCAGCAATCGGAAAACCCGATTTTATCACTTCCGATATGGTAAAAGAAAATGCTGTTGTAATTGACGTTGGAACAACTCGTGTTGAGGATAAATCAAAAGAAAGAGGTTGGAGTTTACGCGGCGATGTTAAATTTGACGAAGTTTCCAAAAGATGTTCACACATTACTCCCGTGCCGGGGGGTGTTGGGCCAATGACTATTGCATCTTTGATGATTAACACACTAAAGGCTCTAGAATTGCGTGAAAAATAAATTTTTTAGTGAGTTTGATGTACAGACAATTAATCTAGAAGACACCCATTTATTATATTTTCCAAACTTTTTATCTTCAACAGAAGCAAATTATTGGTTTTCTTATCTTTCAAAAAAAATTGATTTTCAATCAGGCGAAATTAGAATATTTGCGAAGACTTATACAAAACCTCGACTAGAAGCTTTTTTTGCAGAGAATGAGTTAACTTATTCCTACTCGGGGAAAAAAATGAAAACCTATCCCTTTTTCAAGGAGCTAGAGGAATTAAAAAAACAGGTTGAATCTATTTCAAAATTGGAATTTAATGCTGTATTGATAAATCTTTATCGCGATGGAATGGACAGTAACGGTTGGCATGCTGATAATGAAAAAGAGTTGGGAGAGGATCCATGTATTGCATCCCTCAGTTTTGGGGCCGAACGTATTTTTGAATTAAAACACAATCAATCTAAGAAAAAAGTAAAATTGAAATTAGAACACGGAAGTTTATTATGTATGATGGAAGGAAGCCAACGCTTTTGGAAACATCAATTGCCGAAAGATAAGACTATTTACGAACCAAGAATTAATTTGACCTTTCGTAAAATTCGTTGATCAGGTATTTAAACTAAAATAATCCATATTTGAATATAAACCTCGCGCAAATCAATTTATACTTATTTACAACTGGTTATTTCAAAAAAAAAAATTAGATTTGACAGTTAAAATCTTTAATCATGTTACGATTACTTTTACTTATTTCCTTCTGCATAATTTTCATTCTCTCCTCAATTTCTCAAACGATTAATCATACAGGTGTCGTTCAAGATGATGTTTCAAAAGTACCCGTTCCATTTGCCAAAATAATCATCAAAGGTCTAAATAAAGGCTCTGTATCGGATGAAAAAGGAAATTTTATGATAACACTTGACTATTCGAACAACACTGAGGGATTCTATTTGGTTATTCGAGTGGATGGGTATAACGAAAAAGAATTTAAAGTAACAAAAGACATGAATTCTTTAAAATTCGAAATAGAATCTTCAAATAGCACAAAAACTTTTAACGATGTTGTTGTTTCGAGTTCGCGTGTTTCCGAGAAAATCTTTGAGGCTCCCGTTAGTATTCAAAAGCTCAGTGCAAAAGAAATACTTTCTACTTCCAGTGGGAATTTTTATGAGGGGTTCAAAAATCTCAAAGGGGTAGATATTTCAACTTCCAGTGCTGGT